>WRLK01000017.1 GCA_009777635.1 Oscillospiraceae bacterium | reverse complement strand
TCGCAGACAAAATGCCATTGTTATGCTCTAAAAGCGCGTCAACTGCCTGATGTTGTTCGCCGCGCAGTTCGCCGTTAAATACAACGTCAATTTTGCGTCCTTCGTTTGTTTTATCAATAAGTTGTATATTTATGCCGTTATCTTCCAGAAATTCGCAGGCTTCGCTCTCCAATCCTCGCGGCAGACATAAATATTGCTCAGTTTCGTCGGAACAGGAAATAATCCTCGGCTTGTCGTGTGTTGACAGCCGCATGGCTTGCGCTTTATAAAAATCGGGGTTGCGAAACGCAGCCATCCGCTTCAACGAATTAAGCGCGGAGCTTGCAATCCCCGATTTTTCGATGTGCAGCATATTTGCACGGACAGCCTTTACTGACTCAGGGAAATCAAATCTAGTCAGCGTTGGTTCAAGCTTTCTGTTTTCCCACGGTTTCTCAGCCTCGGAATCACGATGCAATTCCCCAAGCTCACCGGACGGCGATAACTGGCGGATAAAGGCTTCAATTTCAGCTTGCGTATACTTTTTTATGTTATAGAGATAGTTCCACTGGTCATTGTAAGCATTAAAATCATCGTCAACAAATACGCTGTTACCATCTTCGCGCGATTTCTTTTGAAGCGGGAGCGCAATTAAATTGCCTAAACCGTCTTTTGTCAATGTATCTTGCAGGGGAATCATTCGGTCATAGGTCTTGAATGACAGCATATGGTTTTTATTCATGGCATAAGTAATCAAGCTGCTGCCGAATTTACGCGCGACACTTGCGGGGATGCTTTCGGCAAAGAAAATCCAGAAATGAATCCCCTTGCCGGAGCGGGAGCGCTCCACCGACATGCCGATGCCTTTCTCGGCGCAGGCGTCTCGAATAATGGTAACATCCCGTTGCAAGTCCTCTGGCTTATACTCCTTGCCGTCGAAGTCAAACACTAAAAACCGGCATGTTTCATCGGGAAACATCGGATACACGCCAACAGTTTGCTTGCCAATTAAATGCCGCTCAACCGCATTAGCATCGTATTGTGAAAAGTTTTTATTTGAACATTGGGTACATTTCATTTTGCCGCCGCCTGATTTGGGGCAAACGGGAGACCATTTATGATTGCATACAGGGGCATACCCGGAAATCCCTTTTGAGGCATTTTCCCAACGCTCGGCGTAAACATCATCTCGCCCGGCAAATAATGATAAGAATAACTCGATTTTCTCGCTTGGCTTGCTCCGGTTATGAATACCTGTCGGCGGCTCCGGTTCAGGTACAACATCATCAACATGCGTAAACCGCTTGACGCGCCGCCCATTATGCGTGACCATTTCAATCCACATCGACGCCGGACGCGCCCAAAGACCGCCATCGCCATACAAAGCACGATAGACAATCAATTCTTCGTTCGTTTCGCTGTGGGCAGCGATGCCGATGGCTTCATATTCGCTTCCTTTGAAGTGGATGTATTTTCCGGGTTTGATGGTCATATCGAGGCATCTCCAAGCAAAATTGTTGTGACGATTATAAGAAAATCCTAGTATATGTGCGGGATGCCGGTAATCAATCGGCATCCTGCTTTTTGTTGTTCTTACATGTCCGGCTGCAAAAATTATCATCCGGGCTATTAGCAATAAACGCCTGATTACAACTCCTGCAAATCCGCATCGGTCTTGATTCGTCTGCCAATATTAAGAGCTTCTACTACAAGCGCATCGGCTACGTTAATTGTATCATAGACTTCGGGCTGTGAATTAGGCGCAGGTGTAAGATAAAGCGCGCGTCCTCACCTTGTTTGTATTCATATTCGCTAAAACGCACCCAAGAAGCGTTCGTCCTCTGAAATAGGGTATTCATGTGATTTCCTCCGCGCGCTTTTTCTTCAAATCAGCCTTTCGCAACAACAAGCCGTCGGCTATCCTCGTCAAGCTGGTTGAATCTGTCTGCTATCTCTTGGCGATATGTCTGTATAGCAAAATAGGTTTGTCCGAGAGCGATGACTTCCTTGCGTGGATCGCCGTTTTGAACGATGAGATAACAAGCATATCTTGAAAGCTCAAAATCTTTACGCGGCTTGGATGTTGCTCCTGCATTTACGATTTTGTTGACCTCAACAAAATCGTAAATTACGTCATGTCCACTGTTTTTGCAAGCAATCATCGCTTTGTCCATTACTTTTGAAAAATTGCGCCATTCGGTATAATCAAGCACAGGGGCAAGTTCACGCGCAAGCCAGTATTCGCTGCCATCAGCGCGAATATGCTTGATGCCCTCAAACCTCTTATATTCTTTTGCATTTAACTCGCTCAAAATAGTTCCTCTTACTGGCGCGGCGGCGCATACTCATCTACTATACATTATACTGGAATAAGGGCCTATAGGCAAGGTTTTACAATTATCTGACTTTTTCGGACAGCACATACAATATAAGACGACAAAACCCCCATCAGAATAGGCATCCTGATGGGGGTTTTACTGTCAGTAGGTATAAGAAATGAAAAAACTGAAATACCCTTGACATTACAATTCATATGGCTTCAAGGAATTTTGTATCGTGGTTTTTTATGATGTATACCCAAGGCTATTCAGGGGATTCTTATTAGGGACTGTTCACATAAAGATAACAGATTCTAGTTTGATAATTCGTCAAGGTCGAATGGCGTTTGCTGGTAAACGAAATAGTTCAGCCAGTTTGAGAAAAGCAGGTTCGAATGGGCTTTCCATGCATAACCGGGCGTTGCGGCGGGATTGTCGTGGGGAAAGTAATTGACCGGCACGTCGATGTCGAGGCCCTTGTCCTTGTCGCGGAAATATTCCTGCGCAAGCGTGTCGCGGTCATATTCGGAATGTCCCGTCACAAAAAATTGCCTGCCGTTGTTGTTCGCGACGATATACACGCCGGCCTGCTCCGATTCGCTTAGAATGATAAGCTCGCTGTGACGTTCGATGTCCGAACGGCGTATGCCCGTGTGCCGGGAGTGCGGCGCGTAAAAAATATCGTCAAAGCCGTAAAGCAGATAGTGGGAGTGATTGTGTAAAATATGCGGGAAAATCCCGAACATTTTCCTGTCAAGTGTATGCTTGTTGACTCCAAAATGATGATACAGCCCGGCCTGCGCACCCCAGCAAATGTGAAGCGTGGAGTATACGTTTGTTTTAGTCCACTCCATGATTTCCCTAAGCTCAGGCCAATAATCCACATCTTCAAATTCCAGCAGCTCAACCGGCGCCCCTGTGATAATCATACCGTCATACCGGTTATCTTTTATCTGATCAAATGTTTCATAAAAGTTTAAAAGGTGTTCCTGCGATGTGTTTTTAGACGTATACGAAGCGGTTTGCAAAAGCTCGACCTCAATTTGCAGGGGCGTGTTGCCTAAAACCCGCAAAAGCTGGGTTTCCGTTTCAATTTTTTTCGGCATCAGGTTTAATATCACGATTTTAAGCGGGCGTATGTCCTGCGACATGGCGCGCGCTTCGTCCATGATAAATACGTTTTCCTTATTTAGAATCTGTTTTGCGGGCAGGTTTCCCGGTATTTTGATCGGCATCGGTTCACTTCCTTTATTAGCAGATTATATCAGAATTCTCAAATCAGCACAATAGCTTGCCTAAAAGGCCATTCTATTGTAAAATTATTACATATTGTTGTACCGGGGTGGGATGATGACACAAATTCCGCATAACAAAGACCCAAAACAGATATTGCAGGGAATCGGCTGCTTCGCTCTTGATTTAGATGGGACAATTTACCTCGGCGACGACTGGATTCCCGGCGCGCGCGGTTTCCTTAAAAGAATCAAGGAAACCGGCAGAAGATATGCGTTTATAACGAATAACTCCTCAAAAAGCCGTCGTGACTACCTAAAAAAGCTTGCTGCGATGGGGCTTTTGGTGGACGACAGCGAGCTTGTCACATCAGGGGAGGCGGCTGTTTCCTACGTTAAAACCATGTTTCCCCGCAAACGGGTGTTTTTAATGGGAACCGAGTCCCTTGCCGGTGAATTCACAGAAGCGGGAATCATACTGGACAACAAGTCTCCCGAGCTTGTCGTGACGGCGTATGATACGTCGCTGACATACGAAAAGCTTTGCATGGCGTGTAATTTTATAAACGCGGGCCTTGCGTTTATCGCAACGCACCCCGACATAACCTGCCCGTCCCAAACAGGATATATCCCGGATATCGGGTCGTTTCACGCGCTGATCGAGGCTGTAACCGGCAGGCGCCCCGACGTCGTAATCGGCAAGCCGGGCCGCGAAATCATCGGTTATATGCTTAAAAAAACAGGCGCCGGAGCACAGCGCACAGCGATAGTCGGCGACAGGCTTTATACCGACGTCGCGGCCGGTATTAACAACTCGCTTACAGCGGTCCTTGTCTTAAGCGGGGAGGCCGCGCTGAAAGACGCTTATGAATCGGACATAAAGCCGCATCTTATTTTTGACTCGGTTAAGGATATGATTCCTTATTTGTAGCAACGGGCTTGTTCTTGTGTTATAATACGATTGAAACAGGAGGCTTATCATGGACACCAAGGATATAATACGGAAAAATCACGGAACATTCAGGCGCTATGAATATGTTTGAAACCTTGTTTCAGGAAAAAATAATACAACCCGCGCCGTAAAAGGAAGTGCTGCAATGTGGGCCGTATACGCGTTTTTAGCGGCATTGTTCGCCGCCCTTACATCCATTTTCGCAAAAATCGGGATTGAAAACGTAAATTCAAATTTAGCCACGGCAATCAGGACCGTGATTGTAATCCTCATGGCGTGGAGCATCGTCTTTGCGACGGGCAGGCATGCGGAAATTTCAAATATTACGCAAAAAAGCTGGATATTCCTGATTTTATCGGGGATTGCAACGGGTATTTCCTGGTTATTCTATTTCAGGGCGCTGCAGCTTGGCGACGTCTCGAGAGTCGTGCCGATCGATAAATTCAGCGTTGTTATCACGATGGTGCTGAGCTTTATTATACTGGGCGAAGCCGTTAACGCAAAAACCATCATAGGCGGGATTTTAATCACCGCCGGAACCTTTGTGTTAATTTTTTAGGGCAATGAAAGGATTGACGGTTACATGAAAATATCCGCGTGTTGGATCGTTAAAAACGAGGAAAAGAATATCGCGCGTTCCATCGGCAGCTTAAAGGCCGTGTGCGACGAGATGATTGTCGTGGATACCGGCTCTATGGACGGTACGGTAAAAGCGGCGGAGGAAGCAGGCGCGCGCGTTGAATATTTTGAATGGATCAGTGATTTTTCAGCGGCAAAAAACCATGCGCTATCGCTTACGAGCGGCGACGCCATAATTTTTTTAGACGCCGACGAATGGTTCTCGCCGCCGCTTACAGCTTCAGATAAAGCGGATATCGCGCAGTTTTTCATGAAAAACCCGAAAGCGCATACGGCGCAGCTTAAAATCCATAACTTAAACGCGCAGGGGAATGTGAAAACGGTAACGGCGGTCGACAGGATCATCAGAAAAGCAGACGGGATCGCGTATCACAAGCCGGTGCACGAGATTCTCCTTTTGAAAAACGGCAGCCTTCCGGCGTCGGTGCAGACAGACAAATGGCCCATTTTCCACAGCGGCTACACCGAGGATATCTTAGGCGAAAAGATGGACCGCAACATCGCGCTGCTTGAGAACGCCATTCAGACGACGGGCTCCGCAAACGAGCGGCATATGCAGCACTGCTATCTTGTGAGGGAATATCTAAACCAAAACAGGATGGAGGATTGCGAGCGCCATCTAAAAGCCGCGTTAAGCGAGCCGGAGTTGCTAAAAAGCCAAATCAAGTATTACCTTTTGGGGATTGTGCCGATCTTATACGGTATGCTCGTCGCGAGCTCAAGAATGCGCGATAAAGTAAGCAGGCTTGAGCTTTACGATAAAATTGTGCTTCCTTTTAAGAAATATCTGGCGGAATACCGGGGCGCCGCCACGATCGGCCTCTATTACGACGCGCTGTTCGATCAGAAGGAAGACGTCCTGCTCGAAAGCTTGAGCGGTGCGCTTGAAAAGTCGCGGCGTTTGCCGGAAACGCCGGTGAACACCTACAAGGACGCTGAGGGGACGCTTTACATCCATGCGGCGAAAGCCGCTTTAAGGCGCGGAAAACACGCCCAGGCCATGGATTATATGATCGAGGTGATACAGTCAAGGCATGACTTAAGCCCGCCTGCGCTCAATGTATTGCTGCAATGCGTAAAAGGTCAGTCGTCACACGATATCATCGCGTTTTTGAACAGTCTGTTCGACATAAAAAGCGCGAATACCTTAAATTTGCTTGCGCGTGCAACGCGCATGGACGGATTTGGCGAAGTGCACGCGTATTACCTCAACAAAAAGATTGAAGCGGGAATCGCAACGCAGTCCGAGTATCTATCCCTGCTGCTGCTTTACGGCAAGGACGAAGAAGCCGTTAACGCCGCGACCGACTTCTTCATGGAAAAGGACAAGGGCCTTGCCGCGACGTATATCTTCCTTGCAGCCGTTTGTTTCAAAAACGAGGATATCTATCTCAAGCACAAGGAGCTGCTGGGGCCGCTTTCGGAAATCATAGACGCTTATTTCGGCGGGGGATATCCAAAAGCGGTAACGGATACAAGCGTTGCCGTCGTAGCTGAAAACTTTAGTTCCGTCGCCTTTATCGCGGGGATTGAAAGGGCCTTGGACCTTTTGCGCGTGATTTCAAGCCGCCCGCTTATAGCCTTTCACATCAAAGCCGATTATTGCGTGAAAAACGGACTGTATGCCCTGCCGCTTGAGGATATCCTGCCGGATGCGGACGACGGCGCGTCCAACTATTACGTCATCGAGTGCCTTATCATGCTAAATCGGTGCAGCGAGGCCGTATATAAGCTTGAGCACATGTTCGGTCTCGGCCATGTGACCGGGGCGCTGCTGCGTCAGGCGCTTGCAGTTTACGACAGGATCGGCGATATACGCGCGAAACGGCTTTACGACGAATATAAGCCGGCTTATGACAGGCTCGTGGATTTGACCGACGTCGTAAACACGGGGTATGTGCCGTCAAAATACGCAAAAGGAAAGAACGTAAGCGTACCGGTAAAAATAAACGGGCTACTGGAGATTGAGGCGAAAGCTGCAAAAATCATTAACGATAGCGGGGAGGTATCATAATGCGCGAAAAGCTTATCAGAGCGGCACTCGGCGAGATTCCGGCGGATATCATTTTTAAAAACGCGAATGTCCTAAATGTTTTCACCGGCGAAATCATACGCGGAGACGTCGCGGTCATCGACGGGTACGTGGCGGGAGTCGGCAGCTATTCCGACGGGCTGGACGTAGAAGATGTGAACGGCGGCTTTCTTGTGCCGGGATTTATCAACACCCACTGCCATGTGGAATCATCGATGGTAACGCCTGATTCCTACTGCCGCGAGGAGCTCCGTCACGGTACGACGACCTTGATCACAGACCCGCATGAAATCGCGAATGTAGCAGGGCTTGACGGCGTCAACTTCATGCTCGGCGCGACAAAGGATATCCCTATAAATTATTTCGTCCAGGCTCCGTCATGCGTTCCGGCGACGCCCTTTGAAAACGCAGGCGCAATACTTGACGCCGAAAAAGTGTCTTGGCTGTTAAATGATTCTCGTGTTTTGGGGCTTGCGGAGCTGATGAATTATCCCGGCGTACTCGGATGCGACAAAGAAGTAATGGAAAAGCTTGCGCTTGCGTCCGGCATGGTGATTGACGGGCACGCGCCGGGGCTTTCGGGCGGCGCGCTTCAGGCGTATGCTTCCGTCAGGGCCGCGACCGACCACGAGAGCACCTCATTTGAGGAAGCGCTTGAAAAATTAAGGGCGGGAATTGCGGTGCTCGTGCGCGAGGGAAGCGCGTGTAAAGATTTGTCGGCGATAATACCCCAAGTTATATCCTGCAAAATGAATACCGACAGGCTTGCTTTTTGCACGGACGACAAGCACATCGCGGACATAAGGCGGGAGGGCACGATACGCCATTGTATAAAAAAAGCAATATCGCTGGGGCTTCCGGTCCAGGACGCGTACCGAATGGCAAGCATAAACGCGGCGCGGATTTACCGGCTTTGGGATTTGGGCGCGATTGCGCCCGGCTACCGCGCGGATATACTTGTCGTCACAAGCCTTGAGGAAGTGGACGTAAAAGCCGTATATTCGGGCGGAAAAAAGATCATCGCCGATGAATTGCAATATAGATTGGAATTGCCTAAAGGCAATTCCGTCAACTTTAAAGAGCCTGACCCAGGATGCTTTGATTTACAAATACGCGATACATATCCTGTAATTGAGCTGTTAAGGGATCAGGTCGTCACTAAAAAATGCATGGTAAGCCGGGACGAAGCGGAAAAACTGCTAAAAGCGGGGGAGCTGTGCAAAATCGCCGTGCTGGAGCGCCATCACGCCACAGGAAATGTGGGCGTGGGGCTGCTTAAAGGGTACGGGCTTAAAAACGGGGCCGTCGCAACGACTGTGGGGCACGATTCGCACAACCTGATAATCGCCGGGACAAACGACGAAGACATGCTGCGGGCCGCCCGTTACATGAAAGAAATAGGGGGCGGGTACGCCTTCATCCAAAACGGAAAGCGGGCAGGGGACGTACCGCTGCCAATATACGGGCTGATGAGCGGTAAAGAGCCGGACGCGTTTATCAAGACGCTTGAATCGTTAAAGGCAAAGGTGTATGAAGCGGGAGTATCGCGCGACATTGAGCCGTTTATCACATTGAGCTTTATGGCGCTGCCGGTGATACCCGAAGTCCGCATAACGGACATGGGCATGTTCGACGTTACAAATTTTTCCTTTATATAATTTTATATAAATTTGGTATTGCAAAATGTTCATATTATGTTAAAATAGAGTTAATAAAACTGAGGGAGGGTATTTATGGAAAAGTTTTTCAAACTGCAAGAACATGGGACAAATGTTAAAACAGAAGTTCTTGCCGGCATAACCACATTTTTTACAATGGCGTACATACTGGCTGTAAACCCGTACATACTCAGCGCTTCCGGTCTTGATGACGGAGCTGTATTTGTGGCGACGGCGCTCGTTTCCGTTGTCGGTACCGTATTGATGGCGCTGATGGCGAACCTGCCGTTTGCGATTGCTCCCGGCATGGGGCTGAACGCGTTTTTCGCGTTTACCGTCGTAATCGGTATGGGCTTTTCGCCTCAGTTCGCGCTTGCGGCGATATTAGTTGAAGGTGTTATCTTCATCCTTCTCAGCGTTACGGGAATCAGGACGGCGCTGTTCAATTCCTTCCCGATGGAGCTGAAAGTCGCGATTGGCGCCGGTATCGGCGCGTTCATCTTCTTCATAGGACTTCAGGGCGCCGGTATTGTCGGCGGCAACCCGGCGACGCTTGTCGGCCCGGCCCACCTTACAACGCCGGTCGTACTTGCGCTGATCGGGCTTATTGCCGTAATCATTTTGATGGTGAAGAAAATAAGGGGCGCCTTGTTAATCGCAATCGGTATTACATGGCTGCTCGGAATCCTGGCGCAGCTTGTGGGGCTTTACAGAGTCGATTACGACGCCGGGCTTTACAGCCTGATCCCCCAGGCGATTATTTCCCTGCCGCCCAGCATTGCGCCCACGTTTGCGCAATGCTTCCAATTCGGTGAGGTTTTTGCAAGCAGCGCGAATTTCTTTTCGTTTGTAGTAGTTGTATTCAGCTTCTTGTTCGTTGACTGCTTCGATACGATCGGAACGCTGATGGGCGTTTCATCAAAAGCCAATATGCTAAAAGAAGACGGCACGCTGCCGAAAGCGAACGAAGCGCTTCTTGCGGACGCGATTGCCACAACCGCCGGCGCCGTATTGGGCACATCGACTGCGACTACTTACGTTGAATCCGCGGCGGGCGTCGCCGAAGGCGGAAGAACCGGCCTGACTGCGATGGTAACGGCCGCCGGCTTCGCGCTTGCGCTGCTGTTCTCGCCTCTGTTTTTGACCGTTCCCACGTTTGCGACGGCAAGCGCCTTGCTGGCTGTCGGTATCTTGATGTTCGAGCCGCTTAGAAAGCTTGACCTTTCAAAGCTGGAGGTCCTGATACCTGTGACCGTGACCGTACTTACCATGCCGCTGTTCTACTCTATCAGCGACGGCTTGATTTACGGTATGCTGTCATGGACCGTCGTAAAGATCGCAAGCGGTAAAATCAAAGAAATCAGCAAGCTTGTCTGGGGTATGGATGTTCTGTTCATATTAAAATTGCTGCTTATCTGACCTTAATCTTTTAAAACCTGTGAATACTGGTTCTTAAGACCGGCCGCTTCGAAATGAAGCGGCCGATTTTGGCTTTGTCTCGTTATTTCTTGACATAAATATAGTAAAAAGGTATACTTAATAACGTGGCGCGCACACTTTACCCATAGGCTTGAGGGGAATGGTTTAACATGGATTATGTCAAAAATAAACTTCATAAGCTGCTGTATTCCTTTTGGTCCGGGCTTAGAATTGGTATGCGCGCAAAGCTTATCCTCATTTTCCTTTTCATAAGTGTTGTACCGATTATTATTTTATCCCTCATTGCATGGCGGCAGTTTGTCGTACTGATCGCCCTCGTAGAGGACGTTGCCGTCGGGACGTCCAAAACGGCTTTAAACGATTTGGCGACGGAAAACATCGAAAACATAACGACCGACCTTGCCCGTCATGTGGCGAACTTTCTTTATGCGCGCGACTCCGACATCATATACCTTGCGAGCATACAGCCCGGTGAAGAAAACTACCGCAAATTTATCGACAGCAATCTTGGCCGGATTATTAAGCCGGGTGAATATGCTTTGGCGCCCGATGACAGGTCATGGGTTCTTTTAGGAAACCCGATTCATTCTGAAGCCGCCGCTTTCTCCACGAATCCTGAAAACAACGACAATGACGCGTTCCGCTCCCACCCGCCGTCCATGTTTCATTATGATGCGATTTCACTTTACGACGAGATCACATATATCGACTTAGACGGCAACGAGCTTGTAAAGGTTGTGTCGGAAACGTCGCCGAAGGTTCATTATCCGCTTGACAGCGTAAAAACAAACGTCTCAATCAAAGAAAATACCTACGTTAAGGCAGAGAATTATTTCGGGGAGCTTTTAAAGCTTCAGCCGGGTGAAATATATGTCTCAGACGTTATCGGGGCTTACGTCGGCTCAAATTATATCGGTATGTATACTCCTTCAATCGTGGCGGAAGCCGCGCAAACAACAGGCTATGAGATTGCGTACGATCCCGGCGCGCAGGCTTTTGCCGGAATGGAAAACCCGAACGGGCGGCGCTTCGAGGGGATTGTTCGCTGGGCAACGCCTGTGACGGATGATGACGGTGAAATCACAGGCTATGTTACGTTTGCTCTAAACCATGATCATATCATGGAGTTTGTCGACCACATCACGCCGATGGAGGAGCGCTATACGGAGCTTCCAAGCGCGTATGACGGCAACTACGCTTACATGTGGGATTACAGGTGCCGCAGCATCGCCCACCCGCGCCACCACTCAATTGTAGGCTTTAATCCCGCGACAGGCGACCCGCAAATACCGTGGCTTGAAAGCTCCATCTTTGACGCATGGCAGCAAAGCGGGATAGAAAAATGGACGGATTTTATAATCGGCATACCGGTCTTCGATCATCAGACAAGATCGAAATCCCCGGCTCCCGCCTTAACGCGGGCCGGGCTTGTCGGGCTTGACGGCCGGTATCTTAACAACGCGCCGCAATTCACAGGCTGGATGGAGCTCACCGAGGACGGAGGTTCCGGCTCTTTCTACATGTTCTGGAGCGGGCTTGACAAGCTGACGACCGCCGCCGCAATACCTTACTACACGGGACAGTACGCCCCGAGCGAGGAAAACAACTTCTCCCGCCGCGGGTTCGGGTTTGTAACGATTGGGTCGGGGCTTGAGACGTTCACGCATCCCTCGGTCGTGATGGAAGAACAGCTGACAGCGATCATAAACGACAATACACAAAGCATATTCACGCAGCTGATTATCATTACGGTAGTGCTTATACTTCTGGCGGTCCTCATCGCTTTATGGGTAGCGGCCTTTTTAAACGAAAGGATTGCGGGGCTAATCGCGGGCGTTTCGCGGTTCAGGCTCGGGGAGCGGCAATTCCGCTTTAACTCGCCTGTCAAGGATGAATTCGGGATATTGGCGGATTCATTCGACAATATGGCGGAAAGTATCGTCGGCAGCACAAACGCGCCCCTTGCAATTACCGATATGGATTACAACATCATCTACATGAACGACGAAGCGCTTTTGTTCCAGGAAAAAACGCTTCCTGAAATGATCGGACTGCCATACGAAGAATACAGCATTTATCCGAAAGGCACGAAATATTCCCCGATAAAAGCATTTAAGGAAGGCTTCTCAAGCGAGGCGGTCTACATTGAAAGCACAAAGCAGTACTTTAAGGGGACTGCGAATTCTTTCCTCGATCAAAACGGCGGGCAAATCGGGTACATCATTACAAGCATAGACGTCACCGAAATACAGGAAGCAAAGGAAAAAGCGGAGCGGGCAAATCATAGCAAGAGCGATTTCCTGTCCAATATGAGCCACGAGATACGCACGCCGCTAAACGCCATCACCGGTATGACCGCGATGGGAAAATCAGCAACGGGGCTTGACCGAAAAGACTATTGCTTTATAAAAATATCCGACGCCTCCATACATTTGCTGGGCGTTGTCAACGACATACTTGACATGTCGAAGATAGAAGCCGATAAATTAGAGCTTTCGCCGTCGAAATTCATATTCGAGAAAATGCTGCAAAGGGTTATTGACATCATCCATTTCCGCATTGATGAAAAGAAACAGAAGCTCTCCTTGGATATCGACAGCCAAATTCCGTTCATGCTGTTCTGCGATGAACAGAGGCTTGCGCAGGTCATTACCAATTTGTTGTCAAACGCCGTTAAATTTACGCCGG
Source organism: Oscillospiraceae bacterium (assembly GCA_009777635.1). GTDB lineage: Bacteria > Bacillota > Clostridia > Oscillospirales > Ruminococcaceae > WRAV01. The sequence goes on along the minus strand of WRLK01000017.1, from coordinate 38,411 downwards.
AATACGGCGCCATCCGCCTGAGTGCGAAGCTGATGCAAAAAGAAAACGATACATGCGTCATACAAATACAGGTGGCCGACAGCGGCACGGGGGTTTCCGACGAACAGAAAAAACGCTTGTTCAACCCGTTTGTACAGGCCGAAAGCAGCACGTCGCGCAAGTTTGGCGGCACAGGGCTTGGCCTTGCCATATCAAAAAGCATTGTCGAAATGATGAACGGGAAAATATGGATTGACTCCAAGCTCGGTGAAGGGTCCGCGTTTACGTTCACGATACAGGCGGGTTACGGCGAGGAAAGCCGCGAGGATCTTGTAAACCGTGAAGTGAGGCTTAAAAATATCCGCGTGCTGGTGGTTGACGACGAAAAGGACGCGTGCGACTATTTCGCGCAAATCGCAAATCAGCTAAAAATTAACTGCGACGCCGCGATAAGCGGGGATGAAGCGCTTGCAATGACAAAACAAAACGGCCTGTACGACATGTATTTTATTGACTGGAAAATGCCCGACATGGACGGAGTTACGCTCGCGCGCCGGCTCAGGAAAGAATACGACGGCCATTTTTATGCTGTCATCGTGTCGGCCGTTGAAAGAAATGTGATTGAGCAGGAAACAAAAGACGCAATCGTTGATAAAATCCTTTCAAAGCCACTGTTCCCATTCGTGGTGGCGGACTGTATAAACTGGTGTATGATCGACCACGACAATGATGACGCGGATGTACACGCCGACTGCTTTAAGGACAATTGCGTCATGCTCGCGGAGGACGTTGAAATCAACCGGGAAATTGTATCCGCGATGCTGGAGGGTACGGCTCTGAAAATCATCTTAGCCGAAAACGGGACAGAGGCGGTCAGATTGTTCAGCGAACGCCATGAAGAGATCGACATGGTTTTCATGGATTTGCAAATGCCGGAGATGGATGGCCTTGAAGCCACGCAAAAAATCCGGGCGCTGGATATTCCCCGGGCGAAGGATATACCGATCATCGCCCTTACCGCAAACGTGTTTAAGGAGGATATTCAAAAATGCATCGAAGCAGGTATGAGCGGGCATATCGGAAAGCCGCTTGATTTTGACGAAATTATTGGCGAACTGCGCAAATACCTGCCTAAAAACAAGAATCTGTATTCATAATCTCATGCGTACAGCTGTTAGGAGTAATATTACCGGGTAGACGATATTAAAATTAAGGCCGATACGAACACGGTGATACCGCACGCCATGAGGGGCGGAATCATTCCCGCCACGGCAAGCGGCATTCCCGCTCCGCTTATGATGAGCGCAAAAATGATGTTCCGCTTGATTTTCCCCATCGCTGCTCTTGCAAACTTTATCGCCGCCGGAACAGCGTTTAAATCATCGTTTGCAAGTATGATACCGGCGGCGCTTTCAGGCATATCAAGCCCGGAAGTAATTGCCGCATCGGCAGCCATTAGCGCTGCGGCGTCGTTTTTGCCGCCAACTACCGAAACCACAGCGCCATTATCTTTAAGATTTTCGATTATATGGGCCTTTACCTTAGGCGAAACACAATGAAACACATGGCGGATATCTGCGTCTTTCGCGATCGGATTAACTGTAACATCACTGTCTTCTGTCATAAGAGATACTTCTACACCCATATCGCTAAGTGCTCTTATGGCATCACAAGCGCTTGGCTTCATGGCTTCGGTCGCCGCTATGATTCCGGCGGGTTTTTTGTTTATGGCGACAAGCATCGCGGTTTTGCCGGCGCGTTCAAGCTCCTGCGCTGCATGCTCGAACTGGGTTACGTCAACGCCGCGTTCTGTTAAAAGCTTACGTGTGCCGACTAAAACCTCCCTGCCGCCGACGAGCGCCGAGACGCCGCCGCCCTCGACAGGCTCAAAAGCTTGCGCATCTGGCACGGAGCCGATAAACCCATGATTTTCGCTGTGAATTGAAACGATATCGTGCTTACCTGTACGAATTGTTTTTTCCTGAAGCAAACCGGTGATAACGTCCGGCTGCGCGTATTCGTAAATCGCTGTGCCAAGCGGGTGCGTGGAGTTTTTTTCAGCCGCCGCAGCAAAGGCGATGACTTCCTCCTCGAAAAAGCGCGGCATGGCGACGACGTCCGTTACCCGGGGGGAAAAGCTTGTGATAACGCCGGTTTTCCCGAATACTAAAGCGGTCGCTTTACTTAAGGATTCAAGCTTTTCGCCGCTCTTAACGAGCAATCCGTTTTCGGCGGCTTTTGCGATTCCGGTCATGACTGATGAGCCGGATGCAAATCCGAACATGCACGGGAACGCCAGAAATAGTACCGAGGCTGCGTTTAAGAGCGCGGGCTTTAGGCTTTCACCCGGTACATACCACGCATAAAACGTGATTAAAGCGGTACAAACCGCAAAAACTGCGAATCCGCAGGATATTTTTTTGGCTGTCTTCTGTATCCGCGCTTCGGGCAACAATGGGATATGACTGTTCTTTGCCAAAACGATCACCTCGTGAATGATTTTAACGATAATAAATCATACTGTCAATACCCTCAAATATTTGACAGTATGCATAAAACGCGGTAAAATAGTGAAAGGGGGGGGGATCGAATGAAAAGCTATCGCAAGGAGTTAAGCTTCACCGTACCGTCCAGGCGGGGTTTTGTAAATATTACGCCGCATGTTGAAGACGCCGTGCGGGAAAGCGGCATAAAAGAGGGGCTTGTGCTGATTAACGCTATGAACATAACGTCAAGCGTTTTTATAAATGACAATGAAAGCGGGCTTCACAGTGATTTTGAGGTGTGGCTTGAGAAGCTGGCTCCGGAAAAGCCGCATGACCAGTACCGTCATAACGGCTATGAGGATAACGCGGACGCGCATTTAAAGCGCACGGTAATGGGGCGGGAAACAGTCGTTGCAATCACAAACGGCAAGCTTGACTTCGGTACATGGGAGCAAATATTTTACGGTGAATTTGACGGGAAACGAAAAAAACGGGCGCTTGTAAAGATTATCGGGGAATAATACAAAAATGGGAACTAAAAATAACAAGCATGGCAGTATAGAATGTATTTTGTGAAATAAAATAATACGTTGGAAGAAAAACGGAAAGGTGCATAGATATGCAGATAGAATATGGCGAGTTAAACTTTGAAAGGATAGACGCTTATTTCAGGTGCCCAAGGCCGGAACCTTTAATTGAGAGGCTCACAGAGCTTATTGAAGGCAAGTCAAAAAGCAAAGGCGTGGTAGTCAAGCTGTACCTTGAAGACTTCAAGGAATTCAACGAGACGTTCGGTTTTCAGTTCGGCGAGATGTTTTTGCAGAAAATCGCAAGATATTTAATCAGCTTAAAGGACGCCGATGTTTACCGGACAGCGGGAGTAGAATTCATCATAATCTTTGACAAGCTAAAGTATGGGGCGCCGATTTTAGATGAAATATCCAAGCGTTTCGAGAGTGGCTGGAGCATCGAAGGCTTGGACTGTATATGCTCAATCAATCTTGCGGCAATCACGCATCCCGGCAAATCAAACAGCGCAAAGGAGATGCTCGAGCAGCTGGGATACGCCATCTCCGAGTCCGCGAAGCTTGGTCCCAACAGATATTGCTTCTTTGACGAGGCGCTGCAACTGAAGCTGTACCGGCGCAATTCCATCGCCGGATTCCTGTCGAAGGCAATTGACAACGGCCTTATGGAAATGCGGTATCGTCCCGCCTATAATGTTAAGGAGGGCCGCTTTACCCATGCCGACAGTTACATGTACCTTTTGCACCCTGAGTTCGGACGCATTATGGCCGGCGAATTTATGCCGATTGCGGAGGAAACGGGCCAGATTTACAAAATCAGCAATTATGCGATCCATAAAGGCTGTGAGCTTATTTCCATGCTGCGCGAGAAGAATATAGATTTTGAGAAGATATCCATTCCGATTTCACCTGTACAGCTTATACAGAAACGCTTTGTTTCCGATGTGGAAACCGCCTTGAACGCCGCTAAGATTCCGGTAGAAAAGCTTGCCTTTGACATATCCGAGAACGTTATGGCCAGCAGTTTAGCGTCGTCGCACAGCTGTATGAACGAGATTGTCGATATGGGTATCAGTATTATCTTAAACGACTTTGGCGCGGGATATACAGGTATTACAAATATCCTCAACATGCCTGTGAGTATGGTCAGGCTGGGGCGGTTCACCGTCTGGCAGATAAACAACGACGAAAAAGGGGCTGCGTTGGCAGGAGGATTGGTTAACATCGCAAAGAAGTTAAAGCTGACTGTTATTGCCGAGGGCGTGGAGACTAAAAAACAGGTAAGGCTACTGACAAAATATGGATGCAACTATTTACAGGGCTTTTATTTTGCCCCGACGCTAAGCGTTGAAGAGTTGATCGGCGCTATGCAGCGTACAGATTTTGAGCCTAAATAAATAACACCGGAATAATAATCTATTAAGAGAGGACGCCGTACCCGGCGTCCTCTCTTTTCTATAAGTTTTGCTCTAAGGCTTTATGAATCTTCCTTGTCTTTTCTGCCAAGACCCTTAAAGACTGCCGCTAAGGTAAGCAGTGCGCCTATCAGGCCTCCGGCGCTTGCCGCTCCGTTGGCGCCGCCGGTCTGAGGCAGGCCGGTAAGCGGAACTTGGTTGTCATCAATGGTTAAGAGGTCGCTGCCGTCGGTAAGCGGAACATCATTGTCGTCAATGGTTACAAGGTCGCTGCCGTCGGTAAGCGGAACTGCACTGTCAGAAATAGTTGTCAGCGGGGTCGAGCCATCGCCGATTGTAGATGACGGGCCGCTTGAGCTCGGGCCGCTAAGGCTTGGGATACCCGGCGGAATCAGAACACTATCGCTATCGGAATCGGCATCGGCGTCGGCGTCGGCGTCAGCATCAGCGTCAGCATCGGCATCTGCGTCGGCATCTGCGTCGGCATCAGCGTCGGCGTCGGCATCTGCATCTGCGTCGGCGTCAGCGTCAGCGTCGGCATCTGCATCTGCATCTGCGTCAGCGTCGGCATCTGCATCAGCGTCGGCGTCGGCGTCGGCATCAGCGTCGGCATCAGCGTCGGCATCTGCATCAGCGTCGGCATCTGCATCAGCGTCGGCGTCAGCGTCGGCGTCAGCGTCGGCGTCGGCGTCGGCATCAGCGTCGGCATCAGCGTCGGCATCGGCGTCGGCATCGGCATCGGCATCGGCATCGGCATCGGCGTCGGCATCGGCGTCAGCGTCGGCATCGGCGTCAGCGTCGGCATCGGCGTCAGCGTCGGCATCGGCGTCAGCGTCGGCATCGGCGTCAGCGTCGGCATCGGCGTCAGCGTCAGCATCAGCGTCAGCGTCGGCGTCGGCGTCGGCGTCAGCGTCTGCATCAGCGTCGGCATCTGCGTCAGCATCGGCGTCAGCATCGGCGTCGGCATCAGCGTCGCCGTCTGTTAAATCATCTTCACCAAGATCCCGTTCCATTTCAGGGTCAACGAACATTGGATCGGGCTTGGGGGGTAAAGACGCCTTAGGCGGATTGGGCAAATCGGCCGCTGTGGGCGCTCCCGGAGGAGGCGTGGGCATTCCGCCCGGAGGCGTGGGCTCCGTGGGAATTGTGGGCGCCGTAGGCTCTGTGGGAGCCGTGGGAGCTGTGGGAGCTGTGGGAGCCGTAGGCTCTGTAGGTTTTTCTACAAAGAAGTTATCGGTTTGCCATGTGGCATATATTTGCTGGCAGACTTCGGGGAGCGATACATCAATCGATCCTTCCTGCGCAGCATACGCTGCCATCTCTTCTGTAAATTCTATAATAACAAACTTTGTAGTGCCGTTAGCTCGATAGTAGAAATTGTACAATCCGGGACTCGCGTCTTCAGAGAAAGTAACAATCGGTCTTTGGCTGCCGCCGCCGTTATACATTTCCACACCGGGAGCAATTGTGCCGAGGCTGCCTGTAGAGTTTAATCTTTCGCCGATGCCTGAGTCACCGTTAACGGATGTGCCGTATGAGACCGGCACGTCTATTCTGTCGTCGCCGGAACCGATGGAAAGCGTAGCGTCTCTTTCCGTACCGGAGCGGAAGCTGTCATTTACCGCGCCGACATTTCCTGCCGCACCCAGCTTTTTCGTATCTTCAAACGCTTGGTCTACAACCTCAGAGGGAATCTGGTTCAGTGGCATGTTACGGTATTCTTCGGGAAGCTGGTTTCTGATGTAGTCCAAGAATTTCGCGGCGTCTGTGGCAAATTGCCTCATATCGTCTGTATACTGCACATACTCGTCGTCGTAAGCAGATTTATCTTCTAAATACTGCTCATATTCGTCATCATAGGCGTCTTTATCTTCTAAGTACTGCTCATAGTCGTCGTCATAGGCGTCTTTATCTTCTAAATATTGCCTCATTTCGTCTTGATACTCCGCATCAAGCTCCTGCCAATTGTCGTTGGCTTCTTTCCAATTATCTAACTCTTGTTCAAAATTTTTATATTCCTCGGAGTTTAAATAGTCCTGCCATGCCTGGCTGGTTCTGTCTTCAAATTCATTTTGAGCCGTGTCCTTATCCATTTCGTATTGAGCAAGATCTTGCTGGTAGGCCGCCAACGCTTCTGCTAAACTGTTTAAGTATTCCTTAATTTCTTCCGTTACTTCTTTATATAGCGGCTGGAAACGCAGGTTGCCGTTTTCATCAACTGCTTGGCGGTATATTGGGCTGCCGTCCTCGTCAAAGAGCGGGTTGCCGTTTTCGTCCCTTGCCTGGATATAAACCGGATTGCCGTCTTCGTCGTATTGAGGCACTCCGTCAATCATGAGCTGGACATAAACCGGGTTATCTAAATCAAAGAGCGGTGTGCCGTCCTCGTCGGTAACACGGACAAATAGCTGTGTATCATTATTGACGGCGTCTATAAAGTCTGATAAAGCATCTAATTTATTGCGGTCTTCTTCTTCGAGCGAGTCGAGCAGGCTTTCATCTACGCCTTTGCCTTTAAAGAATTCATCCACGACTTCCTTGGAGGTCGGTGGGGTCGTTTCTTCAGAGGTGGCTGAGGATCCTACGCTGCTGATTCCGAGAAAGATATCATCTTCGGGTGCGCTAAAACTGGAGGATGAAAACTCAAAATCAGAGGACACAGGGCCTAAATTATTGTTGTCGGAGCCGTCGCCGTCGAAGCCGTCACCATCGGAGCCGTCGCCATCGGAGCCGTCGCCATCGGAGCCGTCGCCATCGAAGCCGTCGCCATCGAAGCCGTCGCCGTCGGAGCCGTCGCCGTCGGAGCCGTCGCCGTCGGAGCCGTCGCCGTCGGAGCCGTCGCCGTCGGAGCCGTCGCCGTCGGAGCCGTCGCCGTCGGAGCCGTCGCCATCGGAGCCGTCGCCGTCGGAGCCGTCGCCATCGGAGCCGTCGCCATCGGAGCCGTCACTATCGGAGCCCTCACTGCCGGAGCTGTCACTGCCGGAGCTGTCGCTGCCGGAGCTGTCGCTGCTGGAGCTGTCGCTGCTAGAGCTGTCGCTGCTAGAGCTGTCGCTGCTAGAGCTGTCGCTGCTGGAGCTGTCACTGCTAGAGCTGTCACTGCCGGAGCTGTCGCTGCTAGAGCTTGAGCTGCCGCTGCCATCGGTTTCTTCCGATGCAAATGCCGCTAAAACCGTCAGGTTTGACTGGAATACAGCAACCATGACCACCATAAATACGGCAAACATCTTCTTTCTCAACATAAGTGGTTTCCCCCTCATACAATATATATAATCATATTTTTTCTACTGCGTTCATTATATAGTTTATCGGTTACATAGAGGTTACTTTATAGCTAAATCAAGCGCACTTACTATCGTTTTCCGAATATTCTACTATATGCACAAAATTTATTTTAAAAATATAATTAATATATTGAATATGCCATAAAAATTATCGATACATCTTTGTTGATGTAACATTAATTGATGTTACATTTGTTTTAATTTTGTGTATAATTTTAAACTAAGGATTTGCGCCCAATCAATTGTCTTATTCAGTATATGATATTACTTAACAAAATGAAAGCAAAGGGCCGAAGTTTCAGCTTCGGCCCACGGAAATTTAGTTTCCATCATAATGTATAAATCCTAATACGGTGTTTAAAACCCGTTTTCCGCAATGACCTCCGAGTACCAGCGCCCGCTTTTTTTGATGGTGCGCTTGAGCGTCTTATAATCGACGTGAACAATGCCGAACCGCTTTGAGAAGCCGAACGACCATTCAAAATTATCGAGCAGCGACCACTGATAATACCCCTTGAGGTTTACGCCGTCTTTAAGCGCGCGGTGCGCCGCCGATATGTACCGCGTCAAAAAATCGATGCGGTTATGGTCTTCAACTTCCCCGCGCACGTTTACGATATCGCGCGTAGCGCAGCCGTTTTCGGTAATATAAATCGGGATATCGCCATAATCCTTATTAAGGCGCATGAGCAGATCGTAGAATCCGTCCGGATTAATCCCCCAGCCCATGTCTGTGCGGTCCCCGCCGATGAAATCCGTTTTTACGCCTAGGGGCCATTTATCGGGGCAAGGCGTATTCGTATCGCTGAAATAATGGTTAAGCCCCAAGAAGTCGAGCTTTTCCGAGATTAAGGCAAGATCGGATTCATGTATTTCAGGAAGTACGACCTTATCTCTGTAGAAATCAAGCATGGCTTCTGGATATTTACCTTTAAAAATCGGGTCGGCAAACCACGCGTTAAACGCCGCGTGGGATAACTCGGCCGCACGGCGGTCTTCGTCGCAGTCGTTTAGCGGATAGTAATAGTCCATGTTTAGGGTTATGCCGATTTCTCCCTTTGTACCCGTCTCGCGAAACGCCCTCACAGCTTTGCCGTGGGCGAGAAGCAGATGATGCGCCGCCGCAAGCGCCGATGAATAATCCTGAATCCCCGGTGCGTGCACCCCTTTCCAATAACCTAAAAACGCGGAGCAAAACGGCTCGTTGAACGTAATCCACCAATCGACAAGCCCGTCAAGCTGCTCAAAAACATGTCTTGCGTAAAGCTCGAAATCATCCGCGATCTGCCGGTTTACCCAGCCGCCCTTGTCCTGGAGCGTTTGCGGCAAATCCCAGTGATACAGCGTAACCATCGTCTTAATGCCGTTTGCGCGCAGCTCCTCCAGAAGATTCTTGTAAAACTCGATTCCCTTAGCATTTGGCTGACCCGTCCCGTCGGGGAAAATACGCGGCCAGGAAATGGATAGCCGGTAAGCCTGAAGGCCGAGCTCCTTCATGATTGCGATATCGTCTTTATAAAGGTGATAATGGTCGCAGCCGACATCCCCGTTTGTACCGTCCGAAATCCTGCCGGGCGTATGCGCGAACCTGTCCCAGATGGATTCGCCCTTGCCGTCCTCAAAAGCCGCCCCCTCTATCTGGTAGGACGCGGTTGTGGCGCCCCATAAGAATTCTTTTGGGAATACGATTTTTTTCAAATTCAACTCTCCTTTTTATCATTACCTGTTAAAAATATTGGTCCGCTAGCTGTTTTCATGATAATCATCAAAAGTTTAAAAGTCAATCTACTTTATGGCGCAGATGCCCTTTTAATAAATATTTGTAATATTGCCCAAAAATATAGACTAATTTTTGTCAAAAAAACATGTTGCAAACTGCAAAAACATTATGCTATGATGAATGCACCAATGGAAACCGGTTTCCATAACAAAAAATATGTACAGAATTTATGGGAACCGCTTAGAAACAGACATTTATATTAAAGGGAGGATTTCAATTTGAAACGTATGATTCGTATTTTTGTTCCGGTTTTAGTTCTTGTTCTGTGCCTTGTGCCGTTCGCAGGCTGCGGCGGCGGTTCCCAGTCGGGGCCGACAAACAATATCCTCAATGTATGGAGCTTTACGGATGAAGTTCCGAGGATGCTTGAAAAATACAAGGAACTCAATTCTGATTTCGATTATGAGTTTAACGTAACCATCATAAACACGGAAGACGGCGCGTACCAGCCTGCGCTCGACCAGGCTCTTGCCGGCGGAGGCGCCGACGCACCCGACTTCTACTGCGCAGAGTCCGCGTTCGTCATTAAGTACACCCAGGGCGACGCCTCGCATTTCGCAGCGCCTTACTCAGAACTCGGCATCGATGTGACCAACAAAATCAACGCCGCACAAGTCGCTACATACGCTTATGAAATCGGCACAAGGGGCGACAACGCGGTAGTCGGCCTGCCTTATCAGGCGACAGGCGGAGCGTTCATCTATCGCCGCTCGATCGCGCAGGATGTTTGGGGAAGCGACGATCCCGCGGTTGTCAAGACAAAAATCGGACCCGGCTGGGATAAGTTCATGCAAGCCGCAGCCGAGCTGGGCGAAAAGGGCTATGCCGCGGTTTCCGGCGACGGCGACCTTTGGCAGGTAATCAGGAGCAACGCGCAACAGGGATGGATTGTAAACGACAAGTTCAATCTCGACCCGGGCTATGAAATTTTCCTTGATATTTCAAAAGCATTTTTAGAAAACGGCTGGCACAATGACACCCGCGACTGGCAGGACCCGTGGTTTGCCGATATGGCGGGCAACGGCCCGAAGCCGGTACTCGGTTTCTTCGGCCCCGCATGGCTCATTAACTACGTTATGGTCAACAACGTCGGCGACACCTTCGGCGACTGGGCCGTCTGCGAGCCTCCGACAGGCTTCTCATGGGGCGGCACATGGCTGATTGCCAATAAGGATTCCCAGCATAAAGAAGCGATTGGCAGATTCTTCGAGTGGGTTACCCTCGACACCTCCGACGACGGATTGCAATACCATTGGGCCAACGGCACGCTTGAAGGCCCCGACGGAACAAAGGACACGGTTTCCTCCGCTGTGGTTATGAGCAGATCCAACGGCACGGTTGAGCTGCTGGGCGGACAAAACATGTTCGAAGTCTTTGCCCCGGCAGGCGCGAGTGCATCCGGCTCGACCTGGACTCAATATGACGAGACCATCAACATCGCATGGCGCGACCAAGTGCGCATGTACTCCTCCGGCCAAAAGGATAAAGCCGCCGCGATTGCCGATTTCAAAGCACGTATCAACGACGAGCTTGGAATCGAGATAGACTAAATATTTCATATCCACATGGGTTATATGGGGCGGCGGATTCTTTCAGCCGCCCCATTACTATAATTTCTAATATTGAGGTGATGATGATGCGGCGAAAGGTCGACAACTACGCAAAATATGGTTACATATTTTCAATTCCGTTTGTGGTTGCCTTTCTTTTTTTCTCGCTATATCCCCTGATTTACACCACGGTAATAGGATTCACAGATTTACAGGGGCTTGGCAAATCCAGCTTTAGTTTTCTGTCGAACCCGTTTGAAAACTTTCAGATTGTATTAACCGCGCCGACATTCCAATCGTCGGTGAGAAATACGTTTGTGATTTGGATTATTAATTTTATTCCGCAGATACTGCTTGCGTTGCTGCTTACGGCGTGGTTTACAAGCAGGCGCTATAGAATCAGGGGGCAGGGCGCATTTAAGGTTATGCTTTATATGCCGAACATTATAACCGCCGCAACAATCGCGATTCTGTTCAATGTGCTGTTTATGCATCCCACCGGCGTTGTCAATCATATCCTTCAAACGGTCGGGATATTGGAGTCGTCTTTTAATTTCATCAACAGCATGCTGGCGTCTCAGCTGATTATAGCGTTCATCCAGTTCTGGATGTGGTACGGCTATACCATGCTGATTCTGATATCGGGCGTTTTAGGCATGAGCCCGGATATGTTTGAGGCTGCGGATATCGACGGCGCCTCAGGCTTTCAGGCATTCTTCTTCATCACGCTGCCGAACCTTCGCACAATCCTGCTGTTCACTCTGGTTACAAGCCTGATCGGCGGCCTTAACATGTTTGATATCCCAAGGCTGTTCAACAACGGCGGCCCCGACAATGCGACCACGACGGCAAGCGTATTCATCTTCAGGCAGGCGTTCGCCGGAAGCTATATGTATAACCGCGCGGCTGCCGCGAGTATTGTGATGTTCGTAATCATAGCTTTGTTGTCGGCTATACTTTTCTATTTCATGCGCGACAAGGAAGCGATCCGCCTTAAAAAGGAAGAAAAGCTTGAGCGGCAAGCAGCAAGGGAGGCGGTAAAATGAAATCGACAAGAATTTTTAAAATTATAATTTATCCAATTTGCGTTTTGCTGTCAGTAATGAGCATACTACCGTTTTGGGTCATGTTTATGAACGGGACGCGCAGTACGCCGGAGATTCAGCGTCAGGCGTTTTCCATGCTTCCGTCGGTACATTTGTTTGACAATCTTAACATTTTATTAGTCGGCAAAAGCTTCGACCCGTGGATAGGGTTTGTAAATTCCCTTACCATATCGACCTTCGCGACTCTTTGCGCCGTGTATTTCTCGTCGCTTACGGCGTATGCGCTGGTGGCGTACCGCTGGAAAGCGCAAAAAGCGTTTTTCGCTTTTATCCTCGCCGTCATGATGATTCCCGCGCAGGTCACGACAATCGGCTTTTACCAGTTTATGTGGTCGATCGGTATGACCAACTCATTTTTGCCGCTGATTATACCGGCCGTTGCGTCTCCCGCGATTGTTTTCTTCATGCGGCAATACCTTTACGCCACATTATCCATCGACATCGTAAACTCGGGGCGCATAGACGGCGCCGGCGAGTTCCACATCTTTAACGCAATTATCATACCGATTATGAAACCCGCTATCGCTACGCAGGCGATTTTCGTGTTTGTTGCAACATGGAACAACTTCTTCCTGCCGCTTGTGTTATTGACTGACAGCAAAAAATACACAATGCCGATCATGGTAAGCCTTCTGCGCGGGGATACCTACAGGACGGAATTCGGCACGGTATATCTGGCGCTGTCATTATCGGTGCTGCCATTATTTGTTATGTATTTCACATTATCCCGATATATCATAGCCGGCGTTGCGCTGGGCGGAGTGAAGGAGTAAATCAAGTATGATAAAAAACCCTGTGTTGACCGGGTTTAACCCCGACCCATCGATTGTGTATGTGGACGGAGTGTTCTATATCGCAACCTCCACATTTGAATATTTCCCCGGGGTTAAAATTTCGTCATCAACGGATCTTGCGAACTGGGAAACGGTGGGATACCCCTTGAATGAGCCGCGCTTGCTTCATATGGAGGGCAACCCCAAAAGCACAGGCGTCTGGGCGCCGTGTTTAAGCTACTGCGACGGCTTGTTTTACCTTGTGTATACCGACATGAAATATTGGACGAACCCATACAAGGATTCGCCCAACTATATCACCACCGCAAAGGACATAAGAGGGCCGTGGAGCGACCCGGTTTTCATAAACTGCTCAGGGTTTGACCCATCCCTTTACCATGATGACGACGGGCGCAAATATTTCGTCAGCATGGAATGGGACTACCGCAAAACAGGCGACGACCAGTTTTCCGGCATCCTCTTAACTGAGCTTGACCCTGTCGGCCTGAAGCCCATAGCAAAGCCGGTGAACATCTTCGCGGGTTCCCCCCGTGGATTGGTAGAAGCGCCGCACATATACAAAAAAGACGGTTACTACTATCTATTTACCGCCGAAGGCGGGACGCAGTACGGACATGCGGAAACCGTTGTGCGCTCGAAGAATATTTACGGCGAATACGAGATGCACCCCAAGGTTCACTTGATCTGCACCGAGGGCGCCCACGATTCCCCGCTTAGGAAAACAGGGCACGGCGCTATCGCTCAATCAAAAGACGGAAGATGGTGGTTCGCCTTTCTTTGCGGCCGCCCGCTGGACAAGACCATGCGCTGCCCGCTTGGACGCGAAACCGGAATCAACGAAATCATTTGGGAGGACGGCTGGCCGTACCTTAAAAACAAAACGATGGTTCCCGACGAATATTTCGAGGGATACGGCGAACAAAAACCACAACAGCCCATCCTTTACGACTTTAAATCCCCGCAGTTTTTGCTGGATTTCCAATCGCTTCGCTCGAAGCCGAAATTTTCCGTGGGGGAAGACGGCGCGCTCAGAATCTGGGGCGGAAACTCGCCATACTGCAATTTCGGGCAAAACAGCCTCCTGCGCCGCCAAACGGACTTTAACTTCACGGCGTCGACGTCATTTAAGCTAAGTGGAGAAAACTTCCAGCAAATGGCGGGGCTTATGTACCGATACGATGAAGCGACACATTATTTCCTGCGTGTTTATAACGACGCGGAAACCGGAAAAAGTACCGTCGGGTTTATTTCTGCCGACGCCGGGGCGTTTTCTATCCCGGTTGAAACTGAAATACCGGCGGGCGGCGTCATACACATGAAGCTTGCCGTAAAGGGCAGGCGCGGGATTTTTTCTTACAGCCTTGACGGTACGGATTACACAGATATACCGCATGAAATCGACGTGAGCACCTTATCCGACGATTATGCGCAGCCACTCGGCTTCACAGGTGCGTTTGTCGGGATGTGCTGCGTTGATATGCGCGATAAAACATCATGGGCGGATTTCTATCATTTTGAATATATACCGCAATAATCAAAGTGAAACGCCGCCAGCTCTAAGGTTGGCGGTGTTTTTTGCGGGACTATTGACGAAAAACATAGAGTTGTGTACTATATATAAAAGAATTATGGAGCCGGGTCAGGAAAACAAAAAGACCGAAAGTATGGGATGTTTTTTATTAAGGAGCAGTATTAGATATGGCGACGATTTATGACGTGGCTGCGGCTTCCGGGTTTTCCCCGGCTACCGTATCCAAAGCATTCAACTCATATCCGGGAATCAATCAAAAAACATTTGACAAGATTATGCAGACGGCAAAGGAGATTGGATACATCCCAAACAGCACGGCAAGGGCTTTGACGACGAAAAAGTCATGGCTTGTCGGCATGCTGTTTTCAGAAGAGCTGTTTACGGGTATAAAGCACCCGCACTTTGGCGAGATATTCAGCAGCGCCCAAATCCATCTCGGCAAAGCCGGGTATGATGTGGTTTTTATAAACAACGCCTTGGGCGGCGAAAATATTTCATACCTTGAGCATTGCCGTTACAGGGGCGTTGACGGCGTTTTTATGGCGGCGAGCGCCTCATTCGGGAAAGCGGTGCAGTGCATTGTCGACAGCGACGTGAAAATGGTCTCGGTTGAATTCCCTTACCCGCAAAAGTATTCGGTGCTCTCGGAAAATTATAACGGCGCGATGCTCGCGATGGAGCATTTGCGTTCACTGGGTCACAGGAAAATCGCATGTATTTCCGGGCCGCTGTTCAGCCCGGCCGCCGCGGAGCGCTATCAAGGGTACCGCGACTTTTTATCAGCGCACGCAATGCATTTTAACCCCGGCCTTGTAGTAGAGGCGACGGAATTTACGGCGGCGGACGGATATGACGCCGTCGCAAAGCTTGTAAGCGTCGCGAAAGATAAGTTTACCGCGATTTTTGCCACGTATGACGACTGGGCGTGCGCCGCGATAAATTATCTTCGGGAAAACGGGTATAAAGTGCCGGAAGACATATCGGTTGTCGGGTTTGATGATCTGGTACACGCCGAGTTTGCGGGACTTACGACAATCAGGCAGGACAGGGAAAAAATCGGATGTATCGCGGCAGACGTGCTTATCGCGCAAATGCAGGATATGGCGCTTGATTTTCCGCACGATGTGCGCGTGCCCACATCTCTGGTGGTGCGCTCAAGCTGCAGCGGGATCGCTTAAGGGGTGTTGGCGGCGTTATATTTCGGCCTATGATTTTCAGACAGAACCGTTTGATTCCGGCCGTTTTGCTTGGCCTCATAAAGAGCTAGGTCCGATTCGTTTACGATTTGCGAGCCCGGCGTATCGTCTTTTGGTTTTAAGTGGCTTACTCCGCACGAAACAGTGACCGAGACGTCTTCGTCCTCGTGCTTAAATACTATTTTTCCGACATTTGTCCTGATGCGTTCCGCAATCGCATACGCCTGAAACGGTGTGGCATTGGGGGCGATTACGCAAAATTCCTCCCCGCCGAACCGGCATGCGATATCCCGGTGCTTGATTGATTTTTCGATTGCGTTTGCAACTTCGCACAGAACCATGTCGCCGAACATGTGCCCGTAACGGTCATTAATCCTTTTAAAATGGTCGCAGTCGATCATGATCATTGCGATTCCCTTATGATGCTTTTCCTTTTCGTTGAGGATTCTTTTAAAGGCCATGTTGAAATACTGTTTGTTATAAATCTGGGTCAATGTATCTTTTTGCGACATCTTAAGAAGCAGGTCATGCTTTCGCTTCAGCTTGAGCGCCGAATGCACCCGGGCTATAATCTCAATGGGATCGAAAGATTTGCGGACATAATCCATCGCGCCCAAATCCAGCGCTCTTTTTACATCCGACGCATCGGTCAGGTTTGACACGACAATGACCGGGGTATCCTTTGTATCGTTATCCTCCACGAGCTCTTGCAGTAAATCAAAACCGTCTGTTTGGGGCAAAATGATATCGAGCAACACAATATCTATACTATGCTTTAGAATCAATGACTTTAGATTTTTTCCGTCTTTCGAAACTGTTATTTTGCAATGTTCATTTTTAAGTGCGGTTTTTAGAAGTTTTATGCTTAATTTGCTGTCTTCAACAATCAATATATTTGCGTCCATAAATAGAATCCCTCTTATCACAGCAAAATCAGATTTAGGCGTTTTACAAGATTTAATTGTACTGCTAATGCTTAAAAAAGTCAATAGAGTCGCAAAGGAGCATCAAAATACGCAAAAGAAGCACGAAAATGCGGCGCGAAAAGAAATTGGCGCACAAAAAAGGAAAACCCGTAAGGGTTTTCCTTTTTTTGGCACGGCGTAAGGGATTCGAACCCCCGACCTCCTGGTTCGTAGCCAGACACTCTATCCAGCTGAGCTAACGCCGCTTAAAATTAAGCTTTATTATCATATCATCTCGGCACAGGATTGTCAAGTTATGATTTTGGCTTAAATTTACTGCAAAATTATAATAAAAAACTTGTCGAAAAACCGCGAATGGTATATAATAATATCAATTACGGTAAGGAGGTAAATATGTTGATGAAAAAGATCTTATCGTGTTTATTATGCATTATTCTTATATTTGCATTGTTTGCGGCGAACGCTGCGGATATTCCAAAGGACACAGAAATTTTTGAGGATGTCCACATGGGGCTAACGAGCAATACTGAAAAGCAGGTAAAGAAGATTGAGCCTGCGCCAAGCGTTGTAGACCCGTCTAAGCCGATGATTGCCCTTACTTTTGACGACGGCCCAAGCAAGCATACGCCGCGCATTCTCGATATGCTCGAGCGCTACGGAGGCCGCGCTACCTTTTTTACAGTCGGGTATCTTTTAAACGCTCACTCGGAGACTGTTCTGCGCGCCCACAATATGGGCTGTGAAATCATCGGGCATACGTGGGATCACAGCGACCTTACAAAGCTTTCGGACTGGGAAATCAAGAATCAGCTGGTTTCAACAAGCAACGCGATAAAAAATATTACCGGCACAGAGATACCCATGTACCGCCCGCCTTACGGAAGCATGAACGAAAGGGTTCGGCGGGTTTCGGGGGAGCTTGGTTTTTCTACCGTCACATGGTCTCTTGACACAAAAGATTGGAAGACCAGAAACGTTCAGCTTATTTACCTTGCCGTTATGCAAAGCGTAAAGGCCGGGGATATCATCATCGCCCACGATATGCACGGAACAACGGCCGACGCGATGGAATACATCATCCCGGCGCTCGTAAAGCAGGGCTACCAGCTTGTAACCGTTTCGGAGCTTTTAACCGACAAATACGGCTCCATTCAAGCCGGTATTGTTTATACAAACTGAGACCCTAGTATCCTTTTATCTGCCGTTTAAGCCACAAATCCGGAAGGATTACCGAGCAGAATATCACAAGCCCGCCGATGATGAGCCTTGCCGTCAGCGCGTCGTAGCCTAAGAGGACCGAAAACATCGCTCCGAACAGTGATTCCGTGCACATGATAATAGCCGCCGTGGAGGACGAAACCTTTGTCTGCGCTTTCGTCTGCAAAAAATAACACAGGCACGTTGAAAGCACACCGAGATACAAAAGCGCGATTATGCCGTTTGTGTTTATAAATACGGTAAAATCGTTTTCGGTTAAGATGAAAATAACCAGCCCGCAAATTGAGGATACTAAAAACTGCAAAAAGATCAGTACCCGGTAATCCATCTTTACTGCGAGTACGCCGGTGGCGGTAATCTGCGCGGCAAACAAAAACGCCGATAAAAGCGTAAGCAAATCTCCGTACCCGAATGAAAACCCGTGCGTAAAATCAGACGACAAAATCCCGATGCCTACAAGACAGGAAAATGACGCCAGAAACACGATTTTCATCGGTCGCTGACGGCTGACCGCCCACCATAAAAACGGCACGATTACGACATTTGCAGCCGTAATCAGCGCGTTGTTCGACGGCGAGGAAAACAATAATCCCCATGTTTGGGCATAAAACCCTGAAAACAGCAAAAGCCCGATAATGATCCCGTTTTTAATATTGCGCGGGTTTAGATTCTTGAGGATCTCTTTTGAATATATCGCGAAAATCAGTACCGTTGCAACGAAAAACCGTCCGAACGTGATTGCCGTGGAGCTTAGATTCGAGTCGAGCGCGAACTGCGCCATGATAAACCCCATGCCCCATATCACAGCAACCGCGAAAAGCATGATTTTTGCCTGTGCACTTGAAATTCTTGGTGGTTTCATGTAATGCTCCTATGTAGATATTAATAAACACACCATAAAATATTACCATAAAATACGGCGGGTTGTAAACCCGCCGTTTCCGTTTGCTTTAGATGCTTAAGCAAGAGCAACACCATTCTGATAAAATGATGAATGTTCAAGCCATCAAAAAACAGAAGAAAGGTGTTGCTCTATGGCACTGTCATTTTGCGCGCTCTTTTATGTCCGTCAGTGCCTTTGTTTCTCTTCTTATCCTGTTTCACTCTCGTTTTTCTCGCTTTCTCCTCCGCCATTCTGCGTGAATCCTAACAATATGGCGCGGGGGAAAACCCCTGCGCCCGCGGTTTGCCTTTTGCCGAAGCGGACGGTACGCGGAGTTTGCGAAGAAGAAAAAATGACTCATAGGCTGGTTCTCCAATCTGGAAAGCTGACTGGAGGGCCGCGATCCGCTCTCGCTTTCAGCGGAGGAATATGCCGGGCTTGTGAACCCCCTTGAAATGATCGGATAAAAGAAATATAATGAAAATAGAAACCGCACCGTAGACATAAAGGGGGATTCACCTAATGGCACAAACGATTGAGAATATGAAAGACATCACGCTGCCGCTGTTATCCTCTTGGAACGGGGCGGGGCTGACCTTTGACCACAAAGCGGATGTGATTGACCTGCTTGACCGCCATTCTGATGAGGAATTAGGGCAAAACCTCGCCGCAGTCATCATCCTTATCCGGCTGATGATTTCCTTTGATGAAACCAAACTGCTTGACCGTTGCGTATCCGTTTTTGAACGCAATATAGACAGCTACGACGGTGTGGATAAAAACCATCTGCTGATGAACTTCGAGCGGTTCATCGGGCTGTCGAAATACAATAACATTGCCGAAATGACGGAGCATTTCCGCAAGGCGCTGACCTATCTTGACGGGCCGTTTACAGGAGAAGAACGGGTAGGCAACTGGACATTCGGTTCGCCGTCCGTCCTTTTGATGTTCCACCGCGATAGCGGCGGGCTGTCGCGTGAGCTTGAATTCATGCGCGAGGGTATGCCCATTTATTACGAACTCACGGACGGGCATGGCTATGGCGCGGAGTTTGTCATGGAAGCGGAGGCGGCGTTTAACGCCGGGGATTTCACGGAAGCGGAAACCACCGCACATAAAGCGTGGTACTACGCCCGCGAAAAAGACCAGTGGAGCATAATGCTCACGGCGGTATTTTTGCAAATGCGCCTGTTGCTTTTTAAGGGCGACTGGTTTGAAATTTTGAACAACAAGCGCCGTATTGCCGAAACGATGGAGCGGGAAAAACTGAATCTGCTCCGGCATACGCTTGATATATGCGAATCCGGCATATTCCTTCTGCTCGATATGCCGGATATGGTAACACCGTGGATTGCCGAGGGCGACGCTTCGCTGACCCGCGTGATGTTCCCGGCGAAGCCCGCGCTGAACATCGTCTACGGGCGCTATCTTTTGGCGCGGGGCGAACACGCAAAGCTGTGCGGCGCGGCGGGCGGCGCGCGGACAACAGCCGCCAATCTGAACTGTCTGCTCGGCGTGATATACTCGGACATCTACCTTGCGGCGGCGCGCTTCAGCTTAGGTCAGGAGAGTGCGGCGATTGACCGTCTGCGCACCGCGCTGGACGCCGCCCTGCCTGATAATATCCTTATGCCGTTCGCAGAAAACGCGGGATATATCAAGGAATTGCTCAACCGTCTCAAAAACGCGGAGCGATATACGGAGCGCATCACAAGGGTTTTTGAATTGCACAAAAATTTCGAGCAAACAAAAAAGATAATCCAGCGCAAGCATTTCCCGCGAAAGACCGATGTGCTCAGCGACGACGAATACGAAACCGCAAGCCTTGCGGCGCGCGACTTTTCCAATAAGCAAATAGCCGAGAAACTGTTTTTGACCGAAGCTGCCGTGAAGTCGAGGCTCATCAATATATTCCAGAAGCTGAAAATATCAAAGCGAAAACAGCTTAAAGATATATTCGGCGTGGATTCCAAGATGTAATTTCAACCGTTTTTGCGAAAAGTTCAACCGTTTATTAATCTGAATCCATTGTATAATGCTATACAATGGATTTTTTATATTCATATTAAGCTGTATACTGGAGGCCAACCCTATGAAAATCACATTCCCACGCAAAATCCTATCCCTGCTATTATCCCTATGCCTTGTCTTTGGGAGCATTCCGCTCACCGTATTCGCGGGGGAAGCGCACGAAGATGGCCCGGCAATCGGCGCGTCCGGCACTTGCAGCCATATCCACGACGCGGACTGCGGCTACATAGAAGCCGTGGACTGCGGCCTCGGCTGTGAGGACGAACACGCCGAAGACTGCGCCTACACCGAAGCCGCCCCCTGCTCCCATGAGCATGACGAGGACTGCGGCGGGCTTGCCGCGCCTGTTACGGCGGCTGTAGTTATCGCGAAGTTTGACGATTTGCCGGGCGATATAGTTTGGCAGGAACACGCACCCGGCACGCTTTCCGGCGAGAGTGATTTAATTCTGCCGGATACCCTTGAAGCCACGGACACGGACGGCAACCGCGTAACTGTAAAAGGCGTTACATGGGAAACCATGTACGGCGTGGCTTTTGACCCGGCTGTGGAGGAGCTGTATTACTATGAAGCGGTACTGCCGGACGGTTACACGCCGGAGTTTGACTGGCTGCAACTGCCGGTTATCTCTGTGATGATTGGCGTTTCGGGCAATGAGCCGGTTGTGCCGCTGACGGCGGTTACCGCGTTAGCTGCGACGAGTGCTGTGTACAGCGTCACTGTCGACGGCGTCGTCAGATCCGCCAATGAATCTTCCCTTTCTTCCGCTGTTGGCATAGTAGCCGCCGGCGAAACAGCCATCATCACGCTGGAAAGCGGCGATGAAGACACCACGGGTGTCTATGTTAACGACGGCAAAGACATCACCCTCGACTTGAATGGTAACACGCTAAACTTGACTGCAACCGGCGGCTCCGTGCTGGCTGTAGACGGCGGGTCTTTCAAGACCACCGGCGGCAAGATGAACATAACCGTCGAAGACGACAGCGGAGTATACGGCGTGTCCGCGCTTGGCGGCGCGGTCGTGGACATCACCGGCGACGTCAACGTCACCGCCAATACCGGCAACGCCTTTGGCGTGTTCGTGGATGGTGTGCATGGTGGCGCGACCGTGAAGATTACCGGCAATATAGAGGCCACCGCTGCCAACAACGCCTTTGGCGTGTACGCGGATAACGACGCGACCGTCACAGTCACCGGCAATATAGAGGCCACCGCCAACGTCACCGCCAACGGCGTGGATGCGGATAACGGCGCGGAGGTCACGGTCAAAGGCAATATAAAGGCCACCTCTGCCACCGGCAACTCCGTCGGCGTGAGCGCAAGTGACGGCGCGACAGTGGATGTCACCGGCGATATAGAGGCCATCTCCGACTCCACCGGCGGCGGCTCCGCCACCGGCGTGAGCGCGAATGGCAGCGGCACGGACGTCACGATCAAAGGCAATATAAAGGCCGACTCCACCTCCGTCGTCGCCTACGGCGTGAACGCATTTACGGGCGCGACAGTGAGAGTCACCGGCAATATAACGGCCGCCTCCGCCACCCGCGACGCCACCGGCGTGAGCGCGAATAGCGGCACGACCGTCACGGTCACCGGCAATGTTTCGGCCGCCTCCGCCGCCAAAGCCTTTGGCGTAGAAGCGCGTGGCAACAGCACGGAAGTCACGGTCACCGGCGGCGTCTCGGCGACCGGCGGCGGCACCACCGCCGACACCGTCTACGGCGTGTTCGCGGCTAATAACGCGGCCGTCACGGTCACCCGCAACGTCTCTGCCAGCGGCGGCTACGCCATCGGCGTAAAAACGCAGACCACCGCGGAGGTCACGGTTGGCGGCAATGTTTCGGCCGCCGGCGGCGTCCCTGACCCCTACGAAAACAACATCATCGTCGCCTGGGGCGTGGACGCGTCCGGCGGCTCGAAGGTCACAGTTGACGGCAGTATCGCCGGGGTGTATTACATTGTGTTCTATGACGCTCCAGGACTTTCAACCGTAGACAAGGGCGCTAAAGACCAGACCTCAAGCAAACCCGGGTACGACCAGTACAGTAACGCGGTCGGCAGTGTCGTCTGGGTGAAGGCCGCTTCCCCCGGCAACAATAACAACAACGATTCCGGCAGTTCTGGCGGCGGCGGCGGTGGCGGCGGTTCATCCAGCAACAATAACAACAACGATTCCGGCAGCTCTGGCGGCGGCGGTGGTGGCGGTTCATCCAGCAACAACAACAATGGCAGCGGTTCAAGCAGTTCGGGCGGCGGCGGTGGTGGCGGTTCAAGCAGTTCGGGCGGCGGTGGCGGCGGTTCAACCGCGCAAAGCACAACACCACCCACGCAGCAGCAATGGAAAAGCGCAGCCACTCTAAACACGATGCTACAGCAGGCATTAGCAAACGGCCAGGGCTATATCCAATCCAGCCACAACGGAAGCTACGGCGTAAGAGCCGCGCAATGGGCGCAGATGGCCGGTATGCAATTCCGGCACGACAGCACCGGCAGTCCCATCCAAGTCCGGCTGTATATCGACAAACCGGAGAACATAAAAGGCGACGTCATGGTTTCCGCTTGGACAAAGGGCGCGGCGGTTGATAAAACCCACAAGCTGTTTGAGAAGTTCTACGCAAACAAGGTTCAGGTAATCAGCTTCGACCAGCAGACCCCGTGGGGACAGAAAGTAAAAGCCGCCGCGAGGGTAGACCTCGCGCTGTTCGATACCAAAAAGCTGTACCTCTACGCCTACGACAAGGGCAAGAACAGCTACAAGCGGATTTCACAGCCCGAATACCGGATTGATAAGAACGGATTTTTGCATTTCACTACTGAGCTTGCGGGGGATATAATTGTGAGCGAGGGGCCACTTTTGAGAAAGGGGAATTAAAGAACACATCTGAATAAACGCGCATAGGCTTTCCTGAATTAAGGCGGGCAGGGCGCATAAAGAAGCGCCGCCGTTGTAGTGAACGGCGGCGCTTTGCACTCTAAAAATGGATTGCCAATATATTACAATAATCGCGGTGAAGCAGTATGCTTTATGTGTTTTTGTGTAACAGCATGGCTTGCGCGGCGGTTGCTTCGCAACCTGTGTTGAACTGTACATGAACTACCGTTCATGTTCGTTCACATTTGGTAAATCATTAAAGCCGCCGTTTCCATTTTGAAAACAGGGTTTCGGAGGATGTGTTAAATGCACTCCTTTTCCGGTACACGGCGGTATAATACCGCATGGGATACTAGGGGAAAGCCAAATATTTCCAAGATAATCATAGCACAGGCTTGGCAGAATTGCAAGCAAAACTTTTAGTTTGCCCGAAAATAAGGGGATTATTCAATAGACGCGCTAAATCATCTGTGATATACTGGTTTCAGTATTTTACTTTTCTGCGTTGTTGGGCCATATTAAGCGCATGGTTGTGAATTTATATAATGCGTATTTGTAGGGGCGATTTCCAATCGCCCGCGGGCGAACAGAGTTCGCCCCTACATTTCGCGTAGATAATTTATATAATGCGAGAAAGGAATATTATTATGATAAAAGTTGGAATATATGGAGCGTCCGGCTATATGGGAAGCGAAGCGTTACGGGTATTGTTAAAACACCCAAATGTTTCTGTTGAATGGGCTACGAGCAGAAGTGATGCGCCCATTGAACACTATCATAAAAATTTTTACGACAGAGGCTTAAAATTTGTAAGGCCATCGGAAGCAATGCCTTGTGATGTGGCATTTTTTGCCATACCCACAGGTCTTACAACGGAGGTTTGTCAATCATTTTTAAAAAACGGAAGCAAAGTCATTGATTTAGGTGCTGATTTTAGATTAAACAATAAAGAAGAATGGGAAAATGTTTATCAGAAAATTCATCCCAACTGGAAGTTGTCAGAGGAAGCGGTTTATGGAATATGTGAATTGCATAGAAATGAAATATCTAAGACACGGATAATAGCAAATCCCGGTTGTTTTTCATCATCTTCAATACTTGCGCTTGCTCCTTTGGCTTCTGAAAGATTAATTGATTTTGACAAAATAATTGTAGATGGACTATCCGGTACGGTTGGAGCCGGGAGCGATTTAGACTTAGCGTTACATCACCCTGAAATCACTAACAATATACTGCCGTATAATGTTGTAAACCATAGGCACTCGTATGAGATTGAACAAGAATTATCTTTACTTGCTGGCGATACAGTAATAGTTAATTTTTCATCTTGTTATGTTCCAATATCAAGAGGTATTCTGACAATAAATCATTGCTTCCCTACTAAGGCGTTAAAACGCAATGAACTTCTTGACTTATACAAGGAATTTTACAAAGACGAGTATTTCATTAAAATCATTGATATTCCGAAAGATGAAAATGCTTCATGGAATTATCTGCCATACCCTTGGGTAGCGGCTGTATCCGCAACTAATTTTTGTCATATAGGGCTTGATATTGATGAAAAGAGAAATAGGATTGTTGTTTACAGTGTTCTTGACAGTATTGGAAAAGGCGGTGCTTTAGCAGGTATTCAAAATATGAATATCATGTTTGGGCTTGATGAAAAAACAGGATTGGACTTTTATGGCATACACCCATATTAACAAATAAGCATTCGTCTATGTTGCGCGAACAAATTGTATTCCCGCGATTAGCAGAATTATCCCACATAAAAGACTTGCGGGCGGGGAGCATAACGGTTCCCCGCCCTTCGCTGTGTCAGCAGTAAATCAATTCATCGTGGATAATTTCGTCTGCGCAAGCGCGGATATTATTTACCCTTCCGACCCATGACATCGCATCATCCGCTTTAAGTTGTTCTGTCACGCCTTGTGCTTCTGCCATCTGCCGGACAATGATTTCATGCTGCACGTAAGCCGCGGCATCAATCTCGCGCAGATGTTCGGTCAGCTTGCCAGAGGTCAGCAGATTGCTGTAGAGGACACGCCGGTGGTTTTTTAGATAATCCAGCCGCCTTTTGCCCCACAAACCAATATGATGCTCGGATTCATCCGGCAGGGTAAGGGCAATTATGCCACAAATCAGCTTTGGCGAATACATCGCGGCAACCAATTCGCGTGAAGCCATTATTTTACCGCCTTTTCCTGCAGCAAACCGTATTCATTGCAAAGCGGCACAAACGCGGGCTCGTCCTCCTCGATTTCCGAAAACCTGCGCCCTACCTCAAGGAACACATTGTCTGTGTCGTCGTCGTTTATGGAGCTTACCTCGCCGACGATTAAATCCCCTGCGCCTTTTTTTGCCCAGAAACGGTGGTGTAAACCGGGATGCAGCGTTATACTGCACCCTTTTTCGATTTCTACAATGGAGCCCGCGGGAAGCGTTTGGATAAACCCGTCCATTTTGACGCGGATATCGCTCTCCCGGTCAAGGCCGCCTTCAGGCGCGGATTTGTAAAGCTCAAGCATTAAAACCCCGCCGCCGCGGTTGATTATGTCCTCGGTTTTTATCTTGTGGAAGTGAAACGGGATTTCCTGCTCAGCTTCATGCAATTGGAAAATGATTTTTTCGGCGTAGGGGGTGCCGGGCTTTGGGTCGCCCAAACAGCCGTTGCGCACGGTGAATAAAACAGAACCCACATGTGCGAAATCGCCTGCCCCGAAATCTGTGACGTCCCAGCCTAAACCGATTTTTTTTATATTATCCAACTCGCTCGCGTGATTTATCCAGTCTCCCATTTCCCAGTATGCGAAGGAGGGCAGAATAAAGTTATTTTCCCTCAGTATAGCCAGCGCGCGCTTTATAGCCCCGTTAATTTCCGAACGCTTCATTGAAAGCTCTCCATTTCTTCAAGTAATCGCGGCAATTCCTTGAGCGCGTCGCTTGCGCCCGCGCCGGACAGGCTGTATGCCGCCACCGCCCCCGCGACGCGAATTGATTCCTCAAGGCTCCAGCCGTTGTACGCGCCGTACAAAACGCCCGACATAAACGCGTCGCCCGCGCCGACTGAGGATTTTTTAAAGCCATCGGGGATTTTCCATGCTTCCTCTATGATATATTCGCCGCCGCGCTCCATGCCGCACGCAAGCTCCGGCATGTGGAGGATAACCCATTTGCCAACGCCCATGTCCATAAGCTTTTGGCAGATAACAGGGAGATTTTGCTCCAGCAGCCTGTTGCTTTCGTCCCTTACGGGTATTCCCGTGGTGCGCGACGCCTCAAGCTCGTTTATACCGCAGTAATCCGTATATTTAAGCGCAGGCGTGACGATTTTGGCGTACCTTTCGCTTTCCTCGCTTACAACGTCGATTGATGTTTTAATCCCCGCTTTTCGCGCCGCGTCAAGCACGCGGCACATGGCCGTGGGGTATAACGGGCAGCGCGGGGTCGAGCCTTGCCAAATCTATTACGCAGTTCGAAACAAGCCCTCCCGCCGAGCGCTCCATGCTTGTAATTGTGGTAAGCGCCTGCTGCCCGGGATACGCTTCGATATATTTTATGTCGTCAACAATCAAGCTTCCCGCAACAGCGATTCCTTTTTGTATACGCCGAACCCCCTTTAGCAATTCCCGCGGCGACCGTTTCCTTTTCAAAGATGTTGTTGTGCAGGTTCCACATGCGGCTGCTGCGGACGACCGGTTCGCCCGCAAAATATTTTTTTATGCTTTCGTCTGAGCACGGGCCGATATGGCCGTATTCCGACACAAAAGTGGATTCTATTACTCCGGGGTAACATCAGACTTGCGCTGAAATGGAACCCTTAGTATTTTCCGAATTCATATCCGGCTTCGTATATCGCGACAGTATTTTCCGGCGGCACATTTGCCTGAATGTTGTGCACCTGCGTAAAAACATAACCGCCGCCGGGCGCGAAAATCCCCATAAGCTCTTTTACTTCCCGGCGGATGTCTTCCGGGGTTCCGTTTGTCGCGGTGGTTGATGTATTGCAGCCGCCGCCCCAGAACACAAGGCTTTTGCCGTATTCCTTTTTCAGCATGGCTGGGTCCATGCCGCTGGCTGTGAGCTGAACCGGGTTGAGCACCTGAACGCCCGCGTCTATCAAATCGGGGATTAGATTGCTTATAGCACCGCAGCAATGCAGGAACACGCGCACATCGGGGTAGTTGTTCTGCACCCATTGATACTGCATGGCATGATAGGGCTTGATCATTTCGCGGTACATTTGGGGGGAAATCTGGGAGCTGATCTGCGTCCCCAGGTCATCGCCGAACTGAATGACGTCGATGTATTCCCCGACAGCTCCGAGATACCTTTCAAGGCATACAAGCCACGCTTTCGCAAGGCGGTCGTTGTAGTGGTGGATCAGCTCGGGCTCAAGGGCAATGTCGGAAAAATAGCGCTCATAGGTAAAGTCAATCTGTCCGACCTCAAAAATATTGCCGCCAAACGCGCCGAGTATCGCTTTATCCGTCGTGCCGCGCAGACGTATCGCTTCGTTTTTGAGAAAAACAAGCTCGTCATCGGGAATCGACGGCAGGGGTAGCTTGTCGATGTCCGCCGTTGATTCGACGTGTTCGCAGGGATGATACATGAAATCGTAATACAAGCCGCCGTTGGGGCGTTTCCCCACAAGCTTGCCCCCCAAATAAACAAGGGAATTGCCTTCCTCATCCACCACCGGGTTGAAATTCTTGGGTTCAAGGCACGGCGAACCGTCGGGAAGGACGCCTTCCTTCCACTCTTCAATAGACGCCCACGCGGGCTCGCGGCGGTGAAGCTGCACAACATCCGCGTGAAATCTTTCAACAAGCTCCGGCTCCGGCTCGGCAAGCTGCTGAAGGACGTCGTAAAGCTTAGTATGCCCGCCTTTTATTCCAAGATATGTTTTAAGCTTGTTGTACGCGATGGCGCTAATCCCCGTTGAGCGCATCGCTCCAAAATCAATCGGGACACGGTCCGCTTCGCGATGATCAAGCGCTAAACGGACCCTTTCGCGCGAAGACATTTCATTCACAATTAAATACCTCCCTTTTTTCTGCGGGATAAATTCCGCCGTGTAATTTTAAGATAAGCTTGAACTGCAAAAGTTTAAACGCAATCCGGGACCAAGCAATTGATGCGTTATCAAGTATAACTGCATTTACGGGCCTCGTCGGTAAGCGTCCGAAGCAGTTTGATATCGACGTCGAAAAAATGGTCGGAAGGCGCTAAGATAAATCCTCCATTCCCCCCCGCTGCCGCAAAGCATTCGCGAACCGCCCGTCGTGTCTCCTCTTCAGTGCAACCGTAAAGGTAATGCCCCTGATCAAACCCGCCGATCATGCATACGCGTTCCCCAATCCTCGCCTTCGCCTTTGCCAAGTCCACATCCGCTCCCATAGACGGTGGGGTGAAAGTTTCCATGGCGTCAGGCCCCATATCGGCTATGTCTTCCAATATCGGCATCATGCCGCCGCAGGTATGGTACGCCACTTTTATACCAGTCTCTTGTATCATGTTTATAAGCGGCGCGTCGTAAGGCGCGACGAACTGGCGGAACAAAGAAGGTGATATCACGGTTGTGGACGCATCTCCGCCGCCAATTTCAAGGATATCGTACCGCGCCCCTCTGAGAGAGCGGATATATGTTTTTTTTATGCTTTGCACAATTTCACATGCATAAGCTACCCATTCCGGATCGTCAAACGCCTCAAGGATGAGGGGCTCGATCCCATATAGGCAAGCAACGTCCTGCCAGCACCCCGGCTGACCGGATGGCCTAAAGCATGTGACAAAACCGCGCACCAAAGCGTTTTCTCCTACTTCATCCGCCAGTTTGTTTACCTCATCCACATCGCATTGGGGATGAGGCGCGTATTGGGCGATGATGTCAATATCGGATTTTTCCTTTACAAGAGGCTCCGCTTTCCAGCACGTATACTCATTGTATTGTACCACGGTCGAAAGCTCTTTTTTCGGGGTTGCGAAAGTGAACCGTTTCGTTATGTACGGCTTTCCCGGGATATCCGTTACACTCAGCCGCCAGTCATCGCTGCATAGGACGTCATTCGCCATGTACTGGTTGGCGGTCGGCTTGATCGGGTTCGTCCACACAATCGGGTCAAACCCAAACGTCTTCAAAAAGGTAAGCGTGTCCATGCCTTGCAGATATTTGTCAAGAAAATACGACATCACATGATGCGTCGTAACAGGCAAGCGGTCGGGAATTTGCCTGTTAATAGCCGCGAGAAGCCTTTGCTTTGGCGTCATGATATGCTACCTCCATTTATGATTTGTACGGCTTGAGCCATTGCCCATACATTACGCGAAAGGAATGAATCTTATTATAGTCAATGCTTTCAAGTTTTCAATTGCTGCTGCCAAACAAACTGTTCAGCGCCAGACAAATTGAGCCGATAAGCGGCGTTTGCACCCCAAAGGCCGACACTCTAACACGCAGAGATTTTATATTCGAGGCAAATATTCTATCGTTAACAAGCCTTTCAAGATGCCGCTCCACCAGTCCCTCCGCAAGCGCAATGTCGTGCCCTAAAAAAATTTCATCGCAATCAAGCATATTTACAGTATTTATAATACCAACCGCAAGGTATTCGCACAAGCGGTTCAGCGCACGTAAGCTGTAATACTCTCCTTCTCTCGCCAACTCCACCAGACACGGCCAATTGTATGTGTTTTTATTAACGGCTACCCCTGCTTCTTGCATTTCGCGTAAAGCGCTTTCCACGATATGGGGAATGCTGGCATAGTATTCAAGGCAACCCCGGTTCCCACATTGACAGAGCGTGCCATCGAAATTAATGGTGGTGTGGCCAATCTCGCCATTGATTCCGGATGACCCGTCAAGCAGATTGCCGTTTGATATGATGCCAGCCCCTACACCGTTCGTAACGCCCAGATACAATATGTCCGAAAGCTCTTTTCCATGGCCAAATAACTTTTCTGCCAATACGGCCGCATTCATATTATTATCAAAATAAACGGGCAGCCCTGTTTTATCTTCGAAAAATGCCTTAACTGCTATATTTTCCATCCCATAGAAGTCGGGCGGGTTCAGAATTACGCCATGCGCTTTGTCAATTGGGCCAATAGAGGTAATGCCGATGCCTAAAATCTTGCGGTCCGTTCCTAAAACTAGATTCAAATAGCTCTCATATGCCTTTTCCAAAAGCATGTCTTTTGTAATATCAGGTTGTATTGCAAAACTTTCCGACTTCACAATCTTCGCATCAATCGTGCTCATAACCAATTGACAATCCACACGGCTGATAAAAATGCCTACCGATAAAGGGGCGTTGGGGGATGGCTTCAGCACAATTGGCGTACGCCCCTTCGACGCCCTTGAAACGCTCCTGTCGATTTCTATGATATAATCCTCTGCAATGAGTTCCGCCACGATATTGGATAGCGTCATTTTAGAAAGCTTTGTTAGACGCGCAAGATTAGAACGAGTGTTGGCTCGCTTAGTACAAATCAGCTTGAGTACAAAAGATGTATTTTGTTTTTTTGCACGGGTGTGCGTATATATTTTTTCTTTTTCCACGATTACTCCCCGCTAAAAGTTATTTAAAATCCACAGCAAAGCGGTCAAAACATGAACCGATCAACCGCGTTTTCCCGTGTGCATATCAAAAAGGTAGACCGCTATTTAGGGGTTGCGGCTCTTGCATGCGGCGCAATCGCCGCAACCCGATAAGCAAGTAAGAATCAGTTTTTTATAGTGCCGCCATACAATTCCAGTGATTTGACTAATCGAAAGGTATCGCGGAGGCCGGCTGACCGGAACACTATTTCGGAGATACACGGAAGCTTTTAATTTCACGTGCGGCAAGCACAACCGAGAACGAATCTTCACAGAAGCTTACTGAGCCGGGAATCGGCTTTTCGAGGAAATTGCACTCTGTGACACAGTCAACCGCAAATCCGGTTTTGACGTTTGTCTTTACGGCGGCATCAGTAGTGTTGTAGAGCTTGAGCACGATATCAGCGCCGTCCTCGCTTCGCTTCACGCCACAGACGGGAATGTTCCTGCATTCAGGCGCGAACAGGAACGCCGCTGGAGCTGCACTGCCACCGGAACCCATCGTAATGGCGCGGACAGGGTTATTCAGGAACGCCGACTGGGCCGGCACGCCGCCCTCTAAATAATTGCCTTTATGCAGCAGGATCGAGTAGGTGAAGCGATGCTCCCCGACATCGGACTTCTGATCCGGCAACCATCCGCTTCTGATCAGTGTGAGCTCAAGCCGGTTGCCGCAGCATTTGTATCCATACTTTGAGTCATTGAGCAGCGCAAAGCCATAATCATCGCCGCTAATGTCCGCGAATCGCAGCGCGGGGCATTCGTAATCGCCGGGGAAACGTTCCACTACGCCGAAAGGCACCTCATAGACAACGGAGGAATTCCGTATGTCCGGTGAGAACGAAGCCTTGAGCATCGGAGCGTCGCGGTCGAAATCGCCGTATTCGCGCCAATCCGCATAAGTTTCAAAATCAATGCGCGGACTATCTGGATAGATTAGGATGTCCTGCCGCAGGGAGGAAGAATCGAACGCGTGTTCAAACCGGATACGGCAACGCACCGGCCCGTCTTCCAGGATGCTGGATTTCGCGCCGCTGATTAAGCTTTTTACACCGCGCACGCTGCCTATCGTCCATGCGGACATCTCGGTGGGTTCTTCGTAATGCACCTCCAGCGTGTTGAGGCAGCCGTTCTTTAGCCTCCAGCCTATGCTTTCGCGCCGCGCCGCAAAACGCCCCGCCATCTTGTCGTATAGCGTCGTGATTCGCCCGGATCCCTTATGGATCTCGATATCATAGTAATTGGTGGAAATATTGTAGTAATCGCCGTTTTCCCGGACAGCGCAACTGGGGGAGTCCTTTTTCTCGATGAGGTACAACACCTTGTAACCCATTGGTGGGAGCGCCGCCATGACCAGCGTGCCATCATCCGTCTTTTGGGTGGGAAAGGTGGTGCCCTGTTCGTCTTGGGCTATGAAATCGCCCTTAACCGGTACAAAAACGCAATCCTCGCGCCTTATGAATGTGGGATTATAGGCGAGAACCGGAATCCCGCGCCCTTCGGCCACGGATGCCTTTCCCGCGATGAAAGAGAGCGCACTGTTTTCAATCTCTTGCAGGCGGGCCAGCGCTTTCCTCGCCTCCTCGACGGAGAACAGGTAGGTATCCTTCACCCCGGCTCCATCCAAAATATCATGGAACTGGTTGAACAGGGTTACCTTCCAAAGCTCTGCAAATTCCTCCGAGGGATAATCAAATCCTTGCAATGACGCCATCACGCAGAGACTCTCAACTGCCTCAAGCGCGCTTTCACTCTTGCGGTTGTAGTATTTGATGTTTCCATGCGTAGTATAGCAACCGTCGAAAACGAAGTTCATTTCCCCATGATGCTCAGGCAGGTCGGGGTTATCCCGCAGGACTTCCTCGTAGAACTCCTTTGTTGTAGAGAAAATCACCGTCGGCATGGTCGGGAATTCCGACGTCTCACGCATCCAGGCAATGTCACGGCGGGTCGGGCCTCCGCCGTGGTCGCCTACGCCAAACACAAACATGGATTTGTTGTAGCCTAAACGCTCTCGCACCGCTTTCGCCAATCGCAGCACACCGCGCGTGGAATACTCCCGGCCGTAAATCATGTTGCAGGAAAGCACACGGCTGCCGTCTTGGCCATACCACCAGTACAATGGCACATGGTGGGCGTCCCTCATATAATCGAAATCGTTTTGCTCCGCATGGGTTGCGCCAATTCCGCAGCGGGTGTGGAAATAATAATCAATCCCGCTTTTTTTGAGAACTTGAGGGGCGTTCGCAGGATGCCCGAAAGTATCGGGGCACCACATAATTTTAGGTTCTACGCCAAACTTTTCGTCTAAATATTTTTTTGAATAGAGTACATGGCGGGATACAGCTTCGCCGCTTGCCATATTCATATCGCCCTCGACCCAGGTGGACGAGGTCACATCCCACTGGCCCTTATCGACAAACCTTTGCATTTTCGCGAAAACTTCCGGATTTTGATGTTCTTCCATCAAATAGGTCGCGCACTGGCTTTGCGAAAATTTAAAGTCCGGGTTTTCTTCCATCAAGGTTGTCATGGTAGTGAAGTCGCGGTCGACGATCCGCCTAGTTTCCTCTATTGGCCAGAACCAATTCATGTCAATGTGCGCATGGGTAACGACATACACCTTATCGCGCTTGATCCGGGTTCTCAGAGGCTCACAGAGCCGGCGGCATTCCTGCACGGCCTCCATCAGCGCGCCGGTCCCCTTGCTGACAGCCGTTTCCAGCAAGGCGTATGCCTTTGGCAGCATATCGTTCGCGCACTCAAAACTCTCGGCATATTCGAGCTCCTCAATGATAGACGCAAGATGCAAGGCGCGTTTTTCCACCGCGTCGGAGATAATGGTCATAGGGAGATTCGGCTCCCAGAAGCTTTTTTCGCCAAGGTCAAGGCGCACAGCCACTTTGTGGCGGTGGCCCGGTTCGGCGGACGTCGTGATAATCCCTTCGGGGCATTTGCAATCCATCCATGCGTCTTCTTTCAGCAAGAGCTTGCCGTCGGCGTAAATCTGAATCGGCGAAAAATACACCCCCAAGCTTTCCGACGGGCTGTACGGAGCGATTCTTAGCTCGCTTCCCGCTATGGGGATATCCTTGCAAAAATCGGGGACCGTATACTCTGCGCGGACCCAAGTTACACCCTGGTCGCGGCGGAAGGGCGGCTTGCCCTTGTAGGAAGTCCAGTCGCTGTCGCCATAATCGGGGCGGGAAGCGTCGGCGGGGTCGATATCGGAAATACTGTATCTGAATTCCTCGATACTGCCGAACTCTACAAGCTCCCGGACAATCTCCATGATTTGATCGGATAACGCCTTTGAAAAAGACATAATTGATATACCTCCCGTTATTTAATGGAACCGGCTGAAACGCCTTCAATAAAGCCTTTTTGGAATATAGCGTAAACAATAAGGATTGGTATCAAGCCTGCGATTGCCGCCGCGGTAACTACGCCGAAGCGCCCACTCAGCTGCACCTGGGTCGCCAACAGGTTATACAGGGTTACCTGGAAAGTCTGAAACTTTTGATTCGTATTCAGCAGCATGGCCATCATGAATTCGTTCCATGAAAGCGCAAATGTAAAAATGACGGCCGACACGAGGCCGGGCTTGCTCATGGGCAGCGATACGCGCCAGAATATGTCGAACCAGTTGCAGCCGTCAATCATGGCGGCCTCCTCTACCTCAAGGACGGCGTTGCGGTAGAATCCAATCAATATCAGCATAATCAGCGGAAGATTCGTTGCAGTATACACAAGCGTGAGCCCAAAACGGGTATTTAGCAGATTCAACGACTGCAGTATCCTGTAAATGGGGATCATATTTGTAAGGGGGGGAATCATCTGCGTCATCAGCAGGATTACATAAACGATTTTACGAAGCTTGGCCGATCCCCTCGCGATGCCATAGGCGCCAAAGGAGGAGAAAAACACCACAAATAAAACCGCGACCAGCACGACGCGAAAACTGTTTGTCATACCCAGTACAATATTCGTGCGATTTATCATATATTCAAAGTTGTTCCAATAAAGCAGGTTCGGCGTCAGTTGAGGTGGATATGTGGCCATGGCCTCGTCTGGAAGAAAAGCGAAAACAAAAACCCAAATCAGCGGAAAGACGGCGAACAGCATGCCAATACATACAAGCGAATAAGCAAGGGCCTTACCAAATTTAGAATGCATTTGTCTACCCCCTTTTTAAAGAGCGTCATTATCGGCTTTTTTTAACATTTTCATATAAATTGCGGCAAGTATAAGGTTGAAAGCAATCATTACAATCGCAATCGCCGCTCCGGCGCCCATGCGCCCGCTTACAAATGCGGTATTATACATGGTCAATCCGATAACCTCTGTCCTATTGAGGGGGCCGCCGCCGGTTAGCGCGAATACATATGTGAATATATTAAACGTATAGATCGTTATTAAAATCAAGTTTGTTGCGATGGAATAGACAATCATGGGCAGGGTTATGTAAAACAAACGCTTGAACCAGCTTGCGCCGTCGACATGGGCGGCCTCATATAATTCGATAGGCACGCTTTTGAGCGCCGCGAGCATGATTGTCATTGTAAAGCCGTAGCCTGCCCACATATTAAGCCCCATAACCGTCCACATAACGGTGTCCAAATTCGAAAACCACTTGACAGGCTCTAACCCTAAATACACGAAGAAGTAATTGACCAGCCCATAGGAGTCGTTGAACAGGAGTCTCCACGCCGTGACAGCCATAACTTGGGACACAACCCAAGGCATAAAAAGGACAGCGGATGCGAAGGCGCGCCCTTTTTTCATGTAGCTGAGCGCTAGCGCAGAGCAAAACCCTAACAAAAACTGGACGGTTATTACCCCAAGCATATAATGGAGCGTATTTTTCACAACCGTAAGCGTTTCGGGCCTAGTAAAAAATCTAATATAGTTTTGAAAGCCGACAAAGCCTGAATCCTTGGCCCTCAACGTAAAATTTGTAAAACTAATCAAAAAGTTGTAAAGCACGGGGAAAATGATAAATATTGTTATAATAAGCATCGCCGGAATCGCCATGCAAAAATAGATAATCTGCATTCGCGCGTTAAAGCTGCGTGTCTGCATCGCGCTACCTCCTAGATTGATAATAATTAACATCGGGTATCTGGAGCCTTATAAAACCGCCCAAATTGAGCACCGGAAGTCGGCGCTCAATTTGGGCTGAAGTTCCACGCAACTAGGCCTTTACTGTCCCCAACCGCTCTCTCTGGCAGTTTCGGCAACCCTGTCAACCGCGTCGTCCAGCGCCGTTTCGGCGTCCTTCACATTCATGACGACTTCCTGCATGGCCTGACAGTACTCCAGTGAAGCGTCGGGATACACTTCAACGATTGGGCGGGTGTTGGCGTCAGGCAACATATCCATGATGGTTTTAGCGTATTTCTCGGGGATCCAATCCACATCTTCAGGCGAGAAGTTGCTGCTGACAGGAAGCTCGCCGCACTCAGTCAAGCGGAGCTTGACAAACTCGGGTTCAAGGATAATTACGCTAATAAACTCAGCTATAGCGGGATACTTCGCTGTATCCTTCGTTGTTACGGAGAGACCCCAGCCGCCCGCATTCTGAGAGGATATGCCCCCGGCGGGTGCAGGCAGAGGAGAAACCATTATGTCGTCGGCAAAGTCGGGAGTCCGAACGTCCCAACCGGTAAGCCATGAGCCGTGCTGCAGAATCGACGCCTTCCCGGTGGTGAACATTCGCTCTGCATCCTCATAGGACATAGTCAAGGATTCATCCGGTATTGATTTATCGTCATACATGGTTTTGAGGAAGTTGAAAAGGTCGATGCTTGTCTTGTTGTTGAACTGCGCGACATTATTGGAATCCACGAAAGGCTGCTGCGCGCCCCAATAATATCCCAACAGGCAAACGGTTGTAGGTTCCGACTTGGCCATGGGCATCGCTAGGCCGTAGCGCTCGCCGGGGATGGTGAGCTGCTTTGCGTAATCGGCCAGCTGCTCCATGGATTGCGGGGGCATGGTGAGGCCCAGCTCAGCAAGATGGCTCTCACGATACCACAGCACGCCGTTGAACGCCGTGGACATGACAATACCATGGGTTTTGCCGTCGTACATGTTGCGGAACGCCGGATAAACCAAGTCCAGCTTGTCCGCAGGGAGTACATCTTCCATTGGGATGGTGTAATTCTGAGAAGCGAAAGCCGCTACCCAATAGCCGTCCAACAGGCTGAGATCTGGCAGGGTTCCGGAAGCGCCCCTAAGGAGATAGGAGTTATAGCCTTCGGTGGCACTCTGCAGAGCTTCGAACTCCCAAGTCACGTTGGGGGTCCTGCTGAAAATCTCAGGATAATGCTTAGACAAAAGGACGCTGGGCTCGCCGGTATTCGGATGCACAGGACCACCGGGAACGCCGGTATCGTAGTACATGACACTAATGGTCATCTCCGCGTCGGAGGCCCCTCCGGACGTTAAGCCGGAGTCCGTTGCGCCGGCATCAGAAGCGGCATTACCGCCACCGCTACCGCAGGCAGTTGCGATCAAGGCGAGCGCGAGGGTTAGTGAAATCAGCAAAAACAATCTCTTCTTCAAAAATAAAACCTCCTTAATTTATCTTCATCATTTTATGGCGCATCATTTAGATAGGATTTATCAAGATAGCACCTTGAAGCCAAACAATCCTTAGAACCGCCGAAAACCGTATACATAACCAACAGGATAGACTTCACATATTTTATTGCGATTACTTGAATAATTTTAGTATATATTCGATTGAATGATTTGTCAATACGATTTAGTAAAAAATATTTAATATTATTTCGATTATTATTCTAAAAAACAGTCATATAAATGTTGAGGCAAAGAAATCAAATGGAGAATTTGATAAAAATTTCGGTGTTTATTTAGTTTAATTGTGATATATGTTATAGTTATTGTATGGATCCCTTACTTTAACAGCAAAGAAATGGTTTATTGGTAAAGACATCATGGAAGAAGGGATTATATCCCGTATTGTGCAGGCGTCCGAGATTCCGTTCTCCAGATTGTCTGAATTTATATTGTATTAAATAACCCCGTCTAAAACCTGATTACAATACGGTTTTAGATGGGGTTATCTCTTTTTTGTTTTGATGACATTTTTATACCATTCAAACGAATCCTTTTTTATGCGCTGACCTGTTTCAAAGTTTATATAAACCAGCCCGAAACGCTCATTGTACCCTTCCGCCCACTCAAAGTTATCAAGAAGGCTCCAAT
>WRLK01000016.1 GCA_009777635.1 Oscillospiraceae bacterium | reverse complement strand
AATTCAGATTTTTCATCAAATATTTTCTCCGGAAGCAAAACCAAAACATTTTTAAGGAGGAAATTTTACACATGAAAAAAGTAGTATCTTTACTTCTCGTTCTTCTTCTTTCCCTTGGTATGGTTACAGTAGCAACAGCAAACGATAATATTATCAAAGGAAACACAAGCGACCGCTATTCGGACATTGATAACGATGCCACGGCAATCCAGTGGGGCAACAAAGTTTGGATTCCGATTCCGCATGGTCCTTTTTTCGGGTATTTAAGCAGAACTGACGGCCTCGCTACCCCTGCCAACGCTAAAGGCTACATCGTGGCCGACGGAGCCAGATTCAGAGCACCCTCTTTCACGTTTAGGGCACAACAGAATTCGGCTATGGTTGACAGCTCAGCATTAGAGCTCTTAAAACTAACCGACAAAGACGCAGACTACGGAGACAAGGACACCTCAATTTTAACACTGAGAATTACTTTCCATGAGAAATTCCGCAACACAAACCTTGATGGCGTAGAATTTAAGTACACGATTTCATTCAAAAACAACACCACAGGTATTGATGGTAACTTCAGGATTGGTAATGCTTACATTATCATGGACGACGCCGACCTGAACGTACTCAACACCGAAAAGGGCTACGTCATCAAGGCCGAGAAATACAACAGCAAAATTGAAGTTGAAATCGGCGGGGAAGTAATCCTCAACACAAGGCTCTTCAACGGCAGACGTTACTGGGCATGGGCCGAAACCGACTGGTGGGAAAAAGTCGATGACGACATGAAAGCGAAATACAAGGACATTCAGGAAGTTATAAACATTGACTGGCTCGGCTACAACGATGCGACAACAACCGTTCACCTTTCCGGTTTTGCAGGTGACAACTACTGGGTATACAGCGCTGACGAAGACGGCAACCTTACGTACCTCGGCAGGTCCAACAACAAAGACCTCCCGCTCGTTGCTAAGTACTACCTTGCCAGCCGTGAGCTCAACATTGACAGCGACATTGAGCCCGATGACGACGACGATGACGAGTATGACGACGTTCCTGAGATTAACCCAATCACAGGCGGCGATGATGTTTATCCGTCAAACGTCAACGACAACCCCGGCACAGGCAAATAATCCAACCTAATAAATTGTAAGGCATTTATTGCTTAAACAAAAAGAAACCGGCCCGCTCTCCAGGCCGGTTTCTTTTTTTGCTTGACAAGAGGTAGCCAATGTCATATAATAATAGCAGAAAGGGCAACACCTAACGGTCTTCGCCCGAGTATGGTTTTTTACAAAGAAGTAACCGCCTCGGTTGAAGGAGGGCGGTTACTTCTTTAATGCTCTGATAAGACTCGCTAAGGCTTGCACTAATTTGCGAACCTCAATGATTATGTTCATAGCATCCCCCCTTTCGGGGGACGAAGACCGCCGGCTCACTGCCCTGTCTGCTATAGAACAGTATAACACAATAAACAGGCCGTTACAACTTTTCTTTCGCAAAAACGTTGACAACAGCGCGAATCCGGATTATAATATAAGTGACAAGGGCAACCGTTCAGCGGTTAGCCTTGTGTGGTTACAAAAAAGTAACCGGTCAAAGCTTGTCCGGCTGGGCGGTTACTTTTTTGCGTTCAGTAACGCAATGACGAACATTCCGAAGTATAACATTAAAGCTATCGTTTCGTATGTAGTCACGGCCTCACCACCTTTCCGGTGGATTGGCTAACCGCCTTTCGGCTGTCCCTTGTCGAAACCAGTATAACACAATAAACAGGCCGTTACAACTTTTCTTTCGCAAAAACGTTGACAACAGCGCGAATCCGGATTATAATATAAATGACAAGGGTAGCCGTTCAGCGGTTAGCCTGAATTGTTACAAAAGTAACCGCATCAAAGCTTGCTGCGCTGGGCGGTTATTTTTTTGTTTGCATTCTGCAAATGTTTTGTGGATTAGCGAACAAATCTTGCCATTCAAGCGGTTTTTGGGTATACTAAATATTAGACAATGTGAAAGGGGAAGATGGATAATGCAAGTATCAGATATGGATTTCATTAAAAGTCCTGCGATCTATTTAGATAAAGTAGATACTGAAAGCGTATTCATTACCAAAAACGGAAATCCCATCGCGGTATTGGCAAAACCAACCGACACACCGGTTGCCGATAGCTTATTGGGTCTGCTGAAAGACGTAAATATAAAAAACACCGATGATATTAAGGCCATGAGGTTAGGGGTATGAGAACGGTATTTGTTGATACAAATGTCATTTTAGACGTTCTCCTGCAAAACGATGGCTTTTGGAAGGACAGCCTGAAAATTTTTCAACTTGCCGAGCTTAAACAGATTCGCGCTTGTGTTTCAGCTTCCAGTATGACGGATATTTTTTATGTTGCGAAGAAAAAGCTGACGGTACAAACGGCACGAAAAGCGATTGAAAAAATGCTCGGTCTTTTTGAGG
The DNA here is from genome assembly GCA_009777635.1 of Oscillospiraceae bacterium. GTDB lineage: Bacteria > Bacillota > Clostridia > Oscillospirales > Ruminococcaceae > WRAV01. Next base: position 49,587 of record WRLK01000016.1, on the reverse strand, counting down.
TTATCGGTGTGAACGGCGATGATTTGCGCGGCGCATTGACGCTTCCGATTGAAGACATGGAAGATTCTTTACAAGCATGGTGCGCGAAAAAAGCAAAAGCAGATACGCTAATAACACGTGACACGGATGGTTTTACCGGCATTGATATTCCGGTGATAACTCCTGCCAAATTTACAATATAACACGGCATAACGGATTATAGGTTGCACCACAAGCTACACCATACATCCCTAATATGGACAAACCGCAACAAAACGGCTTGAATATGCGAAGAACCGCCCCGATTACCGGAGCGGTTTCGTCATATCGCGGCTTCGTCAATCTTGACTCTGCCGTTGTTATATCGGTAATTATGTTCAAGCGGATTTTTGCCGCTGTTGTTGCTTCAGCCGCTCCCGTTCAGCCTTTTTCTTTTGATAGTATCGTTTGTTGGCTTCACGCTGTTTGATTAGCTTTTGTATCCGCTTTTCGTGCGCCGCAAGCTCCTCAGGCGTAGGCTCTGTTTCCGGCAGCTCGAATTTGCCGATGAAATTGAAGTAAATCTCCACGTCCTGAACACGCTCGCCGCTTGACCTGTCCGGCTCGTATACAACGATTTTCTTGATATATTCGTTGAGCATCTGCGCCGTTAGCTCCTCAAAGCTTGTGTATCGCCGGACAAGCCCGATGAAGCTGTCCACCTTCATGTTGCAGGCGCGGAAGTTGTCAAGCTCCGTCTGCAATATGTCGTTTTGCGCGTCAAGCATTTCCTGTTCCCGCTCGTATTCGGCGGATAGCTGCGTGAACCGCTTATCGGAAAGCTTTCCGGTCGCATTGTCCTCATAAGTCTTGCGGAAAAGCGCATCCAGCTCCGCAACCCGCGCCTTGTTTTTGGCAAGCTGTTTTTCGTGGTTTTTTGCCGTTTCCGCCTGTTTGACCGTCGCGGCTTCAAGAACCTTTGCGATAAATTCATCTTCCTTTTCAGAAGCGTAACCGCTGACCCGCTCTATCGCCCCCAGCACCAGCTCGCGCAGGGCTGCCGTGCGGATAAAGTGGCTGGAACAGGATTTCATGAATTTCTGCGCGCCCAATTTATGCGTGGAGCAGGTATAATGGTCGGCGAATTTTTTGTTTTTCATCTCCCCTGAGCTGCGGTCTATATAATATTCCGCTGAACGGCGGTTGTTGTACATCTTCGCGCCGCAGTCTGCGCAGAATACAAGTCCGGTAAAAGGGTTTGCCTCGCCGATGCTGTCCAAGCGGCGGGGAGTCCTCCGCAAACGCTGTACCGTATCAAATGTCTCCTGTTCGATGATGGCGTCATGGGTGTCCGGGAAGATCTTCCATTCATCTCTCGGGTTCTTTTTGGATTTTCTGGACTTGTATGATTCCCTGCTTGTCCTGAAATTCACCGTATGCCCCGCGTATTCAGGCTTTGACAGGATATCCGTCACCGTTTTGATGTTCCATGTATATGGCGTTGACAAATCGCGGGCGGACGGCTTGTCGCCGACCATCCTGTTTGTCGCGAAGTAATAGGACGGCCTTTCTACGTTCGCGGCTGAAAGCTCCCGCGTGATTTGGTACGGACCCATTCCGTCCATTGCCATTTGGTAGATACGCCGCACCACCATAGCGGCGGGTTCGTCAATCTGCCAGAGGTTCTTGTCCTCCGGCGATCTTTTGTAGCCATAAATAGGCGCGTTGGTCATATGCCTGCCGCTGTTCCCCTTGGTATGGGCCGCCGCCTTAATCTTACGGCTCGTATCCCTTGCGTACCACTCGGCCATGATGTTGAGAAACGGCGCGAATTCAGCGCTTTCCCGGTTATTGCTGTCGATATTGTTGCTAATGGCAATGAACCGAACGCCGTGCTCGCGGAACGTTATCTCCGTATAGATACCCACCTGCAGATAATCGCGCCCGACACGGCTCATGTCTTTTACAATAATCGCGCCAACCTTGCCCGCCTCAATGTCGGCAAGCAGCCGGTTCCAGTCCGGCCTTTGAAAATTGGTGCCGCTGTACCCGTCGTCAATGTAATGGGCAATGCTGGAAAACCCATGCGCATTCGCATAGTTTTCCAGCATCATCTTTTGGTTTGTTATGGAATTGCTCTCGCCGGAAAGCTCGTCGTCACGGCTCAATCGTGAATATAGCGCGGTTATTTTAGGCATGGATAAAGGCTGCCGATTCATAAGGGACTCCTTTCAGGCAACCGTCCTGTTTGCAGCAAATCTATTGTAGCATGGTTTTCCGTATGGTTCAAGTCGCTTTTAAGCAGACGGAGGATTTTATCATCCAACGTTTCTTTACTGGTTTCGCTGAAACGTGCGTTTACCCTGAAGGTGGTGGAACCAATCCTCCTCTGTAAGACGAACGGCTCCGTTATTTGCGTGGAATTTTGTATCAGATGATTCATTTTGATTGATTCCTTTCGGTTGTTTTATATTAGACCTCTTGCGAAACCTATTTCGCATGATGCAGTTTACGGCGGCGCTCATCCTTTCCCGCTTTTGAATTTTACGATCTTCAATTCTGTATGGACGCACACCTCCCCCTATATATAAAGGGAGAGGATATGCCTTATTTATTGCAAAAGTTTTATATTTGAAGCTGACATAATCATTATTGCCGTACTCTTTTTCGTTGACAGTATGGTAATCAAGATTGTATAATTGGGTAAGCGGCTTGCGATTTAAGCCATGTCCACCGGCGACAACGCAGAAGGGCGCAAAAACCGCCAAAAATACGGGCTGTTAGTCTTATGTCAACAGGCCCCAGGGAAATGAAGCGGATAAAAACAATAGCGGCTCCGAATCATATCGGAGCCGCCCCTCAAATAACCTTAACGCAATAACCCACCGGCTTTGCAATGGGAATGATTGATTTTTATAAGCACTTCCTTTCCGCGGCGTCAAGGCCGCCTGCGCAATCTCCTGAATGTGCTGCAAACAGAGCGGTTGCGTATGTTGTAGTAGGTACTTTATCTGAAATACCCTTTATAAGCATACATCATTTGATTACCACTTCCATATCGCGGATGTGCTTGCTTTAAAAGTTGCGGCTGCTTCACGCCCTTCCAGGGCTTTTCATTCCATCCATTTCAGGGGTGGCATGACTACGCTTCGGGCGCTTCAGCTTCGCGATGTTCTTCTCCGCCCTCGTCGGGACCCACCATCTCATCTAAAATCTGGAATAGCTCGTCGGTCATCAGCCCGGCCTTTGCCCCCGCTTCGATTGCGATAGTAAACCCTCGCTCCACCTCGCGCAAAAGCTGCTCGCGTATCAGCTTTGAGCCGCGCGGCATCACGTAACAGCCTTTGCCCTGAACTGAGGTGATAAAGCCCTCCTCCTCGAGCTCGCGGTAGGCTCTCGCCGTTGTCAGAACGCTGATCTTAAGCCCCTGCGCCAGCTTTCGCAAAGACGGAAGCGTCGTGTTTTCCGGCAAATCCCCTGAAAGGATCGCCTCCTTGATTTGCTCCTTGAGCTGCGCGTAAATCGGTAAATCCGACGTGTTTGATACAAAAAGTTTCATGAAGCGTCTTTCCTTTCACGGTATAGGTGTACTTAACGATTTATATACAGTATAGTCAATCTCGCCTGTATTTGTCAAGTAAAAACAAAAAATTATTTATTCACAATTGCTGATAAATGAGCGCGCCTGACGCCGCGCTTATTCTTTTTGCAACAATTCCCACGTTTTTTTGCACTTATTTGACATAAGACTACCATATATAACGTTCCAATACAGGAGCTTGATTGATATGAAAAGAATTCTCATTATACTGCTCGCGACGCTTTTGGCGGCTGGATTTTCCGCGTGCCAGAAGCGCGGCGATACACAGCCGAAGCAGCGCGGCGCCCGTGAAAACGTCGTAGTCGCCGAAAATCCGCGCATTCCTTTAGACGAGGTGCAAACACGCAGCACCCCCGAGCCCGAGGAGGAGCCGCCGCCTAAGGACGAAAGACCCGAGGAATTGGTGCGCGGTATGCTGGAATCTGTTAAAACCGGCGACAAAATCGCAATACAAAGGTATGTGGATTATAACGCTTTGTTTTCGGGGGCCACCGGCCAAGATGACGACTGGCATTACAGGCATATTTTACAGAATGTGACGTACCAGGTTTTGTCGTCCGATGTGGAAAATGAGGTCGCAAACGTGTGGGTTAAGGTTACAAACATCGACATGGGCGTAGTGTTGCCCGAGTTTTGGGGCATGGCGATGCGGCTTGAATACGACAACGCCTTGTCCGAAGAGCCGGTGGGTTCGCAGGAGCTCGAAGCCGAATACCGCAATCTGTTCGCGGGGCTTGTGGAGGCAAATAAAAACGGCGTAATCGAACGTCTTGTCGACGTGACGGTAAAGAAAACTGGCGATGAATGGAAAATCATCCCCAAAGAGGATTTAAGCAACGCCCTGCTGGGAGGATATCTTAGCGTAAAAATCGCAGCCGGTGAAAATGCCCAGCCTGTAACCGGGGAGCCCGGCCGGTCCTCTTCAAATGAAGATCCGTTTCCAATGCAGGCGGAGCATCCGCCTGCGGACGAAGACTTTTTCTTTTCACAAATCGACCGTGATTTTCAGTAGCTTTCTCTTTCAATCAAAACCCCTCTCCGCCATGGAGAGGGGTTGTTTTGTGTTACGGTTTTCTGTGCATGGGGTAACGGTAGCCGTTGCTTGAAGTCTGCCCTGAAATCCAGATAGTGTTTTCGTTTCCCGCCGAAAGCTCCATCGCCATATCGGCGTTTGCAAGCTCAGCCGACGTTTTCGGTATCGCCGTACCGTTTCCTTCGCCAATCCCGGTCTCCCATGTGTTGACAAGGTAATAGGTGTTTGTGATGGTTGCGTCCTCATTTATACCGACAACGGCGCCGGTGCGGTCGCGCCCTTCAATGATTCCGGCGCTGTAGCTTCCCGCGATTGTCGCGTTAAGCCTGTTGGCCCCCGCTATTCCGCCCACGTTGTCGGCGCCTGAAATGTTGCCGTAGTTAAAGCAGTCGTGTATGCGTGAGCTGGAGTTTTGCCCCGCGATACCGCCGGTAAATGTGTTCGCGTTGCCGAATATGCTGGCGCCGTTTGAGCTTGCGCGGATCGAGCCGCCGTTCATGTTGATGCCGGCAATGCCGCCGATGGACGCGCGCCTCGTTGAGGTTGAGGAAATCGAGCCGGATACAAGCCACATATTTTGGATGATGCCGCTATTTGCGGCAAACAGGCCTACGTTTTCGGCGTCGGAGCTGATGTTCAGTCCGGAAACCGCGAACCCGGCGCCGTCATATACGCCGGAAAAGGGCGTCTGGGCCGTGCCGATCATTGTAAAATTGTTCCGCAAAGATGCGTCGTCCCCGATGTTGATGTTCGTGGTTTGTACAAAAAACGCATCTAAATGCATAGCCACATGCGAAAGCTGAAGAGGCGTCGAAACCTCGAACGGGGATTCAGCCGTACCGTCGCCGTGTGTGAATCCGCCGGCGTCGATCGTATGCCCGCATGTCGGCGCAAGCCCCATCATAACACTGTCGCCGTCCGCATTGGGTATTGTGGGGGCGTCTAAATCAAAGCCGGGGTTATCGGCGCGGTTTATCGGCTCTATGACGCCCTCGGCGACCGTGATGCTGTCCGGCCTTGTATCATACACGACGTTATTTGCGTTTACAATCAAATGGTTAACCTTGTTACCCAGTATAAAGGTGGACATGTTCGCGACAAGCGCGTTTACGTTTGCGGAGTATGAAATGTTCAGCCGGGATTCCGCGTTTGTATACGCGGTGTTGACGCTGACGCCGGAAATATCCGCCGCGATGCGCACCCCGTTTCTGCCGGGATTTACCGTGAATATCCCGATGGAGCCGCCCTCGCCGTCGATATTTAGGTCGTCGGAGGTTGTAAGCGCGTCGACCTGTGCGGAAATGCTCGCGTTCAAGGGGCTTTTGAAGTTTAGATTCGACACGTTCACGCCCGTTAACACAAAGCTTAACGGACCTTGAGGAGCTTGCGGGTCTTCCGCGCCCTGGCCTGTCCGCGCGCCAATCGAAAGGTTTGCGACCCGGCCCGTGCCGGAAAGCGAAAGCGAGCCGTCGCTCGACATGTTTTCGGCATGTGTGGCGCCATCAAACAAAAGGATCGTCTCACGCGCGGCTGCCGATAAGCTTTCAAGCCTCAGCCCGTCGAGCTTCGCGGTTATGCCGCCCTCGGCGGTCGTTATGACCATGTCGCGCACGCCTGTCGATTCGCCCTGGATATCGAGCTGTCGCACGGATGACGTCGTCCTCAGCTCGATTGTCTCAATGCCGGAGCTGCCTGTGACGCTAAGCGTCACGTCCGTGTCGGGGTTATTGATGATGACGCGACGTGCATTTACGTTGTGAAGCTCAAGCTCGTTTATGCCGCCGCCGCGAAGTGAAATCGCGGAGTCCACGTTCACATCCTCAAGGCGTATCTTGCCTTCCTGCTGGATACTTTCAATGATGACGTAATCCTTGACATTTACATTTCTAAGGGCTACGTCCGCGTTTTTAAAAAAGACATTGTTTACCTGCGCGGTCTGATCAAAGCTTTGCGTGTTGTAAACGTCGAGGGTATCCTGCGAAAAGGCTAAAGCGCCCTGTTCCGCCATTTCGGCGGTCTGGTCGTGAAGGTTCCTTGAAAAGTCCATATATTGAATCAGCGGGATAACCAAAAGGAATATGGCGACAAACCCGCACATCATTGAGACAAGCACGATCCTGCGAGGCCATTTTTCTTTTGGCAGCATATCGTCTAAGGATTTTTTCTGTGATTTCGTCTGCGCTTTCTTGCGCTGCGCCTGCTCCTCCGGAGTTTCGAAAGTGAACTTGAGCGGTTTGTCCGCTTTTTTCTGCTTTTTCGGCACTTTGATTTTTTGTTTTTGCGTAAGACGGCCGTGCTCTATCAAAAGCTGCTCGCTTGTTTTTTTGCGGGGAGCGGGAGGCGCTTTCGCAGGCGTTGCGGCGGTCCTGCCCGCTAAAGGCGGAATTGGCGCCGCTTCGGCTTCGGGCTGCGGCCGTATGGCTGCGCCGCCGCGGTTATACGTCATGTTTTGCTGCGGCGCCCTGACGGGACGCGGCTCGCCGTCCTGAAGATGCATTTCAGGCTGGATCTGGAAATCAAGCTTGCGGCGCTGCGGAACAGGCCCCGCGTTTGACGGCGGCTGAGGACTTTCCGGCTCCGGCTCCTTAACGGAGATGCCAAGGTCTTTGAGGTATCTCTCCCTCTCGCGCATGAATTTTTCAGCAAGGGTCTCTTTAAAATCCTCGGAGCGCTGTTCTTCCTCACGCGCGATGTCGTCCATGAACCTCGACAGGAAATCCTGCGTGTTCCGATCGCTTTTTTCAGGTTGCTGCGGCGCGTTTTCGCGCCTTTGCTCCCCGCGCTTTATCGCCGTGTAAAAGTCTTCGTCGGGCGGCGTAAGCGTGCTCACCGTTTCGGGGCCGCTTGACGGGTTCGCACGCATGACAGGCCTGTCGAAGATGGATTCGCGCGGCTTTTTCTCCGGCTCCGGCGGACCCGCGGTCTCGCGCGGCTCTAAGATGCCGTCTTCAAACCGTTCGCCGAACTGCCGTTCAAACTGGCTTGAAATCCGCTCAAGGAATTCCCGGCGGCGGCGCTCTTCAGGCGTCTCTGCCGGCTGCGGTTCAGTCCGCACAGGCTCCGGTCGCACAGGCTCCGGTCGCACAGGTTCCGGTCGCACAGGTTCCGGCCGCACAGATTCCGGCCGCACAGGTTCCGGCCGCACAGGCTCCGGCCGCACAGGCTCCGGCCGCACAGGTTCCGGCCGCACAGGCTCCGGTCGCACAGGCTCCGGCCGCACAAGTTCCGGCCGCACAGGCTCCGGTCGCACAGGTTCCGGCCGCGCAGGCAGCGGCGTCTCCTCCGGCTCGGGATCGCTTGTAAATTCTTCAAAAACAAATTCCTGAGGCCCTGATAAAGCTGCCGGGCGCTCAGGCTGCGGCCCGAATAAAAACTCGGGCTCCGCCTGCGGTTCAGGGTCAGGCTGGGCGCGGCGTCGCGCGCGTGAGCGTATCGAGCGCCTGTCCGCCACCGGTTTTTCAGGTGGAACGCCAGGTGGGGCGGCGTGAATTTCCGGTATTTCGGGCGGCTGTTCAAAGGATTCAAACGTGTATTCCATCACGGTTGGTGAAGACGAGTTGCTTTCAAACAAAACCGGCGCGCCTTTCGCGGCGGGCGGTTCAGGCTTTACAGGCGGCTGCTGCACAGGCAGCGCATCTGGTGGCGGAGGCGGCGGAGGTGGCGGAGAGGCCGCCGGAATTTCCATCGCCATGTCGAACGACGCTGCGGGCGGAGCCTTTGCGACCGGAATCTCCATCGCCGCCGGGGCTTCCGCAGAAGCGCCGCGTTTGGGAAGCTCATATTTTTCAAAGTTCAGCTTGCGGCGTTTGTCTTCTCTTGCCATAAGCTTTTCCGCAAGCGACTGCGCCGACGGAAGAAATGATTCTTCAAGCTCAAAGCCTTCCTCGTCCAGGTCTTCGTCCGGCGTATACGCATCGGGCGCTTTTTCCGCGCGCGACCGCAAAGGGGCGCCTTCCCCGCGCGCCTTTCGCTTTGGCTCGGCGGCGATGCTTCCCAGTATTTCGTCCGATTTTTTAAGGCGCGGCTTTTCAGCCATTGGCAAAACGCTCCTTCTTCGCTATGTGTAAGCTTCACACGAACCGACTCATGCTTTTTTCAAAATCCATGTAACGTTATCAACGCTGTTCTGATTTTCTATGAAGGCATATTCCTTTTGCTGACTTCTGATATACCCCTCAAAAAGCGCTTTCTTATCGGGGCGCTTCTTGATCAATTCGTTCACTCTCGCGGTGATTGCCGCCATCCCTAAATCACTGTCGGCGATAAGCTGAAATGAGTCGTTTTCATCGCTTCTCACCGGATTATCGTCGGAAACCGCTTCAATCAACTCCAAGCCGGTTTCCCTGAATAGCGCCGTCGATTGCTTTTCGGAAATAAAATCGTAGTTATCAAGCAGTAAATACCCGCCCGGCTTCACCGTTGCTTTCAGCTTATTTAAAGTTTCGGCGTGATCGCCCAGCACGTCGCCTATCGCCCCGAATATAACGCAGTCATAATTCTTTTCTTTTTTAACGGCTTCGTTAATATCGCCAACCACAAACTCGCACAAATCATCGACGCTAAACTCGCGGGCCTTTTGCGCTGCATACGCAATAAATTCAGGGATTAAATCAATGCCTTTTACTTTCACTCGAAGCTTTTTAGCAAGCTTAACCGATACCGCGCCTTTACCGCAAGCTAAATCCAATACCCTTGTGCTTTCCGACAAGCCGACATGCTTGTGAATCAGTTCAGTCATAACACCGGGGTCGATTCCGAGCTCCCAAAAGTCTTGAAATAAATAAGGCAGAAACGGCAGCAGTTCCGTTGTTTCCGCCGTCAGTGACTGAGCCAGCTTTTCTTCGGTTTCCTTTAACATTTTGTGTTCTCCCTGAAATTTTACTCGCGCCCTATTGCCGAAAGCGAAATACTTCGGCTTCATATTATAAAGGCAGGGGTGGCTCGGCGCTTTTGTGCCGGGGTGCGCTCTTTACCTGTTGTATGGCTTTAATAAGGGTAGCCGTAACCTTGACCTCATATTCACGCCGCAAATCTTTTATGCGCTCGGCGCTGTCGTCTCTTTCGGTGACCGCATATGCTGCCGGCAAAGCATTTAGCGAAATTGCGAGCACGTCGAGCCGGCACCGCTCGCACTGGCAGGAACGCAGCACTTTCATAGTATGCATCAGTTTTTCCCTGAGCATGTCCTCCATATAATTATGCATCCTTGGAACTGAAAACTCAAGCTCCATCGGCGGCTCGGCAGGTTCTTTTTTAAGGACCGGGGAAAATATCCGCTGATCCTCAGGCTCCTCCGGCTCGGGGACGCTTGTAGGCATGATTTTGGAGTACATCTTATCTCTGTCAAAATCCTTTTTGAGCTTCTTCGACAAAGCAATGACCTTTCCTTTCGATTGAAATGTTTAGAAGCTGTTCTCATAGACGAAAAATGGTGATAAAATCGCCATTGTAATGGTGTTTTGAGCGATGAGAACAGCTTTTAAACTCCCTCAGCCAAAAGCTCGTCCACAAAAGCCCCGTAATCCCTGACGCCGCCGGCCCTCGGCGCGTAATCGTACATATTTATCTGGTTTGTCTGCGATTCGGGTATTGCGATGGAATTTCGTATTTTCGTATTATACAGCTTTGTCCCGATTTGCCCCGCCACCATCTCGGCGGTTTCGCGGATTCTCCTGCCTAAAACGGTTCGGCCGTCATACTTTGAAAGGAGTATCCCGCCAACCGTGATGGTCGGGTTGCAATATTTTTTAAGCCGCAGTATGGTATCCGATAACTGCGCGATTCCCTGAAGGCTGAATATATCGGCAAGCATGGGTATGATAACATAGTCCGACGCCGCAAACGCGTTGACGGTGAGGATGCTCAATGCGGGCGGCGTATCGATCACGATGTAGTCATACCGCGCGCGCAAGGGCTCGATCGCATGCTTTAACAGGTATTCGCGGCCCTCCTGCGTAAATTCAAGCTCCACGCCCGAAAGCAAAATATTCGCAGCAATCAAATCCACGCATGTCGAGCGCTGTATGGCAAAGCGAGGCTTGACTTCCCCTTTCATGAGCTCATATGCCGTAGGTCCGTCGTCGGAGTCCCCGCCGATGCTGAACGTAAGGTTCGCCTGCGGGTCAAGGTCAATCGCCAAAACACGGTACCCGCGCTTCATAAAACCCGCCGCCAAGGCAAGGGTCGTGGTCGTTTTGCCGACGCCGCCCTTCTGGTTTGTAACGGAAAGCACCTTGGCCATCAAAAAATCCTCCCACAGGTCATGTTATAAGATACGCAAGGGTATTTTTAGTTTTTCCTCAATATACCATTATAGTTGTTTTGTCCGTATTTGTAAAGGTTTCCGAAAAGAAATTAATAATAAGAAATGAAAAATAAAATAAAAAGCTATTTCAATTTTGTAAATTTGATGTTATAATGGTTTTTAAGCTATATCCCTTATTCCCCGCAAAGCCCGATGGAGGTTGTTTTAATGCTGACTGATAACGCCTATAGCGGGCTAAACGACACGCATATGGACGTGCTTCAGGAAATCGGTAATATTGGCGCGGGCAACGCCGCCACGTCGCTTTCCGTTATGATGGGCACGCCGGTGGATATTTCCCTGCCAAAAGTAAATCTGGTGGGTTTTAACGAAGTCGCGGACGTAATGGGCGGAGCCGAGTCGATCGGGTATGGGGTGCTTGTAAGCCTTGAGGGCGATATTGACGGGATGATGATGTTCATCCTGGATAAACGTTTTGCGCATCAGATTCTCAACGTGCTGATGGGCGGGTCGTATGAAAACTTTGACGAGCTTGACGAGATTTCGTTTTCCGCCATCAAGGAAATCGGCAATATCCTTTCCGCTTCGTATGTAAACTCCATAGCGGAGCTTACGGGGCTTCGTATAAACCTTTCCGTCCCATCCGTTTCAATTGACATGATCGGCGCGATGTTAAACGTGCCTATTGTCAAATTCGGCGCGATAGGCGATAAGGTTTTGTTTATCGAGGAGCAGTTTTGCAGCAACCAGGAGGTTGCTTCAAGCCACATGGTATTATTTGCGGAGATCGAGTCTCTTAATTTAATTTTACGGAAATTGGGGCTTATGTAAAATGGGTATGTTGGTTGTCGGTATCTCTGATTTGAAAATAGCGCTGCCGCCTGATAATCTGATTACATACGCATTGGGTTCATGCGTCGGCATCTGCCTGCTCGACGCTTCGACCCATGTGGGCGGCCTTGCGCATATCATGCTGCCGGAGTCAAGGGTCGCGCCGGCGGACCACAATGTGGCAAAGTTTGCGGATACCGCAATCCCCGAGCTTATAAAGCAAATGGAAAAGCGTGGCGCTAACCGCGGGAGGATGAAAGCGAAAATCGCAGGCGGCGCTAAAATGTTCTCGGTTACAGGCACAGGCGGCAACAGCGCAATGTGGCAGATAGGCGAGCGCAACGTCGCGTCTGTCAAGGCCATGCTGCAAAAGTTTAGCATTCCCGTCATGGCTCAGGACGTCCATTTGGATTACGGGCGCACCGTGCAGTTTAACCCCGCCACAGGCGTCATGACTGTCAAGGCTATCAATAAGCCGACAAAAGAGATGTGATCCCTGAAAGTGTATAAGACCCTGTATTCAGCACCGCTCAACGCACATCTTTTGGCGAAGCAAGCTGAACATTTCGAATACTGAACACAGATTCTAAAAACAGCCCCGTGCGCCGAGCTTCGGCCGCACGAGGGCTGTTCTAAATTAAATCGGCCACGGCGTCCATCAGCGCGCTCCTTTCCGCAGGCGGGCAGCCGTTATATATTCATTGTACAGCAAATTATTCCGTGTCGCCGCTTATAAGGCCGTTATACCATTTTACAGCCGAGATATACGATTCGTATATGACCTGGTTGCTCAAATGGTTTTTCTCGGCGAATTCGGTGACGTCTTCCCAGTTCGAACGCTCGTAATCGTCAAAAAACTTGAGAAGGTCTGAATATGGCCCGTTGCTTGTCAAAATAGATTCTTTTATCGCATCCGCGACCGGGATTTCCTCAAGAAGCTCTTCCTTTGATTTATCCATAGCAATGTGCAAAAGCGAGAACATGCCGACCATAAACGCGTACTTTTTTTCGCGCGGGGGCTTCATGTGACGGGCCAGCAGTTCTCCGAACTCCGCCCTGATAAGCGAGATGCGCACAAGCTCGAGCGGCTTGTCTTGCGCGACGCCGCGCACGGAAAGAAGCGCGATCCATTTTTTCAAGTTTTCCTCGCCCAAATAAGACACGGCCATAGGTATGGAGGTCATGCGGTTGCGAAGCCCGACCGCCGCGGAGTTTAAAAGCCTTAACAGCTTGTATGAAAGGGCCACGTCCGATGCGATGACGTCGGATATTTGCGAAAAGTCAACATAATCGTCGGTGCTGGTAAGCTTTAAAAGCCTTAGATAATTTAATTTCAGCGGCTCTATATCCTTTGTTTTATGCACCACAACGGGATGGTCGAAGAACAGACCTTGGAAATACTTGTAGCCCAGTCCTTTTGCTTTATCGTAATCGGAGTTCGTGTCAATTCCGGTGGCGATGAATTTTATGCTGCGATGCGACGATATCAATTCTTTTTGCGCGGAGATTGAAACCTTTCCGGGCTCGAAACGGCAGTAATCCGCAAGCTCCAGAATTTCCGGGGACACATTTTTCTCGGTCAATCCGCTAAATGAAAGGAAAAAACCATGTGAGCGAAGCGTCTTGTATGTTAAAAGGTCCTTTTGCTTTATTTCTAAAGGAAGGTTTATCTGCATAATAAATTTATCTTTAGGCAGGTTTTTAAGCGTGGATTTGTTTTGTATTCTCGGTGTATACGCTATAAAATAACGGCTGTCGTTGTCGATATCGTCTAAACCGAGCGCGTCTATCGAGCGGTCGAGCTCGTTTAAGTTGACGCTCTTTTCCCCGTGCTCGTTTTCGTTTCCCGAATCGATCAGCTCATAGCCGAATGTATTTCCGCTTGAAGTAAGTATAGGCTGGATATTAATATAGAAATTCTTAAATTTTTTAGATTTCTCTAACGAATCCTCAAAGAAAGTCATCCGGTTTCGCCCGTTTTGCTTTGATTTATAAAGCGCGATATCGGCCTTTCTCAGCATTTCGGAGATAGTTGTGCCATGCAGCGGGAAAAACGCAACGCCCATACTGACGGTGCATGCCATATCGATATTTGGCAGCGTATACGAGAAAAAGGCGTGCTTTAATTTTTCGCCGTAATACTTTTGCAGCTCCTCCTCGTTCGCGTTATCAAATATAGAGGCGTCGTCAAGGTAAAACAGCACAAACTCGTCGCCCCCAAGACGGTAAAGGCGCCCGTTAAACAGCGGGTCGGAATTTAGATGCTCAGTCAGGCGCTTGAGCATAATGTCGCCCGTATTGTGCCCATATGTGTCGTTGACTATTTTAAAATTATCAAGATCAAGCATGGCGATTGTGCCACAGATATTTTTACCCCTTGCAGTCGTAATCACTTCGCTGTCTTCCAGCAGCTTTTGGCGGTTCGGCATACCGGTAAGCTGATCCTTGTAGGCTAAGCTGTACATCTTGTTTTGCATTGTGCGAAGTTCATCGACGTCGCGCAAAAACAGCGCGGTCGCTACAATCTTATCGGTCCATTTCACGTGTGTGCCGGTAACCGCGACAATATTGCCGTCCTCGCCCGTGACGTCATAATCGACGGACGTTTGGCCCGGCCTTGCTTGTTTTGGATTGTTAGGGCATCTTTTGCAAAGCCCGTGGAATATCTTTGCATAGCCCTCTTTACAGGAGCGGGTGCTCAAGCGTTCCTCTTCAAGGTGCTCGCGCGCCGCGGAGCTCATAAAAAGGATTTTGCAATCATCGCCCCTCACAACGAGCATATCCGCGTTCTGAGCGTCGAGGATATCGCCCAAAAGCTCTTCCATTTGCGGCATTGCTTGCCTGTTTATTAACATAAGCTGTTACTCCTGTTAAATAAGTAATGATAGGTTGTATATTACACCACGAAGTGTTTCAATGTTCTCGGGACCCGCTCGAAATTTTAATTTCGCAAGCGGGTGAGGTTATTATAACACAAAGCGAAACGCAAAGCGTTTTGTAAGCGGCGAAGCCGCGTGTGGGCGCAAAGCGCCCGACGATTGGTGTTTCAATGTTCTCGGGACCCGCTCGAAATTTTAATTTCGCAAGCGGGTGAGGTTATTATAACACAAGGCGAAACGCAAAGCGTTTTGTAAGCGGCGAAGCCGCGTGCGGGCGCAAAGCGCCCGACGATTGGTGTTTCAATGTTCTCGGGACCCGCTCGAAATTTTAATTTCGCAAGCGGGTGAGGTTATTATAACACAAAGCCATATCTTTTCCAATATGGTTTTGCAAAAAATTAAGAAGCGTTTTCCGTTTTGGAAAACGCTTCTCTTAAACCCATAAAGGTTAATACATTCCGCCCATTCCGCCGCCGGGAGGCATCATCGGAGGAGTTTCCTCCTTGATGTCGGCCACGAGCGATTCCGTGGTAAGAACCATTCCGGCAACCGAGGCCGCGTTTTGAAGCGCGCTGCGCGTAACCTTCGCGGGGTCAACGATACCAAAGCTTATCATGTCGCCGTATTTTTCGTTTTGCGCGTCAAACCCGTATCCGATTTTGCCGTTTTCGAGAATATTGTGGATGATGATACTGCCCTCAAGGCCGGCATTCGCCGCGATTTGGCGCACGGGCTCCTCAAGCGCCCTGTAAACGATTTTAGCGCCTGTCTTAACGTCGCCCTCGCATCCGCCGATCACCTTATCGACTGCGGGCATCGCGTTGATAAACGCAACTCCGCCGCCCGCGTTGATGCCTTCCTCAACGGCTGCTTTTGTCGCCGCGAGCGCGTCCTCAATGCGGAGCTTCTTCTCTTTCATCTCAATTTCCGTAGCGGCGCCGACTTTGACAACGGCAACGCCGCCCGAAAGCTTTGCAAGGCGCTCCTGAAGCTTTTCCTTGTCGAACTCGCTTGTGGAAATTTCAATCTCGTTGCGAATCTGCTGGATTCTGTCGGCAATCGCCTTTTTGTCGCCCGCGCCGTCAACGATGATGGTGTTTTCTTTTTGCACCTTGACTTGATGAGCCTTGCCAAGATCGTCGATCGTCGCTTCCTTAAGCTCAAGGCCCAGCTCCTCGGTGATTACCTGTCCGCCGGTCAAAATCGCGATATCCTTGAGCATTTCCTTGCGTCTGTCGCCAAAGCCGGGGGCTTTTACCGCAACGCATGTGAACGTGCCGCGCAAACGGTTTACGATGAGCGTGGAAAGCGCCTCGCCTTCGATATCCTCGGCGATGATAACAAGCTTTTTGCCGCTTTGGACAATTTGCTCGAGAAGCGGGAGGATTTCCTGTATCACGGAAATTTTCTTGTCTGTTATAAGAATATAAGCGTCGTCGATAACGGCTTCCATTTTCTCTGTGTCGGTGACCATGTAGGGAGTGACATAACCGCGGTCAAATTGCATACCCTCGACGACTTCGGTGTATGTTTCTGCGGTTTTAGACTCTTCAATCGTGATAACGCCGTCGGACGAAACCTTATCCATAGCCTCGGCGATCAGCTTTCCGATAACATCGTCGCTGGCCGATACTGTTGCTACGCGGGCGATGTCCTCGTTGCCGGAAACCTTCTGGGAGTTGTTTTTAATTGCGGCGACGGCTTCGTCAACAGCCTTTTGGATTCCGCGCTTCAAATCCATCGGGTTTGCGCCGGCAGCAACGTTCTTCATCCCCTCGCGGACAAGCGCCTGAGCAAGCAATGTGGCGGTGGTAGTTCCGTCGCCGGTCTCGTCGTTTGTCTTTGTTGCGACTTCTTTTACAAGCTGCGCGCCCATGTTCTCAAGGGCGTCCTCAAGCTCGATTTCCTTTGCAATCGTAACGCCGTCGTTCGTGATGAGCGGGGCGCCGAATTTTTTGTCCAAAACGACGTTGCGGCCTTTCGGGCCAAGTGTGATCCTAACGGTATCGGCAAGCTTGTCAATGCCGGTAAGCAATGCTTTTCTGGCTTCTTCGCCGTAAATAATATTTTTAGCCATAACTTTATGTTACCTCCAATTTATTTATTCGACAATCGCAAGAATGTCGCTCTGGCGCACGATTGTGTACTCATCGCCGTCGATTTTCACTTCTGTACCCGAATACTTGCTCGTAAGCACCTTGTCGCCCTCATCAACATACATCTCGACGTCCTTACCGTCGACGATGCCGCCCGGCCCCACCGCCATAACTTCGGCGATCTGAGGCTTTTCCTTCGCGGTTCCCGCAAGGATTATACCGCTTTTAGTCGTTTCCTCGGCTTCAATCAGCTTTAGCACAACGCGGTCACCCAATGGTTTGATTGTCATTACGATACCTCCTGAATTTATATATGATTTGGCACTCGCCATCTTTGAGTGCTAATTTTTATTTTAATGATTTTAAAATAAAAATCAAGTGCTAAAAGGAATTATTTTGAAAATTTATTAGATATTTACAAATTAGATGCGGTATGCGGCCTTTGAATCGTGCAATGAAGACAATTCCGCTATTGCTTTTGCGGCAGGGCGGGCAAATCCTGATTTTTCGTCGCCAAGGGCTCGATGCTTGACGTCTCGGAGCTTTTGTCAGGCGGGATATGGCTGAATTCGGTCATATTGCGCCAAAATCGCATCGGCATGTGCGTGCGGCGGCAAACGGGGTTGATCCGCTCGGCGATCGCAATCGTTTCGTAAAAATTTTTCCACATCCGGCGGTAGTTGAGCTCATCCTTGTCTGGAGGCGGCACGGTCAGGAATTCCGTTTCCACAATATGCCAGCTTTCGAGGTTGTACACGCCGACCATCTTGTGGGCGTCGTCGTGTACCAGAAACGGCTGCGACGAAAGCCTGTCCGCGAAATGCGGCATTATAAGCGGGATCACGGCGCTTTTCGGCGTGATTTTCGCGTAGTAGACGCCGCCCTCCACCTGCGAAAAGCGCGTGAATTCCTTCATGAAATGGCTTTCGCGCATAACGTTTATATAAATTTTTTCGATAGGCAGCACGTCACAGTGCGCTATGTCGTGCTCCACAGCGCGCCCGATTTCAAAGCCGCGTCTTGCGTACCTGTAAATCAATATGGCTTTGCAGGGATCGTCCGACAAAAACGCGGCCCAAATCTTTTGGTAGCAACGCATGCCCATCTTTTTCACTATCCCGGCTTCGACGCGCCGGGCTTTTGCGTTGTCGGTCCTGATTTTTACCGCTTTTCGCCCGAACGCTTCCTGAAGATTTCCTTCCGCGGCGACCTCCTCCGGGTTCTCGCGCTGGGAATACGCTTCGAAAATCGACGTAAGAAGCCCGTCGAACGAGCCGTCGTAACTGTAAGCCAAGGACATAACTACGACAGCAAAAGCTGCGGCTTCGGGAACAGCGAGAGCTGCTCCGCCGCAGGCATAAACGACAGCCCGGACGCCTGCCTGCGCGTGTCCGCGACAAGGTTGTTGTAAATAAAGCTTTGCTCAAACTTGATACCCGGCATGTATTTGCCGGAACACATAATGAAGTAAGCCGCGCGCTTGAGCACGATATTTAGCTTTTTCAAATCATCGAAGTTAAGGCGGGCGCTCCGGCGCGCCCGCATGATTTTCCGCGCGCCTGTGGGGCCAATGCCCGGCACACGGAGCAAAAGCTCTAAATCGGCAGTCATAATCTCAACCGGGAACAGCTCTAAATTCCGCAGCGCCCAGCCACATTTCGGGTCGAGCATCGGGTCGAGCGACGGCTGCTGCTCGCTTAAAATTTCGTCCGCGCGAAACCCGTAAGAGCGCAGGAGAAAATCCGCCTGATAAAGCCTGTGCTCGCGAAGCAATGGTACGGGCTGGTTTTTCGGAAGAAGCGCGTTCGTTCCGACCGGTATATACGCAGAGTAAAATACTCTTTTCAAGCTATACTTCTTGTATAGATTTTGCGCCAGATTGATTATTTGATAATCATTTTCAGGGGTTGCGCCGATAATCATCTGTGTGCTTTGGCCTGCCGGCGCGAACGTGGGCGCGGAGCGGTATACCGCCAAGTCATGCTTGTTTTCGGTGATACCGTCGCGGATTTTCGCCATCGGGCCAAGGATACTGGCTTTTGGCTTGTCGGGCGCCAAAAGCGATAGGCTTTGCTCGCTCGGAAGCTCCAGATTGACGCTGATGCGGTCCGCGAGAAGCCCGATTCGCTCAATCATCTCGCGGGACGCGCCGGGGATCGCCTTCGCGTGGATATACCCGTTAAAACGGTGTTCCTTTCGCAAAAGGCGCAAGCATTCGCACATGCGCTCCATTGTATAGTCCGCGTTTTTCAGCACTCCGCTGCTCAGGAAAAGGCCCTCGATATAATTCCTGCGGTAAAACCCGACCACGACCTCGGCGAGTTCTTCAGGCGAGAATGTGGCCCGCGGCACGTCGTTGGAGCTGCGGTTGTGGCAATACTGGCAGTCAAAGGCGCAATAATTCGTCATCAGTACCTTTAAAAGCGAGATGCACCTGCCGTCCGCCGCGAAGGAGTGGCAAAGCCCGCATGCCACCGAATTGCCGAGCCCTCCCTTTTCGCCTTTGCGGTCAACTCCGCTCGACGTACAGGCAACGTCGTATTTCGCGCCCTGCGTCAGAATTGTAAGCTTATCCGCAACATCCATTCATACCACCTCCGCAAAAAGATAATAACACATTTGTTTAGAAATGTAAATAGAAAATTCGAAATAATCGAACAATAAATTCAAAATATCATGAACTTCTGCTTATTTCATAACAATTAAATATAATTAGCTAAAGTTTTTGTTACATATGCCGATATTATTTATAGGAAAAGGATTTCCTGAATGTAAGACAAGGAGGCGTTAAATATGACCGCATACAGCACCGGAATCTCGCCGGTAATAGGTTCCGCGAAGGGTGGGGGCGTGAGGAAATACTCGCCGAATGACGACGAGCGCCACAGGGAGCGATACAACCCCGACCAAAAAGAGAAAAAAGACAAAGACAAAAAGGAACGGGCGAAAGACACATTTTCAGAAATGTTTGCGGCGAAATCAAAAACGCCGGAGAAAACGGAGGCGGCAAGCTCTATGACAGCTTTATTATTAAGGCCCGATATCATGTCACACTCGGCCGCGTATGTCAGGGCGAAAATATTGGCTTCAACTCTCGCGTTCGAGCTTATAAAGCTGAATATAGCCGAATAAAAAGAGATGTTCCGCAAGCGGGAAGCATCTCTTTTTATTTTGCCGAATTGTCAAAAAAATATGTATTTGGGATAAATTATAGTTACCACAGCTATAAAAGCTTTGTAATTGCGTCAGCTTAAAGCCGCTTCCTGCTGCCGGGCTTTTCAATGGGCAGTTTTTCTTTGCAGAGGGGGCACAACGCGGCTTCAAAGGTTTTGACCGAAAGGGCCGTCGCGCTGTAAACCGGCAGGGGCAAATCAACGCCCGGGGCGCGCCGGTCGACGATGCAGCAAAGGCCAATCACTTTCGCACCTTGCGCTTCGACAGCCCGCACCGTCTCCATGGTTGATTTTCCCGTGGTTATAACGTCCTCTCCGATCAGCACCCGGTCATGCTCCGACAGCGAAAACCCGCGCCGGAATCGCATTTCGCCGTCCTCGCGTTCGGTGAAAACGCCCTTTACCTTTAGCTGGCGCGCAAGCTCGTATGCCGGTACGATTCCGCCCATCGCGGGGCCGACGACCGTCGTTGCGCCGAGGGCCTTTACCTGCTCCGCGACAACCGCCAGAACCTGTTCGGCCTTGCCGGGATATTGCAGAAGCTTTGCGCACTGGCAGTACCGGTCGGAATGCTTGCCGCTCGACAGGAGAAAATGGCCGTCAAGCAAGCTTTCGCACTGTTTTAATATCTCGATTACCGCTTTATTTTCCATATGCTATACCTCTTTACCTTTAACTGCCGATAAAATTTCATCGCGCATACGCACCGTCTCGGCGCGTGCGGCTTCCGCGAAGCCAAGCCCGCTATACTCAGGTTTTTTGTATGCAAGCAGGATACCGCGGCTCGAATTGACAACGCCGCCGTTTGCGTTTTTGTCGAGATAACCGGCCATATCCTCGGCCTTGCCGCCCTGCGCGCCGTATCCCGGTATCAGAAAAAACACGCCGTCAAGCCGGCTTCTGATTTGTTTCGTCTGCACTTTATTCGTGCATCCCACAACGGCGCCTATCAGGGAATAGCCGCAATCTCCGGTGAATCTTACGCCTTTTTCCTTTATCATGGCGCCTGTCTTGTCGCTGACGCTTTCGCCGTCCGACGCTATAATCCCCTCTATGTCGCAAGCTCCCGGGTTCGATGTTGCGACAAGCGCGAACAATCCCTTCTCGCCGGCGTCAAGATACGGGAAAAACGGCTCCAGCGTATCCATGCCCATGAACGGGTTCAGCGTGATGAAATCAGCTTCAAAATCCCCGGTAAAATGGGCTTTCGCGTACATCTCGGCCGTTTTTGCAATGTCGCCGCGTTTTACGTCTGCGATGACGATTGCGTTCTTTTCGCGCAGATAGCCAAGGGTTTTCATGTACGCGTTTAAGCCGCGAAGCCCAAGCGACTCGTAATACGCGATCTGAACCTTGTAAACCGCTGCCGTGTCTAATGTTGCGTCTATGATTTCGCGGTTGAAGTGAAACAGCGCGTCACACGCGTTATCCTTTTTAAGCTGATCGGGCAAGTAGCTTATATCGGTGTCAAGCCCGAGGCATACATGCCCTGCGTCGGCGATGCGCCGGTAAAGCCGGTCAATCAACGTCATTGGGTGTACCTCCTATGATACGTTCGGGATTTTCTTGCCGTAATCGGAAACCGGCTTGATATAAAGCGTGTCGTCGCCCATCAGGTCTTTCAGTCCGAGCAGCGAGATAATAAGCGCCATCCTCGCGTATACCCCGTACTGCGCCTGCTTAAAATACCACGCGCGCTCGTCGGTGTCCACGTCGGTTGATATCTCATCCACCCGGGGCAGCGGATGGAGCACAATCATATCGCGTTTTGCAAGGCTTAGCTTTTCGCGGTCAAGGATATAGAAATCCTTGAGGCGCTCGTACTCGCTCTTGTCGTCGAATCGCTCGCGCTGGACGCGCGTCATGTAAAGGATATCAAGAGCGGGAATCGCGTCGTCGAGGCTTTCGGTCGTCTCATAATTTATGTTTTCACCGTCGAGCATATCGATGATTTCCCGCGGCATTTTAAGTGCGTCCGGCGAGATTAAGATAAACCGGTTTCCTTTGTAGCGCGAAAGCATCTTGATGAGGGAGTGAACGGTGCGCCCGTATTTCAAGTCGCCGCAAAGCCCGATCGTTAGGTTATGAAGCCGCTTGAAGCGCTGGCTTATCGTGACAAGGTCGGTGATGGTCTGCGTCGGATGCTCGTTTGCGCCGTCGCCCGCATTGATTACAGGGACCGTCGCGACAGCCGACATCTTATGCGGAGAGAACGGAACCGGGTGCCGAACGGACATCACGTCGCAGTAACAGCTCACGGTACGGCTTGTATCCTCCATCGTCTCGCCCTTTGCAGTCGCCGACGCCGACATATCTGAAAAGCCGATTACGCCGCCGCCAAGGCGCAGCATTGCGCTTTCAAACGAAAGCCGCGTACGCGTACTCGGCTCAAAAAATAAAGTAGCCAGTATCTTGCCTTTTGCAACCTCCCTGTAACGGGCTGGGTTTTTGGCAATGTTACCGGCTACCGACAATATATAGTCGAGGTCCGACTTTGTAAAGTCTGAGATGTTCAAGACGTGGTGGAACATAATGATCATTCTCCTCTTACATTCAAATTCCCATACTTCAAATTGTCAACAGTATATCAAAGAGGGCATGGCTTGTCAATATAGAATATGAACTAAAACGCCTTGGATTTTTATAATATTTTTGTAAAGCGCCCGATCGCAAATGATCGGGCGCTTTCAGCGTTTTAATACATCGGGATGTCGTAACCGCCAAACAGCCTCTGCACGTCTATCAGGATTGAAACGTCTCCTGCCGTAAGTTTTGCTATCCCTTTGATATACGCGTTATCCATCCCCTGAGTTGCCGCGGGCTGCGGGGAGACCTGCTCCGGCTCGATGGTGATGGTCTCCTTAATCGCGTCGACGATAAGCCCGACCTCGCGGTCGCCTACCTGTGTGATGATAATGCATGTCCGCTCGTTGTAAGGGTCCTCAAACTGGCCGAAACGCTCACGCATCGATACGACGGGGATGATATTCCCGCGCAGATTGATAAAGCCTTTCATATACATCGGCATTTCAGGCATGGCCTCAATCTTCTGCATCCCTATGATTTGCAGGACATATCTGATTTCTATGCCGTATACGCCCTCGCCGACAAAGAAATTCAGGTACATGTTTTCCATTTCATCGGTGATTTCACTTTCCGTCTGGGAAAAATCCAATTCTTCAGCCATCAAAAATCCCCCTTTCACAATCGGAGCTTACCTGTTATGCCAAAAATTATATCATACATGAAAATGATAGTCAACCACCGTATTACAGAGCCGCAAGCTTCTTAAACTGCCCTTTTAGCTGCCCGTAAACCTCGCGGTATAATTCATAGTACGCGCCATATTCCGCATGCCGCGCTTTGTCGGGCAGCTGCGGTTCGTTTTCACTTATGATTTTTTTGCACGCAGCCGGTATGCCGGAATAAATTCCCGCGCCGACGCCCGCCAAAATCGCCACGCCAAGCGCCGGGCCTTCCTTGTTGCCGGACGTTACGATCGGGCAGTCGAACACGTCGGCCATCATCTGCCGCCACATGGGGCTGCGGCCGCCGCCGCCCGTCGCCATCATCTGCCTAAACGGCACGTTCATTTCGCGCAAAACCTGGAGGCAATCGAGCTGGGAGTAAACGACGCCCTCCATGACGGCGCGAAGCATATCAGGACGCTTGTGCATGCCCGAAAGCCCGAAGAAAACGCCGCGCGCCTCGGGGTTTAAGACAGGGCTTCGCTCACCCATGATATACGGCAGGAACAACAGGCGGTTTGAGCCGATCGGCACCTGCTCCGCCTGCTTGTCAAGCAGTATGTAGACGTCTTTATTCAGTCCTTCCGCCGCTTGCATTTCAGCGGTGCAGAAGTTGTTGCGGAACCATTGCAGGCTGCCGCCCGCCGCAAGGGTGCAGCTCATGACCGTCCACGCGCCGGGTACCGCGGCGCAGAACGTATGCACGCGCCCCTCGGGGTCGATCGTGACCGCATCCGAATGCGCAAAGATTACCCCAGATGTGCCGATCGTAATAAACGCCTTGCCGCTTTCGACAATGCCTGTGCCAATCGCCGCCGCCGCGTTGTCGCCCGCGCCGCCGACTACAGGTATACCCTCTTTCAGCCCGGTTAGAGCCGCCGCCTTTGCCGTTATATACCCCGTCACCTCGCAGGACTCATGCATGGACGGCAAAAATTCCCACTCGATTCCAAGCTTTTCAAGTATCTCCGCGCTCCATTCGCGTTTCGGCACATCAAGCAGGTTCATGCCCGAAGCATCGCTGACCTCGGTCGCAAACACGCCGCAAAGCTTGTACCTGAGATAATCCTTCGGCAGCAGGATATGCCGCGCTTTTGCGTATATCTCCGGCTCGTTCTTCCGCACCCACAGGATCTTACCCGCCGTAAAGCCTGTAAGCGCCGGGTTCGCACTAATTTCAATCAACCGTTTTGCACCGATGGTTTCTGTAATCTCGGCGCATTCGGCCGTCGTTCTGCCGTCGCACCAGATGATGCTGTTGCGCAGGACTTCGCCGTTTGCATCCAAAAGCACAAGCCCGTGCATCTGGCCTGAAATGCCGATTCCCGCGACGTCGCCGGCGCTTATGCCGGACTTCTCCATTACTTGCTTTAGCGTTTTAACGCATGCATCCCACCAATCGGCGGGGTCCTGCTCGGCCCAGCCGTTTTTCGGCTGAATCAGCGGGTACTCCACAGTGGCGGAGGCAATGCTTTTTCCGCTTTCATCGAACAAAACCGTTTTCGTACCGGAGGTTCCAAGGTCAATCCCGATCAAATATTTCATATGGCGCACTTTCCTTTCGTTTAGGGCCTGTTGATATAAATGGAATGCACGGGCCGGCAGCTTTATGTCAACAGAGCCTGGTTATCTATGGTCAATTTCTTCAAACTGAAATGAAATTCTAACTAAATTTTCCGAGCATTGCTTGTAGAATATGCTGCGGATACGGTGCATAATAATCTGACCGTTTGCATAGTTCATCATGGGCAGAAGCACAACGTACTGAGACGGGCTGTACCGCGAAATGGTATCGCCTTTCCGAAGGCACTTTATCAGGACGCTTAACAAGATTTTCATAGTATTTTCCAGCATCATCGGGTCAAGGTTCTCGATTTCCGGATTCAAGGAGCTTAAGCTCGCAAGGCACAGGAACATTTTATTTTTTTGCCGCCCCATGTTCCTTGTATTCAGGTGATAAATATCCTTAAATATGGGGTAATTGCATACAAAAGCACTGTTATGATTATCGTCCTGGCTCTTTAAGCTTTTGATAATCGCGTGGATATCCGCCTCCGATGCAAGATGCGTTTTTAGCAGCGTCTTATAAAATTTCGCCATCTTTTCAGATGGTTCGACGCCTAAGTATTTCTGGTATACGGAGCTTAAATGGCTGTATTGCAGTAACGCGGCTTTCTTGTCTCCGCCCTGATTCAGCGCGTTCATCAATTCCATGTTTAACGTCTCGTCGAAGGTATCGACGTCAAGCGCGATGCGGCAAACCTGGATGACGGCGTCATAATCCGCTTCCAGCCTTAGAAGCTCGACAAACTTGTACACCATTTTCATGTACAGATGGTGCAGGTATAAGCTGCGGGCTAAAATCCAGTCCTCCTCGATGGCTGCGTGCGCAAGGTCGTCACCGTAAAGGTATAGCGCTTCGTTGCATTTCGCGCGCGTTTCATCGGTGAGCGCGTCAAAGTTTTTGATTTCGCCGCAAAGGTCTTCAAATATGAAAACGTCAACATCACATTTGATGTCGGGGTTCCATGCGTAGGAGCGATTTTCGGCAAGGATGCAGTCTTTAAAACCGGGACTTGCTTTCGTCAAGTTGGTGCGCAGCCTGCTGACCATAGTTTTTAGCGCGTTTGCCGGGTTTGCGCTGTTTTCCGACTCGGACCAGAATATATCTATCAAGTCGTCGGATGAAACAGGCTTGTTTCTGTTCAGGATTAAGTATTTTAACAGCAGTATGCTTTTAGAGGAGTTTCCCAAAGCAGGCAGTATGGAGTTTCCATCCACGATAATGTCAAATTTCCCGAGCATATTTATCCGGATATCAGCCATGTTTAGCCTCCTAAAGCCAGCTGCAACGAAAAACTCGCCCATAGGTTTACTTAAGAACCTGTCTTCAGCACCGCATAATGCCCATCTTTTGGCGAATTTTCCGCCATACTGTGTTAAATTTCCTTGAAATACGCCAAGTATTCCTGCGAAAATTCGCCTTGTCTGACGAAAAATTCGCTCAAAATCTGAACATTTCGGTTACCGAAGACAGGTTCTAAGCGGATTATGTCCAATTTCATTATATTCCCAATTGCAAAGCGTGTCAAGTGCTAGTACAGCTAATGCAGCAGGTATCTGCTAAGCAATTTAACCGCCCTTTTCTTGTTTTTGAACCTGTAATTTTCGGGCAGGCCTACAAACGGCTTCATCTTATCTGCCGCGACATGCGCCTTCTTTATTAAATCGCACAGCTCGCTGTAATCATAAACTCCGTACCGGTCGATCTCTTTTTGTTCTGCCGCGCGTTCCAGCAGGGCGATTGTGAAATCCGCGTAATCAAAATCCTTGTCGAGCTTTAAGTACTCGCCAAGCTGCGGTATAATCTTTTCAAACAGCATGCGCTTTTCAGGCATCTGCGGGACGTTTAAGAGCTTCCCTGCTTTTTGGATCACGTCGTCGCTGAGCAACATCAGCCTTTCGGTCATATCCTTTATGCCTGCGGGGCGTATATAATATGTGTTGCCGCGCAGATTCAGAAGGAAACGCAGGCCGTCATGATACCCGAGCTTTATCTTTTCGGCGCAGTTATCCGGCATAAAGAGCATGATGCTCCCTAAGTCGTCGCGCGGAACGATAACCTTGACTTTCTCGTCGTCCACCTTTTTAAATACGCCGCGGGCGTTTGTCCTTATCGCAATCACTTCGTCATAGCCTTTTTGAATAAGCAGGTGATACGGGCAATTATCATAAAACGCGCCGTCTAAAAACTTTTTCTCTTCGATTAATTCAGGCTTGAATCCGGGAAAAGACGCGCTTGCCATCACATAATTGAAAAACTGCCCATATGGTATATCCTCAAGCATCAATTCATACGGCTTTCTCTCGCTTAGGGATATCGTCACTAAGCCGTAATCCTTCCCGGACGAGCGGATTTTATCCTCGTCTATGATTTCATCAAGGATTTTTTGCATTTTATCCGTGCTGATTCCCCTGCCGTCGATGATCTTTTTAAGCGCCTTTCTTTTCGAGGATGAAACCAAATCTAAATCTGCTTTTAAGCTTTTCGCGTCAATCAGTTGAAGCAGCGGGCGTTCATCCTCGTCAAAGATTTTTTCAATCGAGATGCCGGTCCACAAATCAAGCGCCCTTTGAAAGTCGCCCTGCGCTAAAATCGCCGCGTTGATAGCTCCGATGGACGTGCCGACAAAGCCGTCAAATTCATAGCCGTGCTCCATCAACGCCTTTACAACGCCAATGTGGTACGCGCCTCTGGCGCCGCCGCCCTCCAATGCCAACCCGCGCACCGGGAATCCCCCTTTTAGGCTTGATAGGCTATACATTAGCGAATTCGCTCTAAATTGTCAAGGTTTTTTTGTCTTTATTCGCGCATGATTCGCATTGATTTTGTTTTTATAGCATGATAAAATTTGTATATACAATGCGGGAGGTCATGCCATGATGAAAAAACAAATTATTTTCATATTGATTTTTATGCTGGTTTCCTTGCTTTTCGCGGGTTGCGGGGACGCGCGGGATGATTTAAGGCAGCCTGCCGCGGAAACGCCGTCCGTAAACGTGCAGGAGACGGAGACCGCCGGGCCGGAGCCGCCGCTTCCCGATCCGCCTGTGGAAACCGGCCCGCCCGTCGTTTACATGACGTCCGAAATAAGTCCCGAAAGCTTGGTCGAAATCTACAACGCGCTTGAGGTTGCTTTAGCGGGCAGCGTCGCCGTAAAGGTGCACACGGGTGAGCCGCCGAACAGCAATTACCTGCGCCCGGAGCTGATAGGGGATTTGGTGCGGCTGACAGGCGGCACGATTGTTGAGACAAACGCGGTCGCCGGAAGCCGCGCGAGCAACGCGATGCATTTGCAGGTGGCGAAAGACCACGGCTTCACCGACATAGCGCCGTTTAAGCTGCTTGACGCCGACGGCGAAATCAGCATTCCGGTCTTGGGCGGCGAGGTGCTTGCTGAAAACTTTGTGGGCGCCGCTTTCCCGGATTACGATTACTACGTCGTGCTCTCACACTTCAAGGGGCATCAGATGGCGGGATACGGAGGCGCGATTAAGAACGTTGCGATCGGCATCGCGTCGGCGGGAGGGAAAAGCTGGATTCATTCCGGCGGCAAACAAAAAACAGGATATTCCGGCAATCAGGACGACTTCTTAAAAGGCATGGCGGAAGCCGGAAACAGTATCGTGGAGTATCTGGACGGCCGTCTGCTTTACATCAACGTGATGAACCGGCTGTCCATCGACTGCGACTGCGTCGGCAACCCGCGCGAGCCGGATATGCACGATATCGGCGTTTTAGCGTCCCTTGACCCTGTGGCGCTTGATATGGCATGCATCGATTTGGTCATGGCCGCCCCCGACGGCGAAGCGCTGATGAACCGCATAAACGCAAGAAACGGGATGCTCACAATCGACCACGCCGCCAACATTGGCATGGGAAGCCGCGAATATACTCTGGTGAGGATTGATGGCTGAAATTTTAACGCGCGAGTTCATCTACCTTCGGTATTTCTTCTTCATCCAGGTTGAGCAGATTTTCATGTACTGGGCGCTTGGCGTCGTGACAGGCTCCATGCTCTCGGTGCTCGGCAGGGAAAAGCTATACCGGATGTTCGCAGCGCTTAATGGTAAGAAGCTGGGAGCGCTCGGGGTTATTCCCGCAAGCCTGATAGGGGCGGCGTCGCCGCTGTGCATGTACGGCACGGTCCCGATTGCGGCCGCGTTTTCCGGAAAAGGCATGAAAGACGACATGCTCGCGGCTTTCATGATGAGTTCCATTTTACTAAACCCGCAGCTTATCGCTTACAGCGCGGCTCTTGGAAGCTTTATTCTGGCTGTTCGCATTGCAACATGCCTTTTATGCGGGATGATCGCCGGTCTTTTAGTCCGGTATTTTTACAAGGGCGAAGGATTCTTTGATTTTTCGGGTTTTAAGGAGCCTCAAAACCGCGATACGGACCCGAATATCCTTATGCGGCTTATAAAAAATATCTGGCGCAACATCAAAGCGACGGGGCCGTATTTCCTCATAGGCGTAGCTCTTTCGGCGGCGTTTACCCGGTATATCCCTGAAAGCGTGGTGGCGGGGATGTTCGGCGGCGAAAAAGCATTCGGCGCGCTTATGGCGGCAACGATTGGCGTGCCGGTATACGTTTGCGGCGGCGGTACGATTCCGTTGCTTCAAGGCTGGCTTGCAAGCGGTATGAGCGCGGGGAGCGCCGCGGCTTTTATGATTGCGGGACCGGCTACGAAAATCACAAACCTCGGCGCCGTCAAGATTGTGCTCGGCTTAAAACGGTTTCTGCTTTACCTGTTGTTCTCGATGTTTTTCGCCTATGCGGCGGGTATCGCCGTGGATTTTCTGAGGCGGGGCTGGATATAGAAAACCGACAGTATTTTTCAGGAGGTATAAAATGGATTTCAGAAAGGCGGCTATAAACGATATTGACGATCTTGCGAGAATCAGAAGCATATTCTTAAAGGAGGCAAATGATTTGTCGTCGGAAGAGGAGCGGGTAAAAATGGAAACCGCTAACCGGGTTTACTTTAAAACGGCGGTCGCGGACGGCAGCTTTATCGCGTGGCTTGCCGTTGACGGCGAAAAGATCGTTGCGACCAGCGGCTTGATTTTTTACAATGTACCGCCGTCTTTAAAATGTCCCGACGGCAAGGTGGCCTATATAATGAATATGTTTACCTTTCCCGGATACAGAAAGCGGGGGATCGGCATGGAGCTTCTTAAAAGGACGGTTGAGGAAGCGAAAGGCCGGGGATATAAAAAAATCACCTTAAACGCTACAAACGCGGGCAGGCCGTTGTATGAAAGATACGGTTTTTGCGATGAAACCGGCGATATGGTTCTATATATCAAATGATTTCCCGGGAAAACACAGGGTTAACTCAAGGGCTGCGTTTAAACACGCGGCCCTTGTTTCGTTGTCCGGCGTATAAAATGGAGGGCTTTACAGTACAATAAACGCAAAGCTAGGAGGGATATTATCGTGAACACGGAGCGCAAGTCGTTTTGGCAGCTTGAAGATATGCCGCGGTTTAAGCCGTTACAAGGGGACACGCAAGCGGACGCCGTAATCGTCGGAGCGGGGATGTCAGGCTTATTGTGCGCGTATTTGCTGTACCGAAAGGGCTTTGAGGATATCGTCATCATCGACGCGGCTGAGGTATTGAGCGGCGTTACCGCGTATACAACCGCAAAAATAACCTCACAGCACGGCTTGATATATTCGCGTCTTATGAAGGGCTTTGGGGAGGATATGGCGGCGCAGTATCTCGGCGCAAACGAAAAAGCGGTCGGATTGTTTAGCGAGATTATAAGCCGCGAGAAAATCGATTGTGATTTTACCGTTTGTAACGCGTGGGTTTACGCGACGTCCGGTCATGAAGTGCAGCCGATCGAGGACGAGGTTGCCGCCGCGAAAAGGCTTGGTATGAATGCTGAACTCTCCCGAAAAACAGAGCTTCCCTTTACGGTCGAGGCAGCGGTTGCTTTCCCGGGCCAGGCTCACTTTCACCCTTTAAAATTTGCGCGCCACATTTGCGGCTTACTCACTGAAAACGGATGCAAAATCTATACGGAAACGAAAGCCACCGGCCTAAAGGAGGGCGTTGTTCAAACCGATCGCGGTAATATCCGTGCGAAGCATGTGATATCCTGTTCGCGTTATCCTTTTATCGATAAAGCCTTGCTTATATTTACAAAAATCTATCAGGACCGCTCATATGTCTTAGCGCTTCAAAACGCGGGGACAATCCGGGATATGTACCTTGACTGCAAAAAAGGAGGGCTTTCCTTTCGCCCGCAAGGCGATGCGCTTATTTTGGGCGCTTATGACCACAAAACGGGACACGACGATAAAAATCTGCATTTTGACGGCTTGATAAAAAAAGCGGGGGAATATTATCCGGGCGGCCAAATCGTGTGCATGTGGTCGGCGCAGGATTGCATGACTCACGACAAAATCCCGTATATCGGGCGCTTAGAAAGCCATAAGGAAAATGTTTATATCGCAACGGGCTTTAACAAATGGGGCATGAGCGGAAGCATGGCGGCGGCTGACGTCATCAGTGATTTGATCGTTAAAGGAGAAAGCGAGTATCAGGACGTCTTCAGCTTAAAACGGAAGGACTTGGGGCTTCAGTCTAAAAGCTTTATAAAGGAATCCGTCGACATCGCCGGGAATTTTTTGACGCATCTCACCGCGGCTGACAAAAGCTTGCAGGACTTAAAGGACGGCGAAGGCGGTATCGTCCAGATAAACCAAAAGCGCGTCGGGGTGTACAAAGACGGCGACGGGCGTATTTTTCCGGTGAAGCCGATGTGCACTCATATGGGCTGCGCCTTAAAGTGGAACAAGGACGAAAACACATGGGACTGCACATGCCACGGCTCACGTTACGATTATGAGGGAAACGTGATCGGCGGGCCTGCGCTCTTAAAATTGGAACGCCCTCAAATAGATTAGGGTATGAACGATGTCATACCCTAATCCGGATTTTAATCCGTTACAAAGACGGTTTCTGTGTTGCGTTCATTCCGTCGCGGCCTAAATGGCTGCTGCGGTTTGCGGCGCCGTTGTTAGGGTTCACATTGCTGTTGCGTCCGTCATGGGTGGTTGTGTTTCTGCCGCCGTGATTGCGGTTCATGTTGCCGTCACGCCCGTCATGGGTGGTTGTGTTTCTGCCGTCTTGATTGCGGTTCATGTTGCCGTCACGCCCGTCAAGGGTTGTGTTTCTGCCGTCTTGATTGCGGTTCATGTTGCCGTCACGCCCGTCATGGGTGGTTGTGTTTCTGCCGCCGTGATTGCGGTTCATGTTGCTGTTATAGCCATCACGGGTGAAGCTGCTGCCGTCGAAGCGGCCTTCACGGTTCATTTGACCGTCAAAACCGTCGCGGACAGTCCTTCTGCCGTCACGGTGTATAAAACCGCGGTTCATATGGCCGTCAAAACCATCGCGGCGGACTATGCTTCTGCCACCGTCGTATACATAGCCTTCGCGGGCTGTGCCGCCTGCGCCATAAGGGCCGTAAAAGCCGCCGTCGCGGCCGAGATGCGCGCTTCCGCCGTCAAAAGTATAGCGGCCAAAGCCTCCGCCGTCCCATCCGCGGTTTCCTGCGTATCTATTCGCGGGCGCATTACCCGCACAACCGGTAGATGCGATTATGCCTGCGGCAAGTGTGCCTATTAATATCGGTTTAATGATATTCATTATCTTAATTTTCTCCTTTCATGGAACATCCTTAAAAATCTTTATACGATTTATAAGGACACTTCTATTATTTAAAATGTCAAGAACTATATACTGTAAACTCATTGCCATCAGAGCATAAAATAGAGAAATACGGTGGATTTTACATATTAAATAATAATAAAATTACCTTTAAGCGTCATTGAATTTCCGCATGAAATGTTGATAAACTAAATGCAGAAAGGATTTGAGGCGTGTGTTTCATAAAAATAAAAAAATAAAATTGCTACTTTTTTCTTTAGTAGCATGCATGCTGTTTTCAGGCGCGTGGAGTCTTGGCAGCATCAGCGGGAGCAACATTGCGACCAGCAGGATACAAGGCAGACAGATCGCCGCTTTAAACGAAGACGCCGTCGATCTCAGCCGGATGCGGTTTTACCGCGAAATCAGCAAGGTTGACTTTAGCGGGGTTTCCTTTGCCCCGTGGGATGTAGCGTCGGCTTCGGCAAACGTGCAAAGACGCGCGCAAAAGCCGTATACCATCATGGTTTACATGAACGGAAGCGACCTTGAGAGCAAAATGGGAGCAGGCACCGCCGATATCTTGCAGATGCAGCGGGCAGGCGTAAATCCGGACAACGCGAATATCGTTATCTTTACAGGCGGCGCCCACAGATGGAAAAACAATGTGATACCCGCGAACAACTGTGTGATTTGGGAGCTTTCGGGCGGCTCATTAAACAGGGTTGCCGGCATCGGGCTCCGTAATATGGGAAACCCCGGGACACTCTCCGGATTTATTGATTTCACGATGGAGAATTTCCCGGCGGATAAGTTTGGGCTTATCATGTGGGATCATGGCGGCGGCTCCATCGCGGGATTCGGCGACGATGAAAAATTCAACCACAACAACTTAACGCTTTTAGATTTAAATTACGCTTTTGAAAACTCAAATCTCAAAAAACAAAAGCTTGAATTTTTAGGGTTCGATTCCTGCCTTATGGCAACGGTCGAAATGGCGGTGATTGCGGCGGATTACGCGAAATACCTCATAGCCTCCGTTGACATTGAGCCGTATGAGGGCTGGAATTACAACTTTTTATCCGTGTTAAACGAGTATCCGAACATCGGCGGCGGCGCCCTTGGAAAAGTCATCGTGGATTATTTCATGCATTTTTACGGCAATTCCCCGAACGAAAGCCTTGCCTTGTCGGTGGTCGACCTGTCAAGGGTAAACGAGGTTATGGGCTCCTTGGGGGCGCTCATGAAGCAGTGCTCCGACACCATGCTCGCAGACAGGGAGGCGTCCTTCAAACGGCTTGCGGCAAGGCGCGGCGGAACAAAGACCTTCGGTATCGGAAGCCCGCGCGACAACGAAAGCGATATGGTGGATATCGGCGACATGGCCACAAAGCTTTCCGATTTGTTTCCAAGGGAATCAGCCGCTGTTTTAAAAGCGCTTGACAACTGCGTCGTATACAACCGCCACAATTCAAACGTCGATTTAAAGGGCTTGAGCGTATACTATATTTACGGCGGCAAATCCGTCGGGAACATGTCGCTTAACATGTACCGCTCCCTTCATATGAACGGCGACTATACAAGATATCTAAACGATTTTTACGGCATGCTAAGACTGGGCTCCCCCGCCGGGCGAAGCCGCTTTGGGACACTTGACGAGCCTGTCAAAACCGAGCTTGCCATATGGCAGCCAATTGACGGTAAGCCCGGGGTCTATATCATGACGGGCATACAAAGCGGGAGCGGCATGAATACCGGAGAGATTGTCAAGAGCGGATTAAGCTCCATGTGGCCCGAAATAAACGGAAAGCCCGTATGCATGTATCAGATTAACCGGACGAGCCGCAGCGTGCTGTATGCGATACCCGCATCGTTAAACGGCAGGGATTGCGATATTATCGTTTCGTTTTGTGAGGAATCTCCAAGAGGCAGAATCCTCGGCGCGCGGCAGGAGGACGGCCTCATTATACAAAAAGGGTATGACGATATCGTAATAGGGGATGAGATATCCTTTTATTATACGAGCAGGGATTATAGCGGGGGCGATATAGGCTGGTACAAGGGGGCGCCGTTTACCGTGGACGGCGAGCTTAAGCTTAGCTGGGACATTCTTAACGGCGAAAAATATTACAGCCTCCAGCACACCGACGTCCAGCAGGACAAGGATTTTACCGAATTAAGGCCGGTGGCTTTAGAAAATATAATATCCGCGTAAAGGGAAAAGACTAGCCGTTAAGGCTAGTCTTTTCGTTCATCTTGGCCTGCAGCGCGGCTAACTCCTGCCTAAGCGTTTCATTCTCCGCGAGCCTGGGCCCCGCAAACGCAGGGGGAATCCGTGACATCCGGGATTTGCTGATCGGCCGGTGCGATAAAGCTGTCGCCTGCGGTCGAATAAGTCTGATAATCCGGTGCGTCGGTTTTGCAATGCAGCCAGTCAAGCGGGCTCGACATCGTCCTGTCGTTCGCGCCTAAAGCGCGGCCTTTCAAGAAGTTGGAGCTGTTCACCGTTGGGCTAAAAAGCGGGTGCCTCGTGTCGGTATCAGCCTCAAGGTGCAAGTGGTTTGCCATATTCATCGACCCTGTTTTGCCGTAAATCCCAAGCCGCGTGTCTTTGTTCACGGCTTGACCCGCCTGTACCGTGATGCTTTCCATGTGGAAATAGCGAAGTATCAGGTCGGCGGTTTTTCCCGATCTGTGATTTAGCGCGCCGGGATATAAAACAGCAACAACGTTTCCGACTACGCTATCAAAGCCCCGGGAGACCACGGTGCCGTTACCCGACGCCCACAAGGTGCGGTCAGACGCCGTGCTGACCATGTCCGCGCCGTAATGCTGAAATCCGAACCTTACCCTGTAGGCGGCGGTCTTCCATGAAGCTGTAAGCCTCAATTTGTTGATTGGCAGTATCAGTTTTTGTGACAAGCCTATCCTCCCATCATTTTAGTAGTCGTTCATACGCAAAAATCTTAAAATGCGTCCGTTTAAAGGACGGGGCCGCAAAACAAAAAAAGAGCCGCCTTAAAGGCGGCGGCCGTCGTATACCAGTTTTTTAATCACGGGCATCCTCTTTTGTTTTATGTATCGTCCCGAGCGGGTGATGGGGCGGAGCATAGACGGAGCTCAGCTTCAGCGGCCCGTTGCCTATATTTGTGATATTATGCCATGTTCCGGCGGGAACAAAAACCGCACATCCCGCGCATGCGTTTCTCTCGTAATCAAGCGTTTCCTTGGAGCTTCCCATTTGGATTCGCGCACGGCCTTCCTCTATCCTGATAAGCTGGTCTTCGTCGTGGTGGATTTCCAGTCCGATATCCCCGCATACAGGGATACGCATCAAGGTCATCTGCAGGTGGCCCCCGGTCCATACCGCGGTCCTGAAGTTCCTGTTCCGCCTTGTGGCTGCGGGGATATTTATGACAAGCGGATCAGGTCCGAAATCCGTCTTTTCATGTGTTTGCATAAGATCACTCTCTTTCGATATTTTTACTTTATTGTATGCAAAATATGCGGTTTTTGATATTAACTTCGCATAATCCTTGCCATTTTGGCGGGTGGCGGTTATAATCTATACAGACGGTGAAAGGAGGCGGCTTATGTCTAATAAAGAAGAAGCGGCGGCAAACCGGAAAAGACCGGAACAATTCAAGCTTGTAAACGCATACGACGAGATTGTCAAGACAGCCGTTTCGGAGATGATGAACACTACCGATGCGTGCAAATGCGAAAGGTGTTATCTTGACGTTTGCGCCATCGTCTTTAATCAGGGCTACTCTCATTTTGTCAATACAAGGGAAGGGGAGCTTCTGAAAAAAGTGCCGGAAATGAATCACGGCAACCGCGCGCAGCTAATGGTACAGATCCTGCACGCGATTAAAAAGGTTCAGGATTTTCCGCATCACAGCGGGTATCAAAAGAAATCTTAAGGGGTATGGGGCTAAATGAAAAAAGCGATTGTTTTAGGCAGTATCAATTATGACATCGTCTCGGCTGTGGAGCGGCTGCCGGTAAAAGGTGAAACTGTCAAAAGCTATTCGACGGATATGTTTGTCGGCGGCAAAGGCTCAAATCAGGCTGTACAAATCTCCATGCTGGGGATGAAAGTACAGTTTATCGGGCAGGTCGGAAACGACGACATGGGTAAAACCGTCAAAGCATGTCTGAAAGAGAAGGGAGTCGATACCGGCGGCCTCAATGTTTCGGACGCATTTAGAACCGGATGCGCCACCATTTTTGTCGACCCTGCGGGCGATAATATGCTGGCATACGCGCCGGGCGCAAACCACGGGATTTCCTTTGAACAAATAAAACAGAGCGCAGGCTCGATTACAAACGCGGACATCTTTATCACGCAGAATGAAATCAACATGGACGCAATGGCAAAGGGGCTGTCGGCGGCAAAGGAAGCGGGCGTCCCGACGATCTTAAACCCTGCCCCCGCAATCCCGCTTGACGGCGAGATATACCGGCTAATCGACTATATCACCCCGAATGAAACCGAAGCGGAAGTTTATACCGGCATCCCTTTAGGCAGCCTGCCCTTTGCCGAGTGGAAAAAGCAAAGTGCCAAGTGGTTTTTAGACCGCGGCGTAAAGGCCGTGTGCATCACGCTTGGAAATAAAGGCTCGTATTTCTCCGACGGGATTAATGAATACGACGTTTCGGCGTTTTTGGTGAACGCCGTGGATACAACGGCAGCGGGCGACGCGTTTAACGGCGGATTCGCTTACGGCGTAGCCCACAAGATGCCCATCGTTCGGTGCATTGAGATCGGCAATGCCTGCGGCGCGCTTGCCGCGACCGTTTTGGGCGCGCAAAACTCAATTCATAATATCGATCAGATTAGAGGATTCCTCAGCGAAAGAAGCATTGAGATTTAAATGCACAGGTTTTGCCTGATAATAATCAAAACCACCAGTTTAACTGGTGGTTTTGTTCTAGCCGTCTTACGGAAGTATCAGCTTTGCTTCTCTTGTTTTGACGGCATTAATAATATCAAAAATGCTTCCGGCCTTTTTACTGAGCGCAATCCCGCTTGCAAAGGGGATGCTCTTATAATGCGAATCGCTGCCGGCAAGCGCCGGTAAATTGTGAAGCTCGGCGAAATGAAGCGCTTTCTTGTTTGTTTCTGCAGGCATGCTTGCGTTGTATACTTCAGCGGCGTCTATCAGTTGCGGATTTGCCGGGTATGGATTTTTGATCCACCTTGCAACCCTGTACGGATGCGCCTGGGCTAAAAACCCGCCGCAGCTTCTGACAAGGGCGCTATATTTCTCTACGGTTAACGTATCTATATCCGGATGCTGAATCAGGAAATCCAAGGACAAGCCGTAGGTTAAGAAGTCCATCCCGTCGATTGTGAATTCCCAGCCGAAAAAGACGTCGAGTCCGCACCGGTCGCCCTCCTTTTTGGCCTCTTCATAGCCGGATGCTATAAACTTCATCTTTTTATCCCACGGAATCTCCGGCGGACATGCCGAATTGCCGTTGATAAAGTGGTCCGTTATAATGATTCCCGCGTACCCTCTGTCCTTATAGGCGCGCACCTGCCGGACGGGAGAGCAATCTGAGCACAAGCTGACCCGTGAGGTATGCATGTGGGTTTCGTATAAATATTTCAATGGTATTCATCCTGTATCACTATAAATTTATTTTAACATGATCTGCCCGCCGGTGACGGGTAAAGCCTGGCCGGTCTCGTATTTTTGCTCCACTAAATACAGTATGGCGCATGCAACGTCGCCTGTTGTGCAGCCGCGGTTCATCGGCACCTTTGATTCGTAAAACCGCCTTACGTCTTCGATCGATTTTGCGCCCGGGACCTTGCCCGAATCAAAATACTGGCGGAACAATCCTTTTTCCGGGTCGCTCCAAAGAGGGCCGTCAAGCAGGTTGCCGGGGCATATGGCGTTTACCTTTATGCCGAACGCAACAAGCTCAAGCGCAAAGCTTTGGGTCAGCCCCACGCCTCCGAACTTGCTGCCGGAGTATGCAAAGTTTTTGTTGCTGCCCTCAAGCCCCGATTTCGAGTTTATTTCGATGATGTCGGACATATAACCGGGATTGATTTCATGCTGTATCTTCATCGGGACGGACGCGTATTTCGCACACAAAAAGTAACCGGTATAATTAACAGACGTCACAAGCTCGAATTTTTCCTTCGTCATCTCGGAAAGCCCGCCGGAAATAACGATGCCGGCGTTTGAAACAAGGATATCAAGCCCTCCGAAATGAAGCACGGCCTCTTCGACCATGGCCTGGACCGAAGCTTCGTCGGCAACATTTGCGGCAACCGGAACCGCTATGTCCCCGCCATATTTTTCGCACAGCTCTTTCGCGCAGACTAAGGCTCCCTCGGCATTTAAATCGGCGACGACAATATACGCGCCTTCATTGGCCATCGCGTCTGCGATACCTTTGCCGAAGCCCTGCGCGCCGCCGGTTACGATTGCTATTTTGCCGTCGAGCCGCTTTTTAACGGTCGCGGGCTGTCCGTGATTATCGGGCAAGCCGGCAGTGCCGCCTTTAAGAAAGGATGATTTTATAAGCTCCGCCTCTTTTTTTGTTTTCCCGATCGCAAAGAATCCAAGCCCTTTCATTATTGCAATATTTGGCGCATACCCGTTTTCTTTTACAAATCCCGCAAACTTCTCCGCCAAATCATCACAGGGCTTTACCGAAAGCGGTTTTGCCCCGCCGACGACCGCGTCGTCCGCGCAAAAAACCGCGATACCCGTACTGCTTTTCGCATGCATCATATAAAGCATCCTAAGCGCCGGTGCTATTTCGCAGACAAGGCTGCTGTCAAATTTCGCGTCACTCATTTTATTTCCCCCTTAATACATGTTAATAATTATACCACAATACGTAAAAAAAGTCATTCCGCGGACATCCCCGGCATAAAGATTAGTGGGGGTGTTTATATGACCGCGGCTTCGACCGTTTATTTATCGCTTTTAATCTCGGGAATTATATTGCTTGTGCTTTATTCAAGAAGCGGCAAGCTTTTAAAGTGCGTGACGTTCACGGCGGTTACAGGATTTGCGGCGCTGTTTTTAGTGACAGTGTCGTCGGGTTTCACGGGGATACAAATCGAACTTACGCCATTTTCGGCGATTGCTTCCGGGATTTTGGGAATACCGGGAGTTTTGGGATTGCTTTTATTAAATATTATTTGAAAAATCAGCCGGTTTTTGGTATACTCTACCCATATAATAATATGTGGGGGAATATGCCGTGGATGAGCTTGCGCTTTGTTTTTCCGAGCCTTTTTCATCGCCCGCGTGGGGAAGCAATTTTGTTGTCTTTACAAGCGAAACCGGCATGACCATGCCTGAAGACATGTCTAAATCATACTTAAGCCGCTCAGTAAAATACGCAAAGCACCACGGCGTTTATTTAGTGCCTGAGCGTTTTATGCTTTCTAATTACCACTGCATGTGCATCATCTCCCCTGACGGCGAGATTCTCGGCGCCGGGAAAGCCGTTTATCTAAACCCCGAAAACAGGACAGGCAAACAAAGCGCGCGTATTGAGGTTTTTAACACCGGGTTCGGCGGGATTTTCCTGTGCGTTGATGTGGACGTCTACCATCCGGAGGTCTGCCGCATCGCGTCGGAGATGGGCGCTCGGATCATCGTATGCTCGCAGCATCTTTCAAAAGCGGAATACGGCAGCCATCTTGTGGTTTCAGGCTGCTGGAGCGCAGCCCAGCTAAACGGCGTGTATGTAATCGCTGCGTCCGGGCAGTTTCACTGCGTATGTGCGCCTGTGACCATAAGCGCGCGCGGCGACGGCTTTATCGTACCGCCAAGCTTAAGGCTGCCCCTAACCGCAAGGATACATGCCGCAAAGCTTTCCCATGTCCCGAAACGTCCAAGGCTGGGGCGCAAATTTTACGTGATACACCGCGAAGAATTGTTGCGCTGATAAACCGCAAGGGTATGCGGTTTATCTGGAATTCACAACGAAGCTATGGGCTTTTCAACGCCTTCAACAGGGTTTTCAACATATTTTTTAAAATTGGCTTGCTAAACATAAAAAAAGCCCGGTTTTTTCAACAGGCTTTTTTTACCAGCAAACCTTTTTTTCGTTTATAGTCAAGCTACGCGCTTTAACTCCACCGCCATGACTGTGATGTCGTCCTCGTGATTGTCGTTGCGGCGGATTTTTGCTTTTTCCGCGAGGATTTCGCA
Source organism: Oscillospiraceae bacterium (assembly GCA_009777635.1). Taxonomy (GTDB): domain Bacteria; phylum Bacillota; class Clostridia; order Oscillospirales; family Ruminococcaceae; genus WRAV01. The sequence goes on along the minus strand of WRLK01000016.1, from coordinate 9,083 downwards.
CATCTGCCGAAGATCCTTGCCCCTGAGCGCTTCAAGCTCCGACTTGACCCAGTCCGCACCGGTTGCCGTGACGCCATCGCTGACCATGACGATGATATCGCCCTCGCGCAACGACATGACGCTGTGCTCAAACGCGACGTTTCGCAATATTCCGACGGGCATGGAGCTTGTCTCAACATACCCCGCGCGCTTGTTTTTTAAGATAAACGTAGGCGCCGCTCCCGCTTTATAAAATTCGGCGCGACCTGTATACAGGTCGATCGTCGTGACGTCCAGAGTTGCAAGGCTTTCCTCGCCGGATTTTACAATCAGCGCGGAATTCACGGTCTTTAGCGCCGTGTCGTGGCTTATCCCCACGGCCAAAAGCTGCGATATGAGCCCCGACGCCATTGAGGAGTCCACCGCGGCGGCGCCGCCGCTGCCCATACCGTCACTTAAGATGCAATGCGCGCGTCCGGCCCGGTTTTCGATAAACTCGTATGTATCGCCGCAAAGCATGGAGCTGCCGCCGGGAATCTGACAGGCGGAGGCCTCCACGTGAAACGACGCCTTTTCGGAGAATATCACCGTTGTATACTGCTGATGCGTCGTGATTTGAGGCAGGTCGAAGTCCGTTTCTAAAAGCTCGCACAAATCAAGGGCGGCTTTTGTCTTTTTAAGCCTTGAAACCTGATGGTTCGGGATAACAAGCGATATGAACAGCTTGCCGTTGTCGCCGCTGTATACTTGGACGCGGCCGACTGCGAAGCCCTCGTTTTTTTCAAAGTAATCCCTTACTCTGCGCGCTTTTTGCCAGTCGAACGCCTTGATGCCGCAAACCTCGACCGCAAGCTCGTCGATCAGCATGGCAAGCGCGCAAAACTGGTCGGCAATCACAGCGCGAATCTGCGCCACCTTGCGCTGCGTTCCAAGGCGTGCCGCGTGGCTTTGGAACTGCGCGTTGAATTCGGTTAAAACCTCGTCGAGCCTTGTGCAGTTTTGCGAAAGGTGCCGCGGCGCGCGCGCGCGGGTTATTGAACCGCTGCGCTTTAACACGTTCATCGCGGCGCTCATCGCCCTCGCGGTGTCGTTATATGAAAACTGCCAGCATGTGCTTTTCATGGAGCATTTGCGGCAAACTTTATCCGCAACTTTGGTGGCGATGCCCGCGGAGGGCGCCGTTTCCAGCTTGTCAAGCCCCTCGCCGACTTTTTTTGTTGTTTTGCCGACCTCCAAAAGCGCCGACGATATATCTGAAAGCCTGTCCCGTAAAACTCCGCGCATGTATCCGGCGCCGTCGTCCCCCGCGATGGCGGCTGAGCGCATGGGACGCAGGCGGTTCACGACGCTTTGCGGCATCGCGATAAACAGCGTTGACGCAGCGAACACCTCAAATACCGAGACATAAGCGTGGCTTAATTCCTGAGTTAAGAAAGCGACGACCGCGTTTGTCACGACAAAGGAGGCGGCGCACGCGAGGCGGCCCGCGCCCCCGAATATGCCGGCAATCAAACCGCCGAAGCCGTATGCAAGCGCTACGTATGTAAGCTCGCCGCCTGAAAGCCCCATCGCGATTCCCGCAGCGACGCCGGCAACGGCGCCTCCGGCTTCGCCGCCGTAACGAGCGCAGAGTAAAATGCACAGGACCGCGGCGATACGCCCGACTGAAAGATCGTAGATCAAGAGGCCCGAAAGGCCCATGAGTATAATCGCAAGGCTTATGACAACGCAGGAGACCTCCGATTTAGGAGCGCCGCTCAGTCCCGCTCGAAGCGCCGCCCTCGCCTTCGAGAAGAAGTACGCGGCGGCGCATGCAAGAAAGACCTCCGAAACGTTTAGGAGTATGTCGTATACCGTGCCTCCCGCCGAAAAAGCAACGGCAAGACCGGTTGTCAAAAGCGCAAAAAATGACGCTGCAACAGCGGAGACCGGCCCAGTCTTCAATGAGACTCCGCCTGTGAGCGCACCGCCGCGTTCCGGCGAGAACAGCCATTTCGCAGCGGCGACCAGCATGACGGCCGCGATATATTTCATGTTAGAGGCTGATGAAGTTGAAAACGCATAGCCGAGTATCGAGCCAAACGCCGCCAAGGTCCCGCTCGATCCGTGCGCCGCCGCCGTAAACGCCACTCCGAACGGCGAGATTCCGCCGAATATGCTGGTGTTTGACAGTATCGCGCCGGCGACGAAATACCCGGCTGGCGAAAGCCATTTTATATAATCCTTTATAAGCCGCCTTGCTTTTTCGCGTATTGAAACGCTTATAAGTTCTATTTTATGTTGCATCTGAGCGCCCCCCGATCAAAAACAATACTTATTGGAATATATTACCAACAGTATTATTTTATAGCATTGGGTTGACGCGATGTGTCGAATTCTAGTGATTGAGCTTTTCGTTTGCCTTTGCGGTAAATTTGTCTTTGTCGACAATGAACCGCGTATGCGTTCCGCTGCCGATTTCGCCTGTTTCATCGCGCATCGTGACGTCAAAATCGACGCGGCGGCGGTCCGCGACGCTAACGGTGGCCGTTGCGGAGACTTTCATCCCGACGGGCGTTGCGGCGACATGGCTTACGTTCACATGCCCGCCGACCGATACCTGCCCCGGCTCAAGGAACGGCTTTATGCATTCGGACGCCGCAAGCTCCATGAGCGCTATCATCATGGGGGTGGCGTAAACGTCCACAAGGCCGGAGCCGAGCGCGCTTGCGATATTTGTTTTATCCACGGCAGTTTCGGTTGTGTAAGAGGCGCCTGTTTTTATTTCCATCAAGGGTACATCCTTTGCACGAATAATACGCGGCCCAAAATCTCGATGCTGTCTACAATGATCGGCTCCATTTCGCTGTTTTCAGGCTGCAGCCGGATATGCCCTTTCTCCTTGAAATAGCGCTTGACGGTAGCTTCGTCATCGAGCATGGCGACGATTATCCTGCCGTTTTCGGCGGTATTTTCCCGCTCGACGACGACGATATCGCCGTTAAGAATCGCAGCGTCCCTCATGCTGTCGCCCTTTACCCGAAGCGCGAACAGTTCCTTGCTTGATGCGTTCGGTATCCCGACCGGGATGTACTGCTCGATATTCTGTAAAGCTAAGATCGGAGTCCCCGCGGCTACCGTGCCTAAAAGCGGAACGCGGACGGCAGACATTCCCGGAAGCCTGATTGTGCGGTTTAAGCCGCCTGTCATTTCGATGAGGCCGCTCAAACAAAGCGCCTTTAAATCGCTGTGCACCGTCGACGTCGAGGATACGCCGATGTCGGCGCATATCTCGCGCACGGTCGGCGCGCTTCCCGTGTTTATCCTGCTAAGGATATACGAATAAATCTTTTCGCGGCGTTTATCGACCTTTTCCATGACAGCCTCCTAAAAAATGGTTTACAAAATAAGCCAATAATCTTTATTCTTTATTAACAAACAAAAAATATCCTGATGATATAATAAGTCTATACCCGGGTTAAGGATTTTGCCGCAATATCTTTAAATCGTCGGGTATTGCTCTACCCTCCTCAAAAACACACCTCAAACGAAAGCTGAAACCGCCGGGCCCGTAGCTTGGCGGTTTCTGCTGCTATAGTTATCACCGCTTCAAAAGCCCTACCTTTTTACGGGCTTTTTCCAATGTCCTGGATGAAATGGCGAACGCTTTTTCGGCGCCCTGCTTCCAGCAGGCTTCAAGGTACGCCCTGTCGTCCATGAGGCGGTAGTATTCATCCTGGACAGGCTTTAGATGGTTTGCCACGGCTTCGCCGACGGCAAGCTTGAAATCGCCGTAGCCCTTGCCTTTGAACTCGGCTTCGGTTTCTTCGATTGTCTTGCCTGTGATAAGCCCGTATATCGTTATCAGGTTGTTTACGCCGTCCTTGCCGGGACGGTAAGCGACATCCGTCCCGGAATCGGTGACGGCGGACTTAAATTTCTTTATCATGGTATCGGGCGGGTCGAGCACCGAAATATACGCTTTGGGGGTCGCGTCGGATTTGCTCATCTTTTTTGCGGGCTCCTGAAGGCTCATAATCTTGCCGCCCTCTTTTTGGATATACGGCTCCGGTACGACAAACGTATCGCCGTATATCCCGTTAAAGCGGATTGCCGTGTTCCTTGAAAGCTCAAGGTGCTGGCGCTGGTCCTCGCCGACAGGCACAAGCGACGCATTATATAATAGTATATCGGCTATTTGCAAAACGGGATATGTGAACAGCCCCGCGTTTATGTTTTCGGAGTGGGCCGCAGATTTATCCTTAAACTGGGTCATGCGGCCAAGCTCGCCGTAAGGCGTGTAGCAGCCCAGAAGCCATGCGGCCTCGGCGTGCGTCGGGACATGGCTTTGCACGAACAGCACGCTCTTTTCGGGGTCGACGCCGCACGCAAGGAGCAGCGCGTATGCCCTCATCGTATTTTCACGCAGGATTTTAGGCTCCTGCCTGATTGTGACGGAATGCAAATCAACGACCGAATAAACGCACCTGTAGTCGTCCTGAAGCTTGACCCAGTTTTTTATAGCGCCCATGTAATTGCCGAGGGTAAACGTACCTGTAGGCTGTATACCTGAAAAAATGACGGGCTTTCTGTCCATTTTCAAGAAACCCCCATTTCACGCAGCAGCTTTGCGCAGGCTTCAATCCCGGTTTTGACCTGCGCCTCATTAGGCATGGAGAAGTTGAGCCTGAACGAGCTTGACCTTTCGCCCTCGTTTACGCTAAACGTGCTTCCGGGGACTACGCAAACCTTATAATCCCTGACAAGCCTAAGCGCAAATTCCGCGCCGTCGAACGCATCCGGCATAGTGGCCCAGATGAACAGCCCGCCCTTAGGTCTTGTGTACGTTACGCTTTTCGGGAAGGATTCGTCCATGAGCTTTAACATAAGCCCGCATTTATCGGCGTAGACGAATTTGTTCATCCGCGCGTGCCCGAGCAAGTCGCCGTTTTGCAGAAACGCAAGACACAAAAGCTGCTGCAGCATCCCCGTGTGGACGTCGGCGCACTGCTTCGCCACCACAAGGCTTGGGAAAATCTGAGCAGGGGCGAGAAGATACCCGCAGCGGATACCCGTCGAAAGTATTTTCGAGAAAGACCCCGCGTAAATGACAAGGCCGTCCTCGTCCATAGATTTGATCGACGGTATGTCCTCGCCTATAAAGCGCAGGTCGCCGTAAGGGTTGTCCTCCACGATTGGCACCGAGTACTTCTTTGAAAGCGCAAGTACGGCTTTCCGTTTTTGTATGCTCATGGTAATCCCCGTCGGGTTCTGGAAATTCGGGATCAAATACATAAACCGCACGTTGCGGCTTTCGGTTATGGCTTTTTCAAGGAGCGCAAGGTTAATCCCGTCGTCTTCAATCGGAACGCCCTTAAGGGATACATTATAAGAGCGGAAGCAATTGAGCGAGCCGATAAAGCTCGGGTCCTCGCAGATGACGGTATCGCCCTCGTTACACAGGCAGCGCGTCACAAGGTCCATGCATTGCTGCGCGCCGGAGACGATCATAAGCTCGTCCTTGTCGCCGCCGATATCGTACGCATCCTTTATAAAGCGGCGGACTTCGGCGCGAAGCGGCGGATGCCCCTCCGACTGCGAATACAAAAGTGCCTGCACCGGGTTTTCTTCAAGTGTTTTCGACATGAAGCGCCTTAGGTCGTCGACGGGCAGGCTTTCAGGCGCGGGATTGCCTCCCGCGAACGAAATCACCGCAGGGTCGGCCGCGTACTTGAAAATTTCGCGAATCGCCGACGGCTTTAAGTTTTTCATCTTATCTGATATTATATAGTCCATTACACATCACCGCTTATATTTTAGCACAAACATTCTAAAAAAGCAAAACGCAAAAAAATAACTGCCCCTGCGCGTTAAGCTGAGCGGTTATTTTTTTGTCAACACGAATGTTTTTGCTGCAGGGCAAAAGCATTTACTTTTTGCTGAGCGTGAATCACAGCAAATGGGCTGAAAAACCACCCCGGCACTTCGTGCCACCCCTCCAAGGAGGGGAATTTCGCTCCGTTTTATCCCCATTCCCCTCCTCGGCGGGGTGGTTCTGCCTATATAAAAAAGTAAATGCTGTTGACCTGGTTTTTGCTGCTGCAATGGCGCAATTCTTAAAATAGTTACAAAACGGTTACAAAAACGAACAGAATGCAACAATTTAACGTGGTATCATACACCTATAGATTAGAAACGCCGAAAGGCATCTCTAGTAAATCAAAACGGATACGACAAAAAGGCGCGAACGGCTTGAAAGCGGTAGCGCTGTTAAGGAGGATTCATATGAAACGTATTTTATCGGTGCTGCTCGCGGTGATTCTTGGAGCGGGGATGACCGTGGCGGCGTTTGCAGCGAACCCGAAGATAGCGGAGCAATCAAAGGCGTTGCCCGACGTTGACGCCGGCGAGTGCGGACCGGGGCATCAGATATGGCTGCCGCTTTATGCCGAATACTTTAATGATGCGGAAGAAGACCTTACGATGAAGGATGTCCGCGACAACAGGATCACCGTCAGGCAGAATGCAAGGCGCGGCTCACAGGCAATCGCTTCGGTTGACTTGAAGGAAAACAAAGACAAGGTTGCGTCAATCCTGATTACGCTGGCAGACCCGTTCACAAGCACAAAGCCGATGGAGTTCGAGACGAGGCTGGAGCTTTACTTCAACGGCCGCCGCCAAAATCTCGTCACTGTCGTAAACGGCGAGCTTGTAAACAAAATGGATGAGATTTATTCCGATACCGATTACATCGACCTTTCAAATGGCATCACGGCGTTTGCGGTTGAAAACGCAAGAGGAGTCGAGGCATATCTGGGGCACGGCGTATCCGTTATTGTCAATATGACGAGAAACCGCGAATATTACGGCACGGTTACAAACATCCCAGACGACAACGACATCGAAGTCTTCGACAAACACCGCGACATTGAGGAAGCGCTGACCCTTACCACCATCGGCCTCAACGCGGAGGGCAAGACAGTCAGGATCGACGCAGGCCGCAACTACTATGTATACAGCAAAAACTTAAGCTATCTAGGCCGTTCAAACGATATGCTGCCGTACAGCACGAAGTATTACCTGTCGTCAAAGGAGCTTGACGTTGACGAAGGCAAACCTGAAGACGAATACGATCCTTTAGACGAGCCCGAATATATCAATGAAGAGGAGCCTTTAGACGAACCTGAGATTTATCCCGGCGGCGACAACCCCAACGACAACCCGCAGTCCGGCGGGAACAGGGGCTCAAGCCACAACCCCGACACCGGGATTCCGCCAATGTCACGCATTCCGGTTATGGGTGTAATCCTCTCGCTCTTCACGATGACGGCGCTTTCAGCGTACAAAAAAGATTCATAACACGCAAGCATTGCGCGATTGTTCTTGAAATCAGGTTATATTTGTGATATGCTTGATAGCAATAAATAAAGGGGGGAATGCTTAATGAATGACCATGAAATGATGCAAACAATCTTGTCCAAGGTTGACAGTATTGCATCCGGGCAAAAAAATCTTGAATCCAGATTCGACAAGCTTGAAGTCAAGGTTGACAACCTTGAAACCAAAATCGACAGCCTTGAAATCAGAGTTGACGGCATTGACACACGCACCCGCCGCCTTGAGGTTTTGCTTGAAAACGATATTCCGAAGCAAATAAGGCTGATTGCTGAACAGCACGGCGATCTCGTCGCAAGGGCTAATGAGGTCTCGGATTACCCCGAAACAAAAAGCAGAGTGTCAACGCTTGAAACCGTTGTGAAATCACATACCGACGATATACAGGCGTTGCAGAAAGCGGCGGGAACATAACGGCATAACACGCAAGCATTGCCCAACCCCCTTAACCCGCGTCACAAGCGCATTTATTACATACAAAAAATAATAGTTACAAAAAAATTACAAAAACTTTCAAAAAAGTATTGCATTTCATTTTGAGATGTGTTATACTGCAAGAAGTCAATGGGGAAGGCCGGAGAGACTTTTCCCGGACAAACAAAACTTAAACGCAAAATTTTAAGGAGGAAATTATTACATGAAAAAAGTAGTATCTTTACTTCTCGTTCTTCTTCTTTCCCTTGGCATGGTAACCACGGCTTCGGCATATTATTGGCAGATGCCCGGCACAAGCGCCCGCGCTTTTGATGGCGATGCCGACGTTCTTCTCCAGGTAAGCAACGTAGTTTACGTTCCTATCGACGCGGTGTGTGCAATCGACTTTGATGCCCGCGCTCTATTAGGCGTCAAGCTAGGAACCGCAGGAAAAACTACAGACTACCTTATCCGCGACACAGATTACCCGTTCAGGGCACCCACCTATACTTTCAGGGCGCAGCAAAATTCAGCTTTGGTTGACAGCACGAAGATTGAATTTGCGGTAATTCCGGATATCGACATGCTTATACCTGTATTGAGCGTAAAAATTGAGTTCAAAGAGAAATTCCGCAACACGAATTTGGACGGCGTAGACTTTAAGTACACAATTACGTTTGGCAGCAACTCCACCAGAACCCTTTCATTAGAAGGCGGCTTTTCCGTTGGTAACGACGTTATCATCGCGGACGACGCCGACCTGAACGTAATCAACACCGAAAAGGGCTATATCATTAAGGCTGAGAAATACAACAGCAAACTTGAAGTAGAAGTTGGCGAGAACGTAGTTCTCAACACAAGGCTCTTCAACGGCAGACGTTACTGGGCATGGGCCGATTCCGACTGGTGGGAATTCGACGATGAAATGAAGAAGAAGTACAACACAATTCAGGAAGTTGTAAATCTTGACTGGCTCGGCTACAACGAAGCGACCACAACTGTTCACCTTACTGATTTCGCAGCCGACAACTACTGGGTATACAGCGCTGACGAAGACGGCAACCTTACGTACCTCGGCAGGTCCAACAACAAAGACCTCCCGCTCGTTGCTAAGTACTACCTGTCCAGCCGTGAGATCGATGTTGACAGCGACATTGAGCCCGAAGACGATATCGATGACGAGTATGATGACGTTCCTGAGATTAACCCAATCACAGGCGGCGATGATGTTTATCCGTCAAACGTCAACGACAACCCCGGCACAGGCAAATAATCCAACCTAATAAATTGTAAGGCATTTATTGCTTAAACAAAAA
>WRLK01000015.1 GCA_009777635.1 Oscillospiraceae bacterium | reverse complement strand
TGTTACCGCCGGTGTCCGGTGTCCCTCAATAGCCGAATAGAAATGTCCTCTGGCAGCCGAAAATGATGTCCCAACTTACCCGTCGCGCGCGAAGAAAGAAAATGTCAAAGCAACCGCGCGCACGCGTTTGCTTTGACAAAAAAGACAATGGCATTACCGCCAACGCTGCGTCTCCCTCTTTTTCTGTAGATAGTCCATGCGCGCCTCCCAGCGTTCGTCATCATTTCCGGCAAAAATAATGCCGGAGTATGATTTACGCAAATCCATACGTTGCTTTTTTGCAAGGTAAGCAGATAAGATGTCACGATGGGTGTCGAAAAGAGCGGGTTGCGGGACACGCAAATCCAGATTCTCCAAAAAATCAATTGTTTGCAGGAAGATAGACAAAGGGATTTGAACAGTCTTTTCGGGCATTATGAATGCCCCCCAATCAACTCCTGCTCAACAATCATTTTGACCATCCTGTCGTCAAGAATCGTTTTACGGTTTTGCGCGCCGTACATTAAGGATTCAGTACAAGCCCTGTTAATCAGGCGGGGGATGCCGTCGGAGAATTTAAAGACCTCTTCGATGGCGGCTTCGGTGAAGATTTCCCTGTCGCATCCGGCGTATACAAACTGAGCGTCAATGTATTCTGCGGTCTTTGCCCTGTCAAGACGGCCTACCACACACTTGATATCTATGCGCTGCCGGATAGCGGCATATGATTGAAGCATCAGTTTGTCCCACAACTCGGTTTGGCCGCTGAGGATAAGCGCCATAGGGCTTTGTGAGTCCATCTTGAAATTGAGCAGGAATCGGATTTCTTCCAGCATCTCTTTGCTGAGCAGATGAGCCTCATCGACAATGGCGACGGGATATGTCCCGCTGAGTCCTTTCATAATCTCAATTTCTTTATGAAGCTGACGTTTGGCTTCGCTGCAATGATATTTGGCTTCAAAGCCGAGTTGTTCAAGCAAGCTCTTGTAAAAGGTTCTGGGCGTCAGCTTTGAATCCGACAGATACAGCGAAAAGCAGTTTTTGTCCTGTGTTTCCTCACAGAAACGTCGCAATGTCGTAGTTTTGCCGGTTCCGCTGTCGCCAATGACAACAGCGAACAACTGCCGCCCTGCGGCGTATTTGAGCCGGTCAATCAACTCGTCGGAATCATTGCCTTTGTACAGGTTTTTGGTTGGAATCGTCCTTGAAAACGGTGTATTTTCAAAGTCGTAGAAGCTTTCAAACATTCGGCTCACCGCCTTCATTTTTGTTGATTTGCGAATAGCTGATGGCCCGTTTCGCCGACAACTGGCGTTTGTCGTAGCGTTTTTGCTTTTCATCAAGCAGGCGGGAAGTTTCGGGTTGGGATGATGTCATGAAATCCGGAAGCTTTGGGCGCGGCCCCGTATGATTGCCGATTACAAGCTGCTTAATCTGAAATGATGTGCCAAAATGCCTGTCTTCCACCGTGAGCACACTCGTATCGGCGGGGTCATATACAACGTCAACAGTTCGCCCGATGTACACGACGCCCACTTCATATTTCTTCGCCATGAAGCTGATGCAGCCGGATTTATCGACTTTACGCTTTTCCATATGAAGAAACGCATTCGCGACGGTGTCTGCCGGTAGAAACCTCAGCGGTATTTTCGATGATTTGTACGCAAGCTCAGGCGTCGTATCAATCCCGGAGTGTTCTTTACTGTGATAGCATTCGCAGAGCCAGACATTAAACAGGTCATTCATTTCGGCAAGGCTTTTGGGTTGTTTCAATGCGGCTTCGCTGAGAAAAGACTCTAAAGTCCTGTTAAACCGTTCAATCTTACCTTTAGACTCGGGGCTGTATGGCGCCGTGAAGATGAGCTTGATACCCAAGACGGCACAGACTCGTTCCATCCATTTGTTGCGGAACTCTTTGCCGTTATCGAAGAAAAGCCGCACCGGTATACCTTCTTTGAGAATCGCTTTGCGCAGACAGTCCTCGACAATCCCCTGGTTAAATGTGTCATAAAACTCTCCGTGGACTATGTAGCGCGTTGCATCGTCGATGAATCCCACAAAAAATGTCTGCACAGCTTTGCCGCCAAGCTTAAGATATGGGCCGTATTTGATGTCGGCCTGCCACATGTCTCCACGCTCGGCGCGCGCGAACCGGCGGGCGGCGACGCCGGGTTTTTGATAGAGCTTCATTTGCGACGACGAATAACCTTCTTCACGAAGCCTGTCTTGCAATGTGGTCCTTCGCAGCAAGCCCGCGGGCGCTTTGCCTTCCATCTCCAGTATCTCGATGATTTGCGGGACGCTCCTTGACGGGACTTCCATGCGCAGCAAAATTGCCTCCTTTACAAGTTCGCCTGGTATCTTGCGTTTGGATGTGGCAGCTCCCCGGTACCTAAGACCGTCAAATCCGCTTTCGGAATATCGCTCCAGCCAGCGGGACAATGTTTTCCGGGTTATGCCCGAAGCGCCGCAGACTTCGCTTTTAAGCAAGCCGATTTTAGCCCTATCGGCATTCTCGGTGATTGCCGACAGAATAGGGCTGATGATTTTGTACCGTTCCAACGCAATTTCATCCTGTACATGCGTATTCCGATTGTTTTCCATACCGTAACACTTCCTTCTTCATAGATTTTGGCTACGGTATTCATATTAACACGCTCGTTCCCGGGACAGCCAGACCGAACAGGTTCAAACTAATCCGACGGATATCCAGTTATTCGAGTTCGCGGCCGCCCGCACGATTTCCTTGAAGGCGGGCACTGCACTTAACACAATCCCATACTTTTCACAAAGGGATTTTACGATGTTCAAATAATATGGCTGTACCTTGTTCCACCACGCTAAAATACGGCGGATTACCCTGTTTTCGCATGGAAGACCATCTCTTATGCCACCGATTATCGTTTCAATAGTCTCGGTGCAATGCCGTTTGTACGGCACTACGCAGTCGGGAAGCTCGTGATGAAGCCGCTTGCACTTAGGGCAGTAGAGGCGACGTATCATCAGGCTTACCTTGTGTCCGGTTGTGTTGGTCACCGTACGCAAGCGCAAGCCCCGCACCAAAAGCGCCGCCGAACATACCGGGCAGCAGCTCTCTACATTTGTCTTTACGAAAAAACAGACCGCCTTGCTCCACAAGGCGGTAATCAGATAACAAGACCATATCGTTTCGCGCCCCCATGTGTAACAGTATACACTTTCTTCTCAGCGCGCGCTATTCAAGGACACTGTTCTCGGCGGTTCGGGGACAGCGCGCGGCGGCCGGTTTGGGGCGTTGGGACGCGGCGGAAACAGTTTTCCCGTAACAAGTATATCGATATTGCTTCCATGTTTTCGTTTCTCCTTGCTTATTGGTATACTTCTTGTGGTTGCTGGTCAAAACCAACCGGGAGCCGCAATGTCTGCAATAAATATTGCCGGCAAGTAGTGTTCGGCACGACTGTTTGTTAATAACATACGGTTTTGTTTGCTCACTTCGTTCTTCGTGTATTTTCTGAGCCATAGAAAAGGTTTCATCATCAATGATTTGAAGTCTCTGTATTAATCCAGAGCGAGCTTCTCCACAGCGCAAAACCCCGGAGTAAGTGAGGTTACGCAAAATACCCTTTATAGAAGAGGGATGCCAGTTTTTGCCGCTACGCGTTTTAAGATGCTGTTCATGTAAATAAGATGAAATCCGCTGAGCCCTATAGCCATAGTTTACATAGCGGTCATATATCATTCGTACTGTCTCCGCTTCCGAATCATGTACGACCAGTTTTAGCAGTTGCCGTCCATGCCTGTTTGTCCGATTATCTTGTTCGTATCTGTATCCATAGGGCGCAATGCCGCCTTTGCCATGGCCTTCCTCTACAAGTTGGGCCAACCTGGTTCGGGCTCGCATGGATATCTTCTGACTTTCCCCCTCACTTATCCAATAACGGATGTAATTAACCAGGTGGTCCACATGATTTGTAATGCATTGCTCACCTTCCATTACGCTCACTACCCTTATCCCCGACTGAATCAGCCATTCCACAACAAATGGCGTTTCATTGGTGATGCGGCCTATGCGGTCAAACATAAACACCAGTAAAATATCAAATTCTTTACGCTGTACACGCTCTTTAATTCGTTTGATTGCATCACGGGATGAAGCAGAGTTTTTATAACCAGACCCCGTTTCCTGTTCTTCATTGACAATTATCCACCCCATTCTTTTGACATACTCCCGGCAAGCCTTCTTTTGCATGGGAATATCAGCCTGATTATAAGCGTCAAAATGAACTTGTTTTAATCCTGAAACGCGGTACAAGCATTGGACGCGGTTTTCTGACTGCTGTATCATAGCGGAACACCTTCTTTCGAATTTTGGATTTTTGTAAGGTTTTCTTCAGCAGCGGATCCCATTAATATTTTTTGTACCCGCTCGATAGCATCATAAGAAACTGACTTTGAGTATATAATCGTTACATGATACCCGGATATGATGCGTTCGACTTTTTTGCTATCTACCAATTGCTGTTCTTGCATAAAAATTCACCCCTTCATAAAAAATGACCCCTCTGAAAGTCTTTGTTTGCAATCAGCGAAGTCATTTTATTATAAGGGAAAAGTCCTCGTGGCACCCTTTGGGGTTGTAGCTCACTTGGGAGGGCGGTGCGTTCGCAATGCCGATAAAAAATTTGCTTTATTAATGCGGAATATCAGATGATTCATACCGTTCAAGCATGCGCCTAAACAAATTCCACACAAAAAAACGAAATTTCGCACTCTTTACAACTGCACATCCCGTAGTCCTTGCTACGGGGTATTTTTATTCTAAAAGGAGTATTTTTATGAATCATAATATTAGGTTATATGACCTTGCCAAAAACTATATTACCAATGTCAAATCAAAGAATATGGATCTCCCCTACGCTATAGATCAAGTATCCCATTTGGCGCAAGAAGATGTGTGTTCATTAGGTGCAACAATTGAAAAACTGACCTTTGTAGCATTCTACATACAAGATTTGGAAAGCCCGGCTATTAAACAATATGAGAGTTTATGTAGTAGTTTATTAGCACTAACCGGAAAGTTTCCGTATCATTTACTCGGTATGGCGCAGAATTTGGATGTGTTTTCTGAGTATTATACTTGCTATCGAAAATACTTGAAAACACGACTACTTAAAATGGGTATATCAGACATTTTGTAGGCTAATTCCATAGGGTATATAAATAATTTGAGATTCCCCTTAAACCGATGTTTAATGGGGATTTTTTACATTAAGGAGGATAATCAAAATGAATGATAATATGAGAATAATTGAAAACCTGTTAGAACAGTATCCTCACAATATGCAGCCAAAGGATGTCGCCGAGTTTTTAAACCTTTCCCTTTCATCGATATACAACCTGTTAAAGCACGACGACTTCCCTTCCATTCAAATGCCGGGAAGCCGCATCTATTTGATTCCCAAGCATAAATTCATCCCTTGGTATCAGCAACAATTCTCTGAAACGAACACCGAATAATCAGCTAGACATTAGGATAGAAGCATTGTAAAATATACATAGTACCGATTGTACCTTGAAAACCGAATATTGTGTTAAGTCAGCTTATTATTCGGCATTCTATTGAAAGGAATGTTGAATAATGTCAAAAAGAAAAAATCCGGATTACACCGGATATATCCGCCAACGCAAAAACGGAACTTGGGAAGGACAATATCTCCACGATGGCGTGCTGAAAAGCGTTTATGGAAAAACAGAACCCGATGTCCGTGAAAAGATTAATAAGATATATGCGGACATCCTCGCGGGAACTTTTATTGGAGGCAGCACAGATACCGTTGCCTTTTGGCTGAACAAATGGCTGAAAGAATACGCTCAGCCAACTGTCCGACCAAGCACATACACCAACTATGAAACCAATATCCGCGGGCATGTGATTCCATCGTTCGGGCATATCAAAATGAAAAGCTTGAAATCAGAACGCATTCAGCAATTTTTCAATGAAAAATCCGTTTCCGGCCGTCTTGACAGAAGAACAGGCGGGCTCGCGCCGAAAACGTTGATAAACATCCGCAACATGCTCAATGAAGCCTTTACACAAGCTTGCACCAACAGAATGCTGGCATACAATCCGATGTCGGGCATCAAGCTTCCCCCGGCAAAATACAAGGAGCAGCGCGTACTAAACGACGCCGAAGCAGAAAAATTCAGTAAAATCGCAGAAGAATCTATTCATCCGGTGGCAAAAGGCATCGTTATCCTGCTGAACTGTGGATTGCGGAAGGGCGAGCTGCTCGGGCTCCTGTGGGACAGCGTCAATCTTGGCGATAATTCCATCATGATCCGCAAAAATTTGACCCGTATGAGGCACCCGAAGAAATTTACACCTGAATATACACGCGTAGACACATGGGCTAAAAAGAACACCCGCACAGGGCTATACCTTGGTCCTGTAAAAACCCACAAGGGCAACAGGAAGGTCTATCTACCTCGGAAAGCCCGGCAAGCAATCCTTGACTTAAAATCGTGGCAGGAAACGTTAGCAGATGGTAATTCCATTGAAACGGTCAATCCCATGCGCTTTGTACTGTGCAGCGAGCTTGGGCGCCCCCTCGATCCTAAATACTTTGAGGAGTGGTTCACCCGATTCGTAAAGGATGCAGGGTTGGAGTCGGCAAATATTCATTCCACACGCCACACTTTCGCGACAAAAGCGCTCCAATTGACTCAGGATATCAACTCTGTCGCAGACATCTTGGGACATGCCTTGCCATCAACTACGCTAAACATGTATGGGCATACCTTTGACGACCGAAAAAAGAAAATCATGGAGATGTTCGACTACTAAAAAACTGTTTCGGTGCCGTTCCGGTATGACGTTTCGGTATGGGCACCTCATTTCATAAAAGCAAAAGTGGCTTAAACATTATGTTTAAGCCACTTTTCGATGGTTGCGGAGGATGGATTTGAACCACCGACCTTCGGGTTATGAGCCCGACGAGCTACCAGCTGCTCCACTCCGCGGTATTGATAGAATACTTTTAGAACGCCTAATCATATTACTATATCCGAGCTCCTTTGTCAAGAGCTTTCCCAAAATATAATGCAAAAATATTGTAGCGCGGAAAAATGCATTCCCGCGCGTTTTATTGGGGGCTATTCTAAAATATAAATATCAACAATTCTGATTTCATTTAACATCGATTCCGTATGGGTGTTGTAAAACAGGTCTACCGCAACAATCCCACGTTTAAGCGCCGTGCCCGTGTCGGCGGCAATTGCGTA
Organism: Oscillospiraceae bacterium; assembly: GCA_009777635.1. Taxonomy (GTDB): domain Bacteria; phylum Bacillota; class Clostridia; order Oscillospirales; family Ruminococcaceae; genus WRAV01. Next base: position 44,964 of record WRLK01000015.1, on the reverse strand, counting down.
GCCGTAAACAAAATTACCGTCCGCGCTGCGGATATAAAGCCTTGTGCCATACGGGATTACACTCGGGTTAACGGCCACATGCCCCACAATCGCAGGCCTGCCGCTTGCCGTTTTTGCGCCGGGACGCGCGCTGTATCCGGACGCCCTTGTGCCGTTCATCACCGACTTGTAGCTTTGAGGGATTCCGTTTTCATCAAGCGGTACGTCAAACTCAAACGGGGAAATGGCTGCTCCCGGCGTACCCATGAGCACATGTCCCGCTAAGGGCTTTGTTACAAGCTCTGTGCTAACTATTTTCTCGTCTTCTATCGGCTCGCCTTCCTCATGCATCTGCTCGTACGTCGTCACGCGCAGGCCCGGTATGCCCTCGCTGAGCGTCCTGCGGATACCTTCTTTTAAAAGCGAGGTCGGGGTTTCTACCGTTTGGGGCGGGATTACTTCGCTTTCCTCACGCGTCACAAGCTCGCGGCGCGTGATGGTAATCGTTTCGTCGGAGCGGATTGTATATCCAAGGCGCGGCTCGACAACATCGAGGTTTCCGATTTCAATACCGGCTTCTTTAAGGACAGAATAAACGGTTCCGCCCGTCGTCCTGCAAACCGAGCGCTTGCCGTCATGGAGCACATAAACAATAAATTCGTCGCTGTAGCTGTCGGCAAAAGCCCAGAATACGTTAAGCATAATGGCAAGCGAAAGTGAAACCGCCGCTATGCTTCCACCTTTTTTTCTATTTTGAAATTTTACAATCATAAAAAATCTCCTGATAAAATTAAGGGCGCCATGCCATTATAATCAGCGCCCCAAAAATTGTCAACTTTCAAAAGTGGAATAAATGCGGTTCATTCGCCGGTAAATGACATCATCTGACGCTATTTTTTGGGGCACTCGCGTAGGATGTATGAAAAATCTGAGGAATTTTTATATGTTTATCACAAAAGTGATATTGCGGGAGCGTTGAACAAGTCGCCCGCCAAAAACATTGCGGCGATTTTTAGCGTTTTTTGTTTTTTCAACACCTCTATTCCTTGATTTTGCGCCGGTAATCATATACAATAAATCATGATAAAAGAACTTGAGGAAGTGTAAAGTGCATGTCAAATATCATGATTGTGCTCGACGGGCTTCAGGATATCACCTATCCGGAGCTTAACGGCAAAACCCCTTACGATTGGGGCAAAGGCGAAAACTTTAAAAAAATCGAGGCGGCATGCGCAAAAGGTACGCTTGCGACGACCCCGGCAGGCTTTGAGCCGGACACACAGGCCTGTATCCTGACCTTGCTGGGCGTTCATGCAAGGGACATTCCATCCGGGCGCTCGTATATAGAGGCGCTTGCGGTGGGCGTTCCGGTGGGCTTCGATGACATCGTTATGCGGTGTAACTTTGTCACGGTAACGCCTGACGGTATCCTCGACGACCCGACCTGCTCCGCGCCGGAGGATATCGCAAAAACACTCAGGGAAGCCGTCGCAAGCGTGCCGGACAACAGCATCACGCCTGTCGGCAGCTACAAAAGCCTGCAAGTAATAAAGGACGGCGGGATATACGCCGGAAGCCTGAAAACATACCCGCCCCACAACTACGCGGGCAAGCCGTTTGAATCATTATTGCCGTCGGGGAACGAGCTGGCGGATTCCCTTGCGCAGATGTCGCGGGAGCTTCTGAAAAAATACGCGCCGTACACGGTTTTAAATTGGGCGCAGGCTGTCCCGTGCGCTTTGCCGTCGTTTTCATCATTGCACCGCGGCATGACGGGCGGAATGGTAACCGCCACGCACGCGCCGATGGGCTGCGCCGCCGCGATGAGCATGGCATGCCCCGAGATTCCCGCCGCGACGGGCGACACCGACACGGACCTTGCCGCAAAAGCCGAAGCGGCGCTTGCCCTTGCGAAAACATGCGATTTTGTCATGGTTCATATCGGTGGGCCGGACGAAGCCACGCATCGCAAAAACGCGCGCGAAAAAGCCGAATTCGTAAGGAAGCTCGACACGGAGCTGATTGCGCCCATCTTAAACCGGTGCACCGGCAAAACGCGGATTATGATTACATGCGACCATGTGGCGCTTTGCTCGACCGGCGGGCATACCGCGGAGCCTGTCGGGTTCATGCTTTATGAAAAGGGCGGCACACTTTCGGGTGAACTTCCGGAGCACGACGGCAAGGAAGCGGTTGAAATCATGATAAAATTTAAATGAATACGGATGCCGGTTTATGTGAATAAATGTGAACGCCGGTCTGTCAGGCTATGTGAGTTGTATGTGAACTTACGTCCACATTCGTCCACATCACGTGCAATTCACCCCATTGCAAAGCAACGTGCAATATTTTAGGTAAAAACAGCCACCTTATATAGTAGCAGTACTAGGGTTTGTTTGATAAATATTCCCGTTCGTGCTTTTGTCCAAGAATTTGATGGATTTTGGGCGCGGAGAACGAAAGCGGGCTTTTCGCCCAGGGATGTGAAAAAACATGAACGCCAGCCTGTCAGGCTGTCTGAACTGTATGTGAATTTACGTCCATATTCGTTCACATCACGTACAGTTCACACTGGAGCGAAGCGATACGGCAAGCACAAAAAACGCAAATTGGGGCAAAATGACGGACGTGGGTTATTTATCAAACGAACCCTAAATAAAGGTGGAAGCTTATGGAGTTTGAATACATCACAAACAACGAATGTATCGCATTAATAAAGAAAAATGCTGTAAAAGCCACAAAAGACGCCGCGTTTTCGGAATGCCTTTATTTTTCGCCCGACGTAATCAATTTCTCGATGGGCGCGCTAAACGCGGGGTTCCATATTGTTTGCGACACGGTAGCGATTAAATCAAGCCTGCACCGGATGCCGATGGCAAAGCTCGGCATTATCGCACATTGCTTTGCCGATGACAAGGATGTTTTAAAGCGCTCGGGAGGGGATGTTTCCCGCCGCGCGGTTCTAGCTGTGGAACGCGCCGCCGCTTTGCACAGGCCGCTTATTTTCGCAATCGGCAACATGCCCGAATCACTGACCCGCATAAACGAAATGACAGCGGCGCGGCTTTTATTCCCCAAGCTTGTTATCGCGGCGCCCGTGGGGTATTCCGAAGCGGTGGAAAGCAAAGAAAAGCTGGTATCGCTCGGCGTGCCGTGTATCGTCTCTCTTGGTATGAAAGGCGGCAGCGACGCGGCCGCCGCCATTTGCAACACGCTGCTCGACCTTGCCGCGCCGTCAAGGCTGAACGGATAAAACTTTTGACAATATTTTAATCATCTGATATAATTGAGACCATAAACCATAAAGGAGTGCCTTAATGTCGGTCATTCTGTAAATTGACGGGAACGATATATGAACGCACATGAACGATAGTTCATGTGCAGTTCACTGCGTTTATCGAAGCGAACATTTTAAAGCTTCGATAAACGTGGAAATGCGGCTCAGCCGCTTTTGTTTGCGCTACCAAAACTGCTTTACAGATTGACGGCTTTCCATTTAAATGGTGAATTTGTAGCGCAGTTATATACTGCGCTTTTTCATTGCTTCGCAATGGTGTGAACTGCGTATGAACTAGCGTTTATATTCTTTCGCATTTATAAAGCTAACATCAGAAAGGAAGAATCAAATTGTATTCATTCACAGATAAATTTATATCGGACAGTGAAAATATGGAGTATTTAAAGGCAACCATGATGGGGCCGAACGCCATGCGGATATCCGAGGAGATGGCGTCGTACCTGCCGATTGAAAAGGATATGCGTATCCTTGACCTCGGCTGCGGATGCGGCCTTTCGACCCTTTTGCTGACACAAAAATACGACGCCGAGGTATTTGCCGCCGACCTTTGGGTTTCGCCCACCGATAATTATGAGCGGTTTAAAGCGCTTGGAATCGACGGAAAGGCGATGCCGGTCTCCGTGGACGCGACGAAGGGGCTGCCCTTCGCGCACAGGTATTTCGATATTTTATTCACCGTGGATTCTTACCATTACTACGGCAATAACACGGAAATGCTGCCGTCGCTGATTCCATATGTGAAAAAAGGCGGATACATTGCCGTCGCCGTCCCCGGCTGGAAGAACGGGGTAAGGGGAATCCCCGACGAGCTAAAGCCGTTTGTGGACGATAGCGGCGACTGGAATTTTTATACCGCCAACTGGTGGAAAAACCTGTGGGCGAAATCAATGTGGAGCGGGTCAATGCGCAATGAATCGGATAAAATCGAAATCATGGAAGCTCGCGAGATGGACTGCTGCAAGCAGTCGTGGGACGAATGGATGTTAAGCCCGAACCCCTACGCCGCGGATGACATGGGAATGATGAAGGTTGAAAACGGCAAATATTTCAGTATTGTACAATTGATTGCAAAGGTGCTCTAGCAAAAAATCCCCTCCGGCTTTTGCCGAAGGGGATTCTTTATTGCGAATCAAGTGATTTCTTGTCCGTTAAAGAAAGATGAATTACTTCATCGAGTTCTCGTAGGACTCAATCATTCTCTTAACCATCTGGCCGCCGATGGAACCGGCTTGGCGGGAGGTCAAATCGCCGTTATAACCTTGTTTAAGGTTAACGCCAACTTCGCTTGCGGCTTCCATCTTAAACTTGTTCAGCGCTTCTTTGGCAGCCGGAACTAAAGGTTGATTACTAGCCATAATTCCTATTGCACTCCTTGAAAAATTAAAGTTGTTTGCGTTTGCATTAAATAGTATAGACACGCAAATGCAAGTTATGAATGGTAAAATTTTGTGATGTTTCAGCTATTAAGAATTTATGATGTTCCGGTGCTTTTCGCTTATGAATACAGGCCTTAAATTTTTACTTGCGATAATTTTTTTATATTTCCCGTTAAAATAAAAATCGCGGCCGCGCATAAAAGCGTGAAGCTGCTGACTTGTGCGCAAAGCGAAACGGGAATTTCCTGCGGCTCTAAAACGGTGCCGTCAAAGCATGTGATGCAGCGCTGCAAGCCTATCACGGCGCTGTCCTCGCTTAAGCTTGAAAGCGTTATCGTATCGCACGGCGAAAGCCCGCATGTCACGGCAGGCATTTTCGTTCCGCTTACAAGCTTTATCGCGTCCTGATTGCAGGAATCCACAATCGCAAGCCGCTCTCCGGTTGTTTCGACCTCCGCGAAAGGCTTTGTGGAATCCTTGAATACAAATATCGCGGCGCTTGAATAAATAAAATCAAGCCCCTGTGCGTCCGTGATAAAAAGCTCCGCGCCGTCATAGCGCGCGTCAATGCACCCGCCCACGCATTGTATGGATTTGAAATTTCTGCTTAAAATATTCTGGAGCGCGGTAAGAAACTTTTTTTCCTGACTGTCGGCGGCTATGATAACCGAAACCAATCGCAACCACTCCGGATTAAAAATTTAAAAAAACATACGCTTTTACGCTTTTGGATGTCCTCGACTATATTATTTCAGGCTGCGTTTCAAAATATTCAAACCCGCATTTTTGTGGTATACTGAATAGTATAATCCAAAAAAAGGGGACAGCTATGAAAACACACGGCATTTTAAACGCGTTCCAGCTAAAGATTATCATGTTGGTTTTAATGCTGCTTGACCACATGCAGCTCTTCCTGTTCCCGCGCGAGCTTTTGCCCGCGCACTATGTCGCCCGTGTGGTTGCGCCGGTTTTTGCCTTTTTGGCTGCACAGGGCATGGTTTATACCAGAAACCGTTTGCGCTTTGTATTAAGGCTCTCTCTATTCGGCGTGATTATGGCTCTCGGCAATTTTATTTTATATCTCAAAACAGGCTATGAAATCCCGAATAATATTTTCTTCTCGCTGGCGATAGGCGCCGCCGCCATTTACGTAATTGACGAGCTTCGCCAAAGCAAGGGCTTTTATATTGCATTGTGGCTTGCTGTTGTTGTAATCCTTGCGTTTGTCACGCCTTACTGCGAGGGCGGCTTTCTTGTCCCTGTAATCATGCTGATTTTCTATTATCTTAGAAACCGCCGGCCCGTTATGTACGCAGTTTATGTGATTGGCTACGGGTTGCAGTTTTTGATGGCGTATTTTAACACGGGCTATCTACAGCCGCAGTTTTACATGATTTTCGCGGTTATCCCGATTATGCTTTATAACGGCAGGCGCGGGCCGGACACCGCCTTTGCGAAATATTTGTTTTATGGTTTCTATCCCCTGCATGTTTGGATATTGTTTATCATTTCGGGAATCATTGCAGGATAAAGAAAGCGGACGGCATCAGCCGTCCGCTTTTCAAATACCTGTAAGCTATAGAAGCTTTTTCTTATAACCCTTATTAGCTGTTGGATGGAAACCCGCCGATTCATAAAACCTGCAAGCGTCTTTTCTTTCTGTTTCCGTTACAAGAATCATTTGCGTACAGCCTTTGGCTTTCGCACGCTTTTCCAGCTCGGCGAGCAATGCTTTCCCGATTCCTTTTTTTCTGTAAGCGCTGTCCACCACCATGTTTTCCACGACTAAAAACGGTTTGCAGTCTTCGTATAACTCCTCGCATACAATTCCCGTGGCCGAGCCGGCAAGCTTCTCGTCTTCAGCCGCGCAAAGAAGGATATAGGCGTCATTGCCCTGTAACCGGGCAAGCTTGCCTTTCATTTCTTGTATATTTGAATCTTCATTCCAAAATTAATAATAAAGTTTAGATAAAGATTCCATGTCTTCAATTTGCAAATTTCTTATTATCATAACGTAACCCCACAAATGTTTTACCGGGGGCAGCACGGGATGAATTAAACCGTTATCTCCACCCTGTTGCCTTCCGGGTCGAACACGCAGCTTTCATAAAACCCGTCGCCCGTCGTTCTGGGGCCGTTTGCAAGACGATACCCGTCGCCGGTCAGCCGGCTTGTCAGCTTGTCGACGTCTTCCGCGCTGCCGGTTGAAAATGCAATGTGCGTATAGCCGGTAAATTGTTTTTCGGTATCGCTACGCCCTTCGCTTACTGTGGATGCTTTCATCAATTCAAGCTTGGAGCCGTTCTGAAAGGTTACGAAGTAAGACCAAAATTCCTTTTTGGGGTTATGATAAAGCGTGTTTGAAGTCCCGTTAAAATACTTGACGTAGAAATCCTTCATTTTCTCCAAATCGGAAACCCATACCGCTACATGATGAATCATCGCCATGCCTCCTTAAAGCCTTAAATTTACAATGCTTGTTTCGTTTGAAAATGACGGGAACCCGTACAGGAACAGGATTTCGTCGTAATCGCCGCTGTTCATGAGGCTTTCAACCTCCATAAAGTAGCGCAGGTCGATGACGGTGACCTCGTCAAAATTAAAGGTTAAAAACGGCGCGAAGGCGTTGCCGTAGGAATCCTTAAACACAAGGATTCTGGTTTTGTTTTCGCCGTCCTGCTTGCCGGTACTGTCAAGGACCGTGATGCCGTTGTTGTCGTGCAGGAACGCCGCGTATTTGTCGCGCTGATTCCATTTTTCGTGATTGTAAAGTCCGTCTTTAGGCTCGCCGTTTATCGTAACCGAATGGACGGGGATATCGAACCATCTTATGGTATCGGGCTTTGCGTTAAACAGCTTCGCCTTGCTGTAAAACGTGCCGTAAAAATCGTACACGGTGTGCAGCGGAAAGTCAAACGGCTCAGCGGACGCAAGCCCCAGCGACTGCACATATGCCGCGTAAGCCGCATACGCGCCCGGCGTCGTCCAGTGGTGGTCGGTGCGGTAAAATGTTTTGTAGTTGTCGGTGTCTATCTTCTCGTATCTGTTATTGCAAAGCGGCTCTAACAGCCCGACGGAACGGATTTCACTTTCCCCCGCCTTACGGTGAATATCCTCTATGATTGATGTTTGTTCTACGTTGTGAAGTCCGCGCGGCACCTTGTCGGCTAAGACAATGTCCGACGTCGGAACCAACATCAGCGTAATGTTGTTCCCCGGGAATTTTTCGGCGAAGAAAAACAGCGAGTTTAGATTTCTCTCAAGCTGTTCACTGTCGTATGTGAGCCGCTTTTCAAACATAAAACCGTCTTTGCCGTAAATGATATTATTGTTTTCAATCTTGAGAAGCGCCGTTTCGCTGATGGATTTCACCGTAATCCACGCATCCCGCAGCATAAACCGGTCATTTGTGTGTTCCTCGATTTTAAGCGTGTAGGTGTTGTCGAGAAGGCTTCGGAAGGTAAAGCCGGGCATTCCGGCAAGGTATCTGTTTTCAAGCTCGGAGTATTCCCTGCCGGGTGAAAGCATGTCCGCAAGCGAGTACCCCCAGATAAACGCCGCGAACAGGATTAAAAAGATGCAGCTTGTCCATTTTTTGCTTTCCACAACGGCACCCCTTAGAATCTAAAATATAAAAACGGGTTGTAAGTCGAATCGACGAGATACGCGACGGACAAAAGTAATACAACCGCCGCGAATACGGATTGTACCGCATAGTTATCCTTCAGCTTCCCGGAGATTTTCCGAAGCAGCGGCGTCGCCAGCAGGATACCCAGAATCAGGCTTGCGGAATAATTTCGCAGGTAGTACATCCAGTCGTCGCCGCCGACCCTGCCAAACATGATGGAGAGGAAAACGCCAAGCTGTGAAAAATCCGTAATCGCAAACAACGCCCAGCTTACTACCACGATAAACAAAAGATACACATGCGCAAGGATTTTTGATTTCCCCAAAAGCTTTAGCAAGAATGTCTTTTCAATACACAGGAACAGGCAGAAATACAGACCCCACAGCACAAAGTTCCAGCTTGCGCCGTGCCAGAAGCCCGTCAAAAGCCAGACAATGAAAATGTTAAGGTACTGCCGCGGCTTTGAAACGCGGTTACCGCCAAGCGGGAGATACACATATTCCCGGAAAAAAGACCCCAGCGTCATATGCCAGCGGCGCCAGAACTCCGTAGCGCTTTTTGAAATATACGGGTAATGAAAGTTTTGCGGGAAGTGAAACCCGAGCATTTTGCCAAGCCCGATTGCCATAAGCGAATAACCGGAAAAGTCGAAATAAATCTGCAAGGAAAACGCAAGTATCCCAAGCCACGCAAGCGCCGTTGAGATATCTGCGAAGCCGATTTGCTCGACCTGCGTCCACAACTCGCCCACATTGTTCGCAATGAGTACCTTGCTGCCAAGCCCCATGATGAAAAGCATAACGCCGGATTGTATCTGCGCAGGGTTCATCACGCGGTTTTTCATCTCGCGTGAAATATCGGTGTAGCGCACAATTGGCCCCGCGATAAGCTGCGGGAACATCGCCACATACGTCGCAAAGTTAATGAAGCTTTTCTCGGCCTTTATCTTGCCCCTGTAAACGTCAATCGCATAGCTCATGGTCTGGAACGTGTAAAAGCTGATACCGAGCGGCAGCGTCAGACCGATATTCGGGATGCTTGCGCTTAATAACAGATTCACGTTATCAATAAAAAAGTTTGTATATTTAAAAAACAAAAGCGAGCCCAGACTGAACGTGAGCGATATCGCGAGAAAGCCGTTACAGGCGCGTGTGTTGCCGCGGTTTCTTTCAATGGCGCGCCCCACAAAATAATCGACGGACGCGGAAATCAGCATAATAGGGAAAAACCGCACCTCGCCCCATGAATAAAAAACAAGGCTGAGCGCGAACAACATCGCGTTTTTAAAACGCCCCGGCGTCAGATAATACAGCACGAACGCCACGGGCATAAACCTGAACAGGAACATGATGCTGGAAAATACCATTTTAAACCGTCCTGTATCTTATTACTCCGAAAGAAAAGCCTTAACCCTCGCGGCAAAGCCGTTCGAGGCTTTTCTTTCTCAAAATAGCCTTGCGGCAACCGCCGCAAATAGCCGGTATGAAGCCTCAAGATAATATCTTTCGGATTAATAGCTCAAAACATTCCCAAATAGTTTACCACAAAACTCCTGTACGCGCAAACTACACGCCGAACAGCTTGCCGAAGAACCCGCCCTTTGACCGGGAAAAGCGTTCAAACCGGTCGGGACGCATGTTGACAAGGATGGTGTCTTCGCCGATGATTTCGATGTCGCACCAGTTTATGATAATGTCGTCCTCACGGAAAAACAGCCCGAACAGCCTGCATCTACCGTATATGATAATCGAAATGACCCTCGCGGTTACGGTATCCACCTCGATGTCGGAGACGCAGCCAAGGCAGCAGCCGTCCCTTACGTTTACCACCTCTTTATAGCGTAAATCGGTTATACGGCACAACAAATCCGCCACCTCCCCATTCTATATCTATGCATGTCCTTTTTAAAATAGAACCTTCGCCGCGCACAAAAGAAATTTGCTTCGCAGGTTGCCGGCAGGCTCCGCCTGCGCGCAGGCGCTTCGCGCGTGTCTTTTGTGCGCTCAGTTACGGCAAAAGCCAAGCGCGCCGGTCTGATGACCGGCGCGCTTGCGGGCTTTATCAAACTACCCTTGTAGTCTTACTCCTTTAGCTTTGCGTAAAACAGCTTCGTGTTCGGGTCACTTGTCGGCCTTGACTGAACGTCAAACCCCTGAAACGACGTGACAAGCTGCGTGAGCTTTTGAAATCCATAGCTGCGCGAATCGAAATCGGGGTATCTTTTGGAGAGGATATTGCCGATCTCCCCGACAAAAACCCAGCCGTTTTCATCGGATTTTTCCTGGATAATCGTCCGGATTGCCCGCATGATTTCCAAACGGTTCGCGCGCGGTGAAGCCTCCTGCTCCACGGGCTCCGCCTTCGCCCTGCCGTTTTTCGCCTTGGGCTCCTTCTTGTCGTCCTCCGCCAAATTTTCAAGATACTTAAACTTGTTGCACGCCGAAATAAACGCCGCCGGGGTTTTGCGCTCGCCCATCCCGACGACGTACATACCCGACTCGCGAAGACGCGAGGCAAGCCTTGTGAAATCGCTGTCGCTGGAAACCAGAAAAAAACCCTCCACGTTTCCGGAGTATAAAATATCCATCGCGTCGATAATCATGGCGGAATCCGTCGCGTTCTTGCCCATTGTGTACGAATACTGCTGTATCGGCATGATGGAATTGCTTAACAGCACGTCCTTCCACGATGCGAGCTTGGGGTTCGTCCAATCGCCGTAAATGCGCTTGTACGTGGAGATGCCCTCGTTTGCCACCTCGTCCACAATCACCTTGATGTACCGGTGGGAGATATTGTCGGAATCAATCAGCACCGCAAATTTTTTATCGTTCATCTTTTATGACCATTCCTTTCGCTTTGCTCAAGACACAAAACAACCATGAATGAAGGAATGGCCATATTGCGTATGAGCGGCGGTTCTGCGCAAGCGGGAGCCGCTCGCGTTTTAAATGGAAAGTTTGAATTTATTCAAACCTTTCCTCCACATTTTCCGGGCGATTGTTGGATATACATATCAAAGCGGTACGACACGCCGTTTTCATGCATTTCATCGGAGCTTGATACGCGCTCCCAATCCGGCAGCGCGTCAAAATCCGACATGAACCGGTCTGCAGGCGCATCGGCAAAAAAGCGCGTTATGTACGCGGCGTCGCAGTATGGCATGAGCAAGCGGTAAACCTCCGCCCCGCCGATGACGAATAAGTCATCCCTGTCATAAATCTTTACCGTTTCAAAAAGCGCCTCCAGGCTGTGGCAGATAATCGCGCCCTCCGTCGCGTAGCTTTCATCGGACGTCAAGACGATATTTACACGGTTTGGCAAGGGCCTTTTATTTGGCAGCGACTCCAGCGTTTTACGCCCCATGATGACGACCTTGCCGGTCGTCATTTTTTTAAAGTATGCCATATCTCCTTTTGCGTGAAACAAGAGCTTGTTTCCGCACCCGATTCCCCAGTTGTTGTCGGCGGAAAAAATCATCTTCATAAAAATGCCCGTCCTTTTCGATTGCCCTTAAGAAGCTGTATTCATGGCTCAAAAGCCGTATCGGCGGCGAAATTTCTACCTTGCTGCATTAAATTTCATTGGAATACACAAAGTATTCCTGCGAAAATTTGCCTTGCACGGTAAATATTTCCCCCGCCGCTCCAGCATTTTTCGCTTATGAACACAGCTTCTAAGAAAACCGCAGCCGGGAAAACCGACTGCAGTTCCGCTACTCGCCTTTTTCGAGGATTCTCTCAAGCCATATCGACGCAATCTTAAGCGCGTCGTAAAGATTGTTTTTCTCCGTCCTCTTTTTCACGCGCTCCTTCGGACGCATTTCCGCGTCTGTTGAAAGAATCTGCACCGAAACCTTTTGCGGCATTTTCATATCGGGAAATTCATCCGAAAAATTCCCCGTTTCAAGTATTTGCAGCATGGCGACGTAATCGTCGCTCATGTTTCCGTAATATATCGTGCCCCCATTGCGGACAAGCGGCCTGCCCTTGTAGGTAAGCCCTTTTTCAGTTTTTGCTTTCGGCATTCTCATAGTCTCCAATCGTATTATCTATCAGGAATCATACCACAATATGCTGTATTTGTAAACAATCAAACTACCTTGATTGCCCAGCTTGGACACGCAGGCGAGCAATACCCGCACAGGATGCACCTTTCATGCACGCAAACCGCCCTGCCCTTTTTTACGGAAATCGCGTTCTGACCGCATTTTACGGCGCATTCTCCGCAGCCCTCGCACCAGCTTTCGATATGCAGGCGGCGTGTTTTTTTCGCAAGGATTTTTTGGGATTCCTCACTGAATACGCCGGTTTCAAAAAAGCCGATGTTTGTGTCCACCTCTTCGGCGCTTTGCATTCCAATCGCGACGCTGTCGATAAAATCAAGGCTCAGGATATATTCTAGACACTTGTCCGCCTGTTTAAACAGATTGCCGCCGCCAAGCGCTTTCATCGCGTATGTCCCGGTTCCAGCCTCATGAGCGGTTTTCACGGCGCTTTCCATTTCGGCGCGGGTGCCGTCCACGATGCCAAGCCCATTCACGTTGAGAAGCGGGTGTATCACGTCAAGCTCCTTTTCCGCGGCGGCTTCTGCCGCCGCCACATGGTGCATCGACGCGCCAACCGCCTTGATAATACCCTTTTGCCTGCACTCATAAAGATACTCAAGTGCCTCCCGATGCCCGTCAAGCGTGAGGGCGCTTTCCTGCTCGTGCAGCAAAAAAATGTCAATATAATCGCGATTCAGCGCCTGTCTTGCCTCCTCGACGGCGCTTTCAGCCAGCTTGCGGCTATAGGCATACGTCTTGCTTGCAATCACCAAATCATATTTGCGTGTCAGCTCCATCGCCCTTTTGATGTACGGGTACGTCTCATAAAGCTGGGCCGTATCGCAAAAATTGATGCCGGATTCGATGGCGCGGGCCATGACCTTGGCGCCGGTTTCCACCGGCAGCCCCGCTTGCAGCGGGCCTAACGTAAGCGTCCCGAAGCACAGGCGCGAGACCTTGATCCTTGTTTTTCCAAGCGTTGTATTCTTCAATTTCGTTCACCGGCCTAATGAAAGAAAGGCCGGCAAAACCGGCCACCTGTAGACAAAGCTACAAAATAACAATATTCGTACTTTCCCGCAGACGAATTTATTTCGCCGAAGGATTTCTTACTCCGCGCCGGCAGTGCGGAATCGGAGGAATATTGAGGGGGCACGGGTACCCCCTCAAAAGCCTGTTGCCTTTGTCAATAGGCGCAGTTAATCAAGATACGACCTTAACAGAACCTGCAAAAGCTCATCGCGGTCAAGCCGCCTAATCAGGCTGCGGGCGTTGTTGTAGGTGGTGATGTATGTGGGGTCTTCGGATAAAATATATCCGACAATCTGATTGATTGGGTTATATCCTTTTTGACGCAGGGCATCATAAACCTGCGTGAGAATCTCCTTTACCTCGCGGTCTTTGTCTTCATGAATTGAAAAGCTTATGGTTGGCTCCTGCATTTTATCACCTCTCCACATTAAGAATACACTATTTTTGAAATGATATCAAGGGGATTTTTAAATTTTACAAGCACGGCTTACGAGCACAGCTTCACACCGGGCTTTTCAAGCGCTTCAAAGGTTTTTTTGACCGCCTTGTCGTATTCGTCGTCGATCAGCATCCTGTCGACGGCGGCTTGTACCCCTTTTCCGATTTTAAACCTTTTAACAGCGTGTTAAAGTCAAGCCCCGCGATTTGATTCAGCATTTCTTTCAACAAAATCACCTCTAAAAATAATAAAAACCTTTCATCCCTCATAATTATGGGACGAAAGGCCATGACGGCATTCGGCGGTACCACCCGGTTTTTTGCCCCGATTGCCGGGATAAACGCTTATTGAAACGCATAACGCCGCGCCGCATCTGCTTTAGAACCTATGGTCAATACTCAAAACGCCCCTGTTTCGGCGATTTTCCGTTAATTTTCCTTGTAATACACAAAGTATTGCTTCGAAAAATTGCCTTACCCCGCGAAAGAATTGCTCAAAACATTGGCATTTCCCGTTATTGACCACAGGTTCTTAATTATTTCAGCAAAGCCCCTCACAGACGAGATTTCAACGGAAAACGCAGGGCAATCCTTACGGCAAATGAAAAGCCTCTCTGAGCAGCGTACAACATCCCGCCTACAATCCGGTCATCGGGTTTATTTAGATTTTTTGACATATTATTATATTGCCACGTAATTTTCAAGTATGAAATTTTGTCGAAATATGCTATACTGCAAATAATGGAATCATTGAATTGAGGAGTTTCCCATGTTGAGATGCAAGCATTGCGGTTCACCGCTTGACGAAGTTAACTATTGCCCTTGGTGCGGCGCGTTTAGAGAAGCCGCAGATTCGGATTCCGACGGCGCCGCACCTGTGCCCGAACCTGTCGCGCCTCCGGAAAAACCGCGTTTTTGCGGAGGCTGCGGCGCGAAGCTGCCGCCGGATTGCCCGTCCTGTCTTGTTTGCGGTTTAAAAGCAGGCGAGCTGCCGCCTGCGCCGGAGCCCCTGCCCCCGGCGCTTTCGAATCTGTATCCAAGCGGGGCGGGCGCCGCGAAAGCCAACAACGATATCGCCATTGTCTGTGTTGTTATTTGTGTTTTATTGTCAATTGCAGCTGTCTTCGTTTGGGCGCTGTACACATTGCCAATCCTTTCTTCCGGCGGCAAATCTATCCTGAGGGACGCCGTAATTTATCAAACAGCCGACGAAAAACTGAAAATGATGTCGCCACTGCTTGATTTCCCTGAAACAATCGTTTCGGGCTTCACGTCGAAACAGCAGGATTTCAGCCGCCCGCTTGCAAAGCGGAGCCTCAACAACCGTTATATCGCGTATATAAACGGGTATAACGGAAACTTCCCAAACGCTTCCGGCAGCCTGTACCTGCTTGATTTTAACACGACCCCGCCGGATTCCGCAATACCTCCCGAAACCCCGATTTCAAGCGATGTTACCGATACCTTTTTCTTTATGGATAACGGGGATATCCTTGTATATCTTACGTTAGACGGAAAGCTTTGCGCCGCAGGCTTTGGTGAAATTGCAGCGTTAGATACAGATGTTACATTTATTATTGAAAATACGGATACGCAAATCCTGTATGCAAAATCTTGGGAAAACCGGGTTCAGGGCGCGTTCAGCCTGTATATGCTCAACACGAAGGATCGCGGGATAGTCTTTGTCGATACGGACGTAACGGAAGTTGCCGATTACACGCCCGCGCTTGACAAGTTCGTATATTTGCGGGGAGACTCAAGTGGGAACCGTAATCTCATCGCATATGATTTAAATAATGATAACCATACTTTGCTTGCAACCGGCGTTGACCGCTTGCTTTCCACAGACGCCGCCACATTCTCAGCGATTTACCAGACAGCATCGGCAAATTCCCTGCGCTACGAGCACTTGATTTCAGACGATTATCTGTTGTCGGATGAATCCCTGCCTGTACCCGACCTTGACGCTTTTCCGCTTTTAACCGAGTATTTTGACATGTACGGCATAAACCCGGCGGAAGTGGAAATCCTTGAACAGGACGAGGATTTGGCTGAACAAAAAGCGGCGCTTGACGCCGCTATCGAAGCCTATGACGCAAAGCTTGAGCGTGACAAACACCGCGCCGGGATAAAGGCGGAAATATCCGCGTTTGTGGCGGAAAACCCTGTCCTGTATGATTTGCATGTATCTCGCGGCGGCGTATCCAGACACATTGCGGAGGGCAGCTACAAATCCTTTGATGATGCGGTTTTCGACCCGTCCACGGGAATTGCGGCCTGGAGCGCCGCCAGTTGGAGGAGCGCTCCTAAAATTCCCATCATGAATTATGAAAGCGTTATATCCTCGTTTGGCGCTTCTTTCGGCGAATATCTCACACTTAACATATCCGACGGCGTTTATGTGTATAACGGCGCGCCCGCGCTGGCGCGGGTCGGCGACGGCCCGTTTTATTCAGGCGGGTTTGCGCTTACCACAAAGGCGGACGGCATTTATTTCGCGATGGGCGCAGGCAGTCCGCTGAAGGAGCGGCCCGACAATATGTGTACGCTTTATTACGCGCCGATTTCCGGCGTCAATTCCGGCAATATCGTGGGCAATATCGTGATGGTGGACGAGCGCGTGGCCGGCGTCGGCGATATGCTGGACGGCGACAGGCTGATATACTATAAAAACCGCGCGGGGGATATTTGCAGCCTTTATATTATGGGCGGCGGCCAAAGTGAAAAAATCGGCGACAATGTGCCGCTTTTGCCCAAATTCTTTATGATTGTAAACGACAGAAAAACGCTTCTTTACTGCGAGCGGTTCAACACCGCGAGAGGCGCCGGGGATTTGTTCATGCTTACAAGGCAAACGCGCCAAATCGCCGGAGATGTGCGGCGCATATACTACAAAAACGACGGCCTGATTTACTTTTTACGCGGCGGGGGGAACCCCGGGCTGTTTTCTTTCGGAAGCAGCGGGCTTTCCTATATTGACGAAAACGTGATATCCGTCATGGGATAATCTATAAAAAAATTATAGAAATTCCCCATAGATTTATGGTATACTATCATGTGAAGTAATGCCTAATCTATGGGGAGTGTTTTTATGAAATCGCATGTCGCTAAAATTCTAAAAGCCCCTGTAAAGGTGCGCCGTATGATGAGTGTTTCGCTTGACGGCGAGCAGATGGAGCTCGTGGAGAAGCTTTCGCTTTTTTTCAGCCGCGAAACCTCGCGCGCCTTTTCAAAAAATCAGGTGATTGAGGAGGCCGTGCGCGCGTTCACGGACGAATCCGCCACTTATATATCGGAGCAGTACGACATGGATATCCGCTCCGTGACGCTCACCGAAATGCGTGAATACAAGCGCGTTACCAACGTCGGAATCGCGGCGTTCGACACGGTTTTGTTATCTGCGAAGGACAACGCCGGCGCGAAAACCCGTCTCTTTTCGGAGCGCGCATGGTATCCCGTCCACCTTGACCGTGAAAAGCTTGAAAAAATAAGATATGTGGCGTTCTATACGGGCGCGCCGACGTCGGCTGTCACGCATTATGCGCCCATCACCATGTACGAGCCGGTTACCGGGCAAAAAAACAGGTTCAAACTATGCTTTGAGGAGCTTGAAGAGCTTCCGCACCCGATTGAGCTTGGGAATTATTCCGCCGCCGGTTTACGGCGCCCCAGATACACAACGCTGTCGCTTCTGCTCGAAGCCAAAACCATTGAGGATTTATTCGGATAATAAAACCGGGCGGCCCATCGGTATATAAATAATGCCGTTTTTCTCTTGCTGCTTGTCCGTTTGAACGAATCCCAAGCGTTCATATACCTTGACGGCATACGGTGAGGAATGAACTGTCATTTGTGTTATATCTTTATTTTCTTTGACATTATCAAGCGCAACACGAAACATTTGCTTTGCGATTCCCTTTCTATGGTGCAGTTTATCCACAAACATAAGCGCTACATGAGAGATATCACGTGTCGCAATCACCCCTAAAATCTCATCGTTTTCGTAATATCCCCATACCTTTTTGCGCCCCGCCTCCACATCGGAAGAGACCTCAGCCTGTTTGTTTTTCAGGTAATTTTCAAATTCTGTCCTTCCCCGCTCCGAATAATCTGAGGCGACAAATTCGGAAAATACGGCATTCACAAGGCCAAGAGCCTGTTCTAAGTCACCTGCGCCGATTTCCTTTACCATATTAAAACCTCCCGGCGTATCATCTCTATGACTTCAAGCTTGTATATCGCCTAAGACCGTGTTGCCTTAGGCTTTTTACAGCGCTCCTAAATATCGTCCGATCATATGCTCATTGCCAATCACCCCGGCACACGCGAAAACCTTGATCAGGAAACTTATAGTGAGCTTCAAGGCTGCCTCTGAAATTCATTTTGCACGCCTCCTCTTGTCCGATCCAGCCGCCGCCCCGCCAAACGCGTTCTGCTCCGCTGCCTGTATCCACGTTATCTCCATGCCAGTCCCAGCACCATTCCCGTACATTGCCCGACATATCATAAAGCCCCAGCTCATTGCCTTTCTTTTGCCCCACGGGCTGCGGCCGGCTATTGTTGCCTTCGATTGTCGGCCAATGCCAGAAGCCCTCCAAATATTCATCGCCGGAGTTTCTGAAATGCCACGCCACCTCGTCCGGGTCGTCGCTCCCGCTAAATATGTAACTCCTGCTCTTCCGACCGCCGCTTGCCGCATACTCCCATTCCACTTCCGTAGGCAGGCGGTAGCCGTTCGCCCCCTCGTTGATGGTAACGGTCCAGCGGATATCATCGTCTTCACTCAAATTATTAGGGTCGATAGTATCCTTATCGATATTGTAATATGGCTTCAAGCCTTCTTTTTCACTTCTCTTGTTACAGTATTCGATAGCGTCATACCAGCTTACCGTTTCTACCGGCATATCTTCGCCCTGAAACTCCGAGGGGTTGCTGCCCATGACATCAACCCATTCTTTTTGCGTCACCTCATATTTTCCGATATAGAAATCCGGTACCGTCACAATGGTTCCATACAGGTTGGAATTGGTGTTGACAAAAGCGCCGCCTTTGACCAGAATAAAGCCATCCGGGGTTTCCAGGTTTTCCTGTGAACACGCGCTGAAAACAACAACAATCAACGCAAGCCAAGGAATCAGTTTCCATTTCATCGGTATATATTCCCCCTATAACAAAAGAGTCACGGCTGGGGACACGACCGTCTCGGCCATGTCCCCAGCCGTCTTGTTGTCCATGAAGTACCGGTTTATGCAAGGAAACATACATTATATATGAGACATCGGCCAGATGCCCTTCCCGTCCCGAAGGTAGTGTCTCCGGGCCGGGGGTTGACGTTACCTAATTAGGCTGCCCATACTGTTGCATTGGCGTTTCCGGCGCTATTGTAGCCTTCTATGATATACGCCTGATAGTCATGATTGGATAAGCTTACGCCTGCTTGTGACGCCCACGCATTGATGTGATTCTGGAAGGTAACTACATTGTTTTGCCCGGTCGGCCTTTGAGATGTTCTTACACTCTTAATTTTGAAAAAGGGTCCCGAGCCGTTGATATTGGGGCCATTGGTTGATTCTGTATAGATGTTGTAAGTACCTCCGTCGCTGGTGAGAGAACCCCTGTGAGATCCGGATGTGTTACCGTAATTCACCCAGTTGTCAACGACATAGTACTCATACAGCTGCGGGCTTCTCGCCCAACCATAGACGCACCCGTAAGTACAGCCGTTACTGCCGGAGGTATGGTTAAAGACGCCCAGATTGTAACCGATTCTACGGCTGGATGTGCCGGTACTCCAGCCCAGGCCTTGAAGATTGTTGTAGCCGCTGTTGGTCGGCGATGTTCTCCAGCTAACAGTGAAGTTACCTGTGCTAAGGTTTCCGTTAAAAGTTACCGTACCCTGATTACCGGTTCTCGTACCAGAAATTGGGCCGTTGCCAAGGTCGCTGGTCCAGTTCTGGTGATAGTTCAAGGATGCGAAAGCGGTCATGCCGCCAAAAATACTGACGCACATCAGCATGGCTACCAAGAACGCAAGGATTCTTTTATTATTATTATTCATTTTTTACGTCAACTCCTTATTCAAAGTTGTTTATGGATGTTTGTCGGATATTGAGGCATCTGGCCATAACCTCCTTAGGTAATCTCTGCACGGCAAAGGGACAATGACGCTAGTGTCAACAGGCCCTAATAAATCAACTCCTTTTTTATATACTTTTTAATCGATTTTCTAAAATTTGCACATAATTTCTTTGATGGAAACCGGTTTCCATCAGCATATTTATCATAACATGGAGTAATTGTGGTTTTCAATATATTTTTTGTATAATTTTGAAATGGTTTTTTTGGATGTATTTTATATCATGTGGAAAGACAGAAAAAGAAAAATCCTTAAAAATCGCTTAATCAAAACGATTTTCAAGGATTTATTTTGGAGGCGCCACCCAGATTTGAACTGGGGATAAAGGTTTTGCAGACCTCTGCCTTACCCCTTGGCTATGGCGCCGTCAACACTAAAACATTATATGCAATAAAACCTGATTTGTCAATACTGTAGTATATTGAATTATCGATTGAATTACCGGTGCGTTGTTTTATGCATAAGAAAAATTTAAAATTTAAAATGTAGATTTCGGATGCTAATTTTGACCGAACATTATACTGATTGTTCGTTGAATCAGCATCCGAAATCATTTTTAAAATTAGAAATGCCTTACTATATATGCTTGTATCATTGTTGTTAATGTGATATACTGTCCAATATTAGCTTTCATTAAGTTGCATTGAAAGAGGTTTCGGCATGGCAAAAGTATCGGCAACAAAAATAGCGGATAAATTGGACATCTCCCGTTCTTACCTTTATTATTTAAAAGACAACGGGGTTTTCCCTTATGAAACCTCTGAAAATGGACAGATTATTTGGAGCGAGAGCCTGATTCCCAAAATCCAAGCTTACTTGGAAAAAAATAAGCACACCGGGATTGTACCTGTTCAACCGGAGTATAAAACATCTAACATAAACAACCGCCGGTATTTGGGAAATAAATATAAATTGCTTCCGTTTATTGAAAAGGTCATAACTGAAAATTGTGGAAATATAGGAGTTGTTGCGGACATCTTTGCAGGAACAGGCGCGGTATCATCCTTGTTCACAGATAAAAAAATTATCACAAACGATATCATGTACAGCAATTATATTTGTAACCTTGCCTGGTTCGGGGCGGAAAGATATTCGCCCTCAAAAATCACCGATATAATTGTTGGATATAATGCGCTTGAAGTAAACGAGGAAAACTATTTTACAAGGAATTTTGCAGATACATATTTCAACAGGCAGGATTGTGCAAAAATCGGATTTATCCGTGAGGACATTGAAGCAAAGCATAAGAACGGTGAGATTAATGACCGTGAACGGGCAATCCTGATTACATCCCTGGTGTATGCAATGGATAAGATCGCCAATACCTGCGGGCACTACGATGCATATCGCCAAGGGGGAACATTCGACCGTTCTTTGGAGTTGTGTGTTCCCGTACTGAATGAAAGCAATAATGAAAACAACATTTGCTGCAACATCGATGCAAATGAATTAGTACAGACTATTGAGGCGGATTTAGTGTACATAGACCCGCCTTACAATTCCCGCCAATACTGTGATGCATACCATCTGCTTGAAAACGTGGCGCGTTGGGAAAAGCCCGAAGTCTTCGGCGTTGCCGGAAAGATGGATAGAACAGCCCTCAAAAGTGATTACTGTACAACAAAGGCAACGAAAGCCTTTAAAGAATTAATCAAAAACATCAAAGCGAAATACATACTCTTTTCCTACAATAATATGGAGGGAAAGGGCAACGACCGTTCCAACGCAAAGATTTCTGACGACGATATCTTCAGAATCCTTCGCGCCAAAGGAGAGGTTCAGGTCTTTTCAGAAAACTACAAGGCATTTACCACGGGAAAATCTAATATTTCCGGAAATGAAGAGCGGCTTTTCCTTTGCAAATGCTTTGATGATGAAAAACCTGTCATTTCATCCCCACTTAATTATATCGGCGGAAAATTCAAACTGCTTCCGCAAATCCTACCGCTTTTCCCCAAAAACATCGGCCTGTTTGTTGATTTATTTTGCGGCGGCTGTAATGTCGGGATAAACGTCAATGCTCAAAAAGTGTTGTTCAACGATTCCAACGAAAAATTGCTTTATCTTTATTACACCTTTAAAAACCTCGCCAAGGAAGCCACGTTTGAATTGGTTGAGCAAACCATTGATCAATATGGATTATCCCGTTCCAATGAGAACGGCTATGAGTTTTATGGCTGTCAAAGCTCCCGTGGTCTTGGGGATTTCAACAAGGATGGTTTTTTAAAACTGCGCAAAGATTATAATGCAAGAAAAAACGAAAATTATGATTGCTATATCATGCTTTATGTGCTGATAATCTATTCCTTCAACAACCAAATCCGATTTAACCGCGCAGGTGAATTTAACCTTCCGGTTGGCAAACGCGATTTCAATTCCAAAATGAAGCAAAAGCTGTCACGGTTTATCGACAGGTTAAAAAGCGGTGATTACTCTTTTATTAGCAAGGATTTCAGGGAGTTCGACCTTGACAGCCTGACTGAAAGCAGCTTTATCTACGCCGATCCTCCATATCTTATAACCTGCGCCACATATAATGAGCAAGGCGGCTGGAATGAACAGTTTGAAAAGGATTTGCTCGCGTTTTTGGACAAGGCCCACGCAAGAAATATTCGCTTCGCGCTCTCCAATGTCCTGCGCAGCAAGGGCAGGGAAAACGGAATCCTGCTGAACTGGCTCGATAAAAACAAAAATAAATATAAGGCCGTTCCGTTGGATTTTAACTATGCCAACTCCAGCTATCAAACGAAGGATAAAACAGGCTCGGCCGATGAGGTGCTGATTATCAATTACTGAAAGGGGGAGAAGAATGCCGTTTGCAAATATTCCGTATAAAAGCTATTGCTGGTGCTTAGGCACAACAAGCTACCGGACTAAAAATTTCAATCAAAATATCGAGCGGCAGCTCTCGCTTCTTTCTGACTTTTGGGCATTACCAGATAATGCCAATGCAGAATGGAATAGCAATAGTACCCTGCAATCCGCTTATTATGATTTTATGAAAGCCGCCGGGTTTCTCACAGGCGATGCAAATAACAGGCCAAAGGATGCCCGTGAAAAAACATCGGGCTTAAAAGACATCGGCTTAATCACGGAGGGGCGCCGACTGACCGAGGCGGGCAATGCTTTACTGTCAATTAGCAAAAGCGGTGATTTTAATCCTGACAATGCGTTAAAAATACCAAAAGACAGCTTTATCTATATGAAGCAATTATTAAAAACCTCTTATGATATCGGCGGAAATACTGTCCGCCCGTTTATTGTTCTGCTTTACCTGCTTTCAAAGCTCCATTTCCTTACCTTTGACGAATTCACATTTTTGTTGCCGCTCTGCATAAATAAGAAAATAACCGATGAAATCATGATAGAAATCAAAGACATACGTGCAGGCGGAAAAGAGATTGAAACGGTAATGATTGATACGCTGATGGGTATGGATAATTATCAGGCAGCCCTTGATTTGCTTGTGAAAAACAGAATAAGTGAGGATTTGATTTGCACCATCGGCTTTAACAGAAAAAGCCGCAGCTTTGATAAAGCCTATTTTCCGCTCTATTGCGCGCTATATAACGCTTGTATAAACAAGGGTTCCTCTGCAATCGCAGATGCATATAAGAAAACTAAAAATGTGAATGTCGGCAAGTTTTGGCGTGATTATCTATTTGATACTGTATCGGAAAGAGCAATCCAAAAATCCCCGGCAAAGCATTTTAAGAAAACGGTGTTATCGGAAGCGAAAACAGAAACTGATTTTAAAATCGCTTTTTTTAAAACCATGCACCTATTTAAAGCAAAAGCCACCATGGCGGATTATTTGGATTTGAACCGCCGTTATATCAAGACGGCGGATGTCGTGCTGTTTGAGGATAATACAGTGAAGCTCGATATTGTACCCAAGCACTTTTTCAATGATAATATTGATGCCTTGTTTACGGTTGCTTTTGAGAAAAGCGGGCAGATTTATCATAATTGTTCCTTAGAAGATATTCATCCGGCGTTAAAGGTTAACGAAAAGGCGATAATCAGCGGTATCAATACTGAATTCGACACGCATGTTAAAACCATGGAAGCGGCTTATTCGGTTGCAAGCGATGAGCGCTACAAGCGTTTGCAGGTGCTGATTGATACAAAGTTTACCGATGGTAACCTGATAAACCTGCTTGGCTTGTTTGAATCCAGAAGTGATGATGAAATCAGCCGCCTGATTACCGACAACGCGGAAATCCCAACGATTTTCGAGTATGTACTGGGGATTATCTGGTATAAGGCCAGTGGGCGCCAGGGCAGGATTTTAGATTATATGAAGCTGTCGCTCGATGCGGATTTGCTGCCAAAATCTCACGCAATCGGCGGTGAAGCGGATATCGTTTATGAATACGGCGCAACTGAGCATTACCCCGAACACTGCTTGCTGCTTGAAGCTACCCTTGCCAACGCAAGCAATCAACGCAGCATGGAAATGGAGCCGGTTTCCCGCCACTTAGGACAGCATCTGCTTCGCACAGGCAATTTGAACTCTTATTGTGTATTTGCCTCAAATTATCTTAATATCAATGTGGTTTCCGATTTCCGCAGCCGCAAAACCACGGAATGGTTTGATACGCAGGATACCTCGCGTTATGTTGACGGCATGAAAATTATTCCGCTTCAAACCTCGGAGCTTAAAACGATTGTGCAAAACAGGGTTCCATATTCGGAATTATACGGAGTTTTCGAGAAGGCGTTTCGTTCAACCGACAGGGTACCCGAATGGTATGAGGGAAGCATCGTCAATAAGATTTCCAACCTGGAGGAAGTAAAGGTTTGATTCAAGACCAAAACCACGCGCCCGGCGCGTGGTTTTGATTGATATAAAATTTTTCGCCGCCGGGTGCTGCATCCTACAAGGCGTCGGGGCCTTCGGCTCCGGTGCGCACCTTAATAACGTTCTCCACGTCGTAGATGAATATCTTCCCATCTCCGATGTTTCCTGTATATAGCACCTTCTTGACGGTTTCGACCAGTACGTCAACAGGTATTTTGCAGATGACGATATCAACCTGGATTTTCGGCAGCAATTGGGATTCCAGCGGTACTCCGCGGTACATCTGGGTGCCCCGCTGTACGCCGTAGCCCAACACATTGGTGACAGTAATGCCGGTAATGCCTATTTGGTCGAACGCGGCCTTCAGCGCATCGAACCTGTTCTGCTTGGTAACGATGGTTACCTTTGTGAGCTTCGTGCCGGTTGAAACGTCCGTTACGGGAATCGCCGCCTCCGGCGCTACCGGAATGGAGGGAGCCTTTTCCTTAGCCCCTTCGCCAAGTATCTGCAAATCGGTATTGACAGCCGGAAGGAAATCGGCATAGCTGCTGGCTAAACCATGCTCGGTGGAATCAAGCCCCAGGATTTCATCCTCCATGGAGGCCCGCAGCCCATGCGCCTTTTTAATAACAAAGAAGGTTACGCTGATTGTGACGACGGTCCACGCGGCAATCGCCGCCGTGCCCAGCGACTGGACGCCTAACAGGCCGAGGCCCCCGCCGTAGAATAAGCCGGCAGCCTCTGAGATGATGTCTTCCCCCACCGAAATAGGCTTGGCGAACAGGCCAATCGCCAAGGTGCCCCATACGCCGTTGACGCCATGTACCGCCACCGCGCCGACGGGATCGTCCACATGCAGCTTAATGTCGATAAACTCGACTGCCGCAGCTACCAAAACACCGGCGACCGCGCCGATAATCAGCGCGCCCAGCGCATCCACGCTGGAGCATCCGGCCGTAATCGCTACAAGCCCCGCCAGTGCGCCGTTGAGCGTCATGGATACGTCGGGCTTCCCGTTTTTAGCCCATGTATACGTCATGGTCGCCACCGCGGCGGCAGCCGGCGCCAAGGTTGTGGTGAGGAATATCGACCCCAATTGCGACAGGTTTTCAGCCGCCGCGCCGTTGAAGCCGTACCAGCCAAACCACAGGATGAAACAGCCGAGCGCGCCTAACGTCAACGAGTGGCCGGGAATCGCGCGGGATTTTTTCTTGCCGGTTTTTTTATCGATCGTATATTTTCCCAGGCGCGGGCCAAGCATAACCGCGCCAACGAAAGCGGAGATACCGCCCACCATATGTATTGCCGAGGAACCGGCAAAATCAATGTAACCCATCTGCGCAAGCCATCCGCTCTCGTTCCACACCCATCCGGCCTGAACCGGAAAGATGACCGCGCTGATAACGACGCTGTAGATACAATAAGCGCTGAATTTCGTGCGCTCCGCCATAGCGCCCGCTACAATCGTCGCGGCCGTGGCGCAGAATACAAGATTGAAGACGAATCCGGAATAATCGAAGTTGGCGAAATCGGTAAAAATACCGAGATTCGGGACGCCGATAACACCAAATAAGTAGTCCTCGGCGCACATGATGCTAAAGCCAAGCAACACAAAAGCCAGTGTACCCAGGGAAAAATCTATCAGGTTTTTCATGATAATGTTGGCGGCGTTTTTCGCGCGGGTAAATCCTGATTCTACCATCGCGAAACCGGCATTCATAAAGAATACCAACGCGGCGCCGATTAAAAACCAAATGCCAAAATCCATAAAAACCACCTTCACAAAATAAAAATTGGCATGTGCTTCGCTGCCGGACGGCAGAAAAGCGCACGCCATTGTGCTTTAGCGATTTGTTCTCCCGGGGAATCAAATCGTTAAAGGCGCTGTGGATATAAAATCCACAGCGCCTTTGCTGTTAACAATTTTAATTATAGATATATAAACCTTTATTTGTCAAGCGTTTTTTAAAATTCCTTCAACTTTTCCGAAAAATGCAGCATATATTTTATGAATTTATAAATATTTTTGGGCAGTATGTTAAAAAACTTGAAAAGTATTGGAGAAGTATGGTATTACCACGGTTCGAATCCGGGGCAGCGACGTGTGCGGGCCTTTGAATTCATGCAATTCATGAGGGATATCGTGTTCCTTTAACAATCCGGAAAAATAAACGCAACCCTTTGGAATAAATATAAACTCATCATCCGTTCCATATTCAATGACAAACCCCTTTAGATTTAACAGGTTATCGATGTAGGTATCATTATTCAGCTTCTCTTTCAGCCCGCCGTATCCCGAATGATACAGCTGCAATATGCCGTCACGCATAAAATCGCCGTTTTCATCCTTCTCCGGGAGCTTAACATAGGGGGCCCTTGCGTTCGCATCAGGCGCGAATGCGGAGGCATACGCAAAAGAAAAGGTCGTCGTCCAGCCCGATCTGTCTATGTATTCTAAATACTCCGCATGAACCGTTTCATCGTCCGCCTCCGCATGACGGTCAATGAATTGCTCAACAAGGCCAAAATCCATAA
The DNA here is from genome assembly GCA_009777635.1 of Oscillospiraceae bacterium. Taxonomy (GTDB): domain Bacteria; phylum Bacillota; class Clostridia; order Oscillospirales; family Ruminococcaceae; genus WRAV01. The sequence goes on along the minus strand of WRLK01000015.1, from coordinate 17,693 downwards.
GGGATTCCGATAAACCGTCATCATCAAACAAGCCGGGGCTCATACTGTAGACGTAGCTGAAAATATCCTTCGTACGCATCGCGATGTTGATGACCCCGAAGCCTCCCATGGAATGCCCCGCGAGGCCGCGGGCCTCGGCGCTTTGTATCGTCCTGTAATGGCTGTCAACATATTGGATGACGTCCTTTGTTACGAAATCCTCCCAGTTTCCGGTGACGGGCGAGTTATAATAAAAAGTCCCTTCCAATACGCCTATACCGTTGACTACAACGATTAACATCTCATTTACTTCTTCCGCGTCCAGGAACGAATCCATAGCCCGGTAAAACTCAGCCATAAATGTTTCAGTCCGGGCGCCGTATCCCGGCAGGAAGTAAACCACCGGATATTCTTTATCGCTATAATCATAGCCCGGCGGTAAATATACGGAAATCCTCTGTTCTGTTTTTTCGCCGACTATGCTGTTTGCCAAAGACGGCGCGGGAATATCAACAGATTCCACCCTGCTGTTTTGCCCGGCATTTTTCTCGGGGATTGCCTCAGCTTCCTGAACAGGCTCCGTATCCGGTATGCTTGTCCCCGGCGCCGGGCCGGGCGGCATCGGGGCTCCGGCGCATCCGGCGATGATGGACATGGATAAGGCCCCTGCCAGCAAGCTCTTCATAAATCGTTTCATTTTTTCATAGCCTCCTAATCAGTATCAATAAAAGCCTTTATTTTATAACCATATCATAAAAATCATACGGATACTGAACCAATCCTACTTTTTTGCTTGCTTGAACATTTCAGATTTTGAAGTATAATATTAAAATAAAGGAAGAAAACAGGGTGGTTGGGATTTGTAATAATAAAAAAGGAGCCTTGTTGCATCAAGACTCCCTGAAAACCGTACTGGATATGGTTGAACGGCAAAAAAACGGGCAGCTGACCATAGAACGGCTGGCTGTCGCGGCATATATGTCCGCGTCGCGCCTGCAATCGTTATTTAAGCAATTAACCGGGCAATCCTTAATGGATTACGTGCGGGGACGCAAATTGGCGCATAGCCTGCATGAGCTCTTTAATACAAATATGCGTATTATTGATATCGCCCACCAATACGGGTTTTCCCATGAGCAGTCTTATATGCGCGCATTCCAAAGCGAGTTTGACTGCCCGCCGGGTAAAGCGCGGCGGCAGAAACTGGCGCTGCCCATCCGCGAGCAAATTGTATATGATTCCATCATCGAAACGGGAGTCGGCCTGATTGTCGGCCCGGAACACATCGTTGTGCCGGAATTTCATATTATCGGCATTCCCACGGTGCTCCGGGGCTTTGACGTCCGGCGGGACGGCATGGCCCCCAACGCGGCAGGCCGGGCGGCCTATTTCGATATATTGAGCAAGCTGCCAAACGTCAATCCGGATATTTACTACGGCGTGAACTTTTATTTGGGCGGCAACGATTATGAATATATGCCCAGCGTAGGGATATCCGGCCTTAACGGCGGCCCCAAGGAATTGAAACGCTGGACATTCCCCGCGGGCCGGTATGTGCGCTTCCGGTATACCGGCGAGCATCCGCCCGAGGAGTGCAATATCATAGACGCCAAGGAAACCTATATGGCTGTCAATCATTTTTTCAAGTCCCAAGCCCGTTACCTTTTTCCGGAAAATTTTCACTATGAACGGATTTCCCCGCCGATTACGACGGCATATTCTGCCGGATGGATTTGATTTTCCCCGTAATCGACCGGCATGAACAGCCGTAAAAAAGAATCAATTCCGTATTGGCATACCGTGCCTGATATTGTTATGAAATAAAGCGCCCCCGTTTGACGCAATGCGATAATATATGCTATGATTTCCGTGACATAGTATAGGCAGTGATTGAGAGTACTGCAAGGGAGGGATGACTGCTTATGAAGCTTGACCGATTGATGGGCATACTTACCGTCTTGCTCCAAAATGGCCGTGTTACAGCCCCGTATCTTGCGGAGAAATTCGAGGTCAACCGCCGCACCATCGGCAGGGATATTGACGCCCTTTGTCAGGCGGGAATACCCATTGTGACCCATCAAGGCTCGGGCGGCGGCATTTTTATAGCAGAAGAGTTTAAGCTGGATAAACACGTTTTAACCACAGGGGAGTTATCGGACATTATCGCCGCGCTCAAGGGTATTGGCAGCGTGTCGAAGCAGTCGCAGATTGAGCGAACATTAGACAAGTTAGGGGCTAATTCTGATGCGGTTGTTTCCTTGCGCGAGCCTGTTGTCATTGACCTTGCTTCCTGCCACAAAGGTCATTTGACCGTTAAAATTGAGGCTATAAAACAGGCCATACTTGAAAATCGAGTTATCCGGTTCGACTACTATTATAGCAAAGGCGAGAGCCATCGGCGCATAGAGCCGTATATTGTGGTTTTTCAGTGGACATCATGGTATGTGTTCGGGTTTTGCTTGAAGTGCATGGACTGGCGAATGTTCAAGCTAAACCGCCTATGGAATTTATCCATAAGTGACGAGCAGTTTGCAGTGCGTGACATACCGTCCGAAAAACGTGATTTTAACAGCTACTTTTCCGATGATATAAAACTGGTGGCTCTTTTCGATAAATCAGCAAAGTATCAGCTAATCGAAACTTATGGGCTTGATTGCTATTACGAAACAGCCGAAGGGTTAAATTTTGAGGTTGGCTTTACGAGTAAAAGCCACATGATAGGCTGGCTGCTCAGTTTTGGCGATAAAGTCAAGGTTTTAGAGCCTGACCACATAGCAGCCGAGATTCAAGCCATCGCAAAAAATACTTTGTCCCGCTATTCGTAACATGGCATACTGTTGTCGTGTTTGATGTGCTACGATAAGAAAAAAACGAAAGGTAGCGAACACATGAACCAAGAAGTTATTGCAAAAGCAGAGGAAATTATCAATGGGAAAACAGGCTACATCGGCGGTGGGATGGAAGGGTATGCCGCTCTTTCCTTAATAGATGAGAATGGCTATCCCACCACCTCTACCTTAACTATTGTAAAGGCAGACGGCATTAAATGGCTAACCTTTGCAACCTCTCCCGACGAGAACAAGGCTAAGCGGGTCGAAAAGTGCAGCCGCGCGAGCGTTTGCATAAACTCCACCGAATACAATATCACTCTTGTCGGCACGATTGAAATTGTAACCGATATGAAAACAAAAAAAGATATGTGGCTGGAGCCGATGGGCTGCGGGGAGCATTGGACAGGGTACGATGACCCCAATTTCTGTGTTTTGCGATTTGAGACGGAAAGATATAGCCTTTTTGTAGGATACGAATCTGCGCAAGGCACTTTGGAAAGAAGCAGAGAGAAAAACAGCGCCGGGCTTTGAACCGATTTTAATTTACAACAACGGGCAATGCGCCAATGCAATTGAGCTATACAAAAAAGCTTTTGGGGCAGAGGTTACATCCGTAACGCGATATTCAGATTCAGAGGCCGACCCAGAAGAAATCGGGACTGTAGAAAGAATCAGAAAAAGACCTCATCTATAACGCTCAGATGCGTATTGGCAAGCAAACGATTCTGCTCTGCGATGATAACAGCAGCAATACGAAAATAGGAAATCATATGCAGATGGTTTTAGAGTTTGATACAGAGGATGGCGTGAAATCTGCATATAACGCCTTAGCTGATAGCGCAACAGATTTATTGGCTCCTCATAGCACCACATATAGCCCATGTGCAGCAGGCTTAACTGATGCATATGGTATACCGTGGCAATTAATGGTTTGGCATGGATATTGAAAATATTGAGGTGATAGGATTATGACACAAGCAAAAATCAGCTTTGAACAGTTCTTGGAAGCCGTAGATGCAGACAATAAGCCGTTTGTTCAAGATTTGCATAACTATTTGATTGACAACGGCTGTAAGGCAACATTTGAAGAGAAGAAAAGTGGTTTTCTTGCTTCTTACAAATTCGGTAAGCCGCAAAGGGCAATTCTTAATTTTGTTTTTAGAAAAAGCGGTATGCTGACCCGCATTTACGGGGAGCGGATAGGCGGTTATCCTGATTTTCTGAATACTCTGCCAAGCGTTATGGTGGAATCCATCAAAGACGCCAGGATATGTAAGCGGCTGGTTCATAATACTTGCAGCCCCAAGTGCATAGGCTATGACTTTATGATTGGGAATGAGCATTTCCAAAAATGCCGATACAGTTGCTTTGAATTTTTGATGACAGGCAAAAGCAACCCCTATATCAAGTCGTTTGTCGAGCATGAATTAAAGGAAAGAATGACTGCATAGTTCATGTATCGCGCATTATAAGCATTATCTACGTTCGCTTAAGCACTCAAGCATATAAACGAACCCCGATCTATGGACAAACTGTCCACACCCGAATGAAAGTAAGGTCGCGGGAGCCTGTGGCTCCCGCGACCATTTCATGTAAAAACCTACCCGCCTCTACCTTTTCTGCCGCGCCTGTATAAAATAAACGCAGCACCCGTGAGCGCCGCAGGTAAAATGATTGCAGCAATAACTGCCACATTCACCCTGCCGCCATCCTGCGGCGGCATGCGGGACACAGGTGTTTCCGCCATAGCGGGGGTGGCCGGAGCTTCCGGATATTCAATAGGCTCCGGGGCTGCTGTGTATGATATCTCTGATGTATCCAAAATCTCATCGTCATCCATTTGCGCGGCTGCGAATATTCTCTTTACGAAGATGATGCGCTTGCCGGAACTATTTTTCGCATCCGCAGATTGTTCCGGGCTTCCATCGCCCCCGCCGCTCGCATCAAACCCCGGCGATGCTTGCAAACCGGGATGATGAAGTCCGCCATTACCGATTGTCCCGGCTGAACCGTTCGCGCCCGCCGTAGTATCAATTCCCGCTTTTTTCAACACTTTTCTATCTTTTCAATCAATTATTTTTATGTTATACTTCTATCATATAAATATAAAAATAAACGGACGGGTGATATGCTTGAAATATTATATTGGGATTGACCTTGGCGGGACGAACATAGCAACGGGAGTATTTAATGAAAACTACAACACTGTGAAGCTCCACAGCAGACCCACGCTTGCATCAAGGGGCTTTGGGCCGATTGTCGCCGATATGGCCGACGCGGCAAAGACGGTGATCGCGGAAGCGGGCCTTACGCTCGATGATTTTAGTTCCGTGGGCATTGGCGTGCCAAGCGGGATAGATCCGAAAACCCACAGGGTTTTGTATTCAAACAATTTAAACTGGCGGGATGTTCCGCTGATTGAGGAATTTAACAAATACATCGACAAGCCCGTGTATCTCGCCAACGACGCGGACAGCGCCGCATTCGGCGAATATCTGGCGGGCGTCGGTAAGGAATTCGGCAGCATCCTGATGATGACGCTCGGCACCGGCGTCGGCGGCGGCCTGATTATAGACGGCAATATCTTTTTAGGCGGCGACCACTCCTGTTTTGAGCTGGGGCATGTCACGCTTGTGCTTGACGGCGTAAGATGCACCTGCGGCAGGCTCGGCTGTATCGAAGCCTACGCCTCCATCACCGGGCTTATCCGCGAAACGATCGAGGCCATCGCGGCATCCCCGGGTACGCTGATGCGCGAAATATGCGGCAATGATTTCCGCAAGGTAAGCGGCCGGACTGCCTTTGAAGCCGCAAAAAAAGGCGATGAAGCCGCACAGGCGGTCGTTAACAAGTATGCATATTATGTCGCGAGCACAATCAGCAGCCTTGACGCGGTATTCAGGCCGAATGCCGTATTAATCGGCGGCGGGGTGAGCAATGAGGGCGAATACCTGATTGACCCGGTGCGCCGTATGGTGGCGGAGACTATATACGGCAAGGGGATTTTAAAGTCGCCTGAAATCTTAAAAGCGTCGCTTGGCAACCTTGCGGGAATCATCGGCGCCGCGTTCCTTGAAGCGCAAGGCCACGAGCATACGATAGACTAGAGCCTGTTGACACCATCCGAAATGCCTGGATACGAAGTGGATTTTGTGCCGGTAGATGGGCGTCGGGCGGTAGCATCAACAGGCCCTGAAAAGACGCGCGGTCTGTGAACCGGCGCGTCTTTTTTCGCGTGTTTTCACACACTGCGCGCAATGTCGCTTAGCCTGCCAAGAAGCTCGCCCTCAATCGGAATGTGGAACACCTCGGAGATGACCTGCGTCCAGCCGTGGATAAAGTAAATCCAGCCATCCTCCACGTGGAGGCCCCGTGCTTCCTTCTGGGCGTTTGCCTGCTCCATGAAGATAAGGTCGCCGCGGTAATTGATTTCCCACACAAGGCTGTGTTCGGGGTACAAAACAGCGTCGGTCGTGGGGGAGCCGGGCGCGTCCTTGCCGAGGCCCGTCGCGTTTACAATCAGCGAATACGGCGGCAGCTTTGCGATGACCGCGTCGTTGCCGTCGGGCGCCGGGTTGTGTATATATTCAATCGGAAAGCGCCCCGCCACGCTCTCCAGGTGCTTCGCGGCGGATTGAAGCCGCGGCGTGCTGCGGTTACAGATGGTAACCTTTTTGGGCACGTTGCCGCCGTGGCGCTCCTGACCGAAATACAGCGTCATCGCAAGGGAGCTTCCGCCTGCCCCGAGCAGGACGATTTCGCCGCCGTGGTTTTTCCAGAAATTCTCCGGCACGAACGCCTCCAGCGCAAGCCCGCTTGAGATAGGGTCTTTCGCGTGCGCGCAGAACCTGCCGTCCTTCTTCGACAGCGACGACACCTCGCTTAACGCCCCGGCATAAGGGTCGATGTAGTCAAACATATCCTTGCAGGCGTTGTAGAGGTCTATCTTATGCGTCGTGACCAGCGCGCCCATCGAAAGCTCGTCGCGCTTCAGAAACTCGACGGCCGCGCGGTAATCCTCTGCGGGCGCGTGCAGTGCAAGGTCAATGCCCTTGATGGCAGTGTTTTCAAGCCCCAGTGCCTCCGCCCATTTGGGGAACACCTTCATGATGGAGGATTTACCTGTCGTAACACCGATAAAATAAAGGGTCGGCCGTGTTGCCTTTTCAAAATGGAACATGCGTGAACTCCTCTCTTAAAGCTCTGCGAGCTTACCGTATACGCCATGAAGCGCGGGGAAAATATCCGCGTAGATGTCCGCGCGCTTGCCGTAAAACCGGGACAGCCCGGGGGCTGGGGAAATCTGATCTCGCAGGCTGACCAGCCGCTCGATGGGTTCGGTAAGGCTATCATACAGCCCCATGCCGTAGCCTGCGATTACGCAGCAGCCGATTGCTGCGGTATCGGCGCGGTTGATTGTGCAAACCGGCACGCCGAGCACATCCGCTTTAATCTGGTTGAACACGTGGCTTTTCGCGCCGCCGCCGATTGTGATAATCTTCTCAAAATTGGTATCCGGCGCGAGCTTGCGGATAATATCCGCGTAAATGCGGTATTCATATGCAATCCCCTCTAAAATCGCGCGGTACATGTGCGCCGTGTTGTGGTGCCAGCTTAAATTGACGTAGCTGCCGCGCACAAGGGTGTCGTTCGGGCAGACGCGTCCGGAAAAGTGCGGCAGGAAGAATAGCTCCGCGCTGCCGGGCTTTATGTCCGCCGCCATCGCGTCAAGCTCGGGGTAATCCATAGATTTTTGGAGCACGTCGTCACGGAACCATTTCAGGCACATGCCGCCGCCGTTGATGTAGGCCATCGGCGTATAAAGCCCGTCCACAACCGATTTCGGGTACATGATGGTCTTGTTCGCGGTGTCGGGCGCGTAGGTGCCGGTCGCGCAGGCAAATACCGATGCGGTGCCTGCAACGTCGAACAGCAGCCCGGGGCGCACAATGCCCGCACCGAAGCTCGAAGCCGCCGTATCGCCGCAGCCTGCCACCACTGGCGTGCCCGTGAGCAGGCCGCACCGATTTGCCATCTCCCGTGTGAGCGCGCCAACCTTGTCATAGGGCCGTACAATGCGCGGCATCTTTGACGCGTCGACGTCCAGCGCGGTGAGAAGCTGTTTTGACCAGTCGGAGTTTTCGATGTCGGCAAACCCGGTGAAATGCAGGTAGGTGTGATCGATAAACGCGTCGTCCCCGCGAATGCCGCACATACGCATGACGCAGTACGAGCCGGGCGACAGGAATTTGCGGATTTTCCTGTATACACCGGGGCGTTCGTACTTCCACCACAAGATTTTGGGGCCGTGCGCATAGGTAACCGGCGCGCCGGTTAGCCTGATTACGTTTTCCTCCACCACTTTCTCGCCATAGCCGAGAAAGTGGCCGCGATACTTGCCGCAGCGGGTATCAAGCCAGCTGTCGTAAGGGGTGGCGGCCATGCCGTCGCGGTCAATGCCCATCGTACCCGCCATCTGCCCGTCGATGCCGATTCCGGCGACATCCCCGGGTTTTATCCCCGATTCCCCGACAATCTGCTTTATGGTATCCAGAATCGAGCTTAGCATCTCCTCCGGGTCCTGCTCGACGGCGCCCGGCTCCGGGTGAATCAGCCGGGACGCCTCGAACGTCTCCGAAACCACCGCGCCGGTTTCATCGCAAAGGGTCGCTTTGGTACCTTGCGTCCCGAGGTCGACGCCAATCAGATACTGCATGAAGCTACCTCCCTAAAATATCGCAACCTGCTTTAATCCCAAGGCCGTTGCCGCGTTATCGAATGCCTTCCGGATATCGCCAAGGGGGAGTTTGTGGGTGATAAGCGGGTCGATGTCAACAATCCCGCGCTCGATGAAGTGCAGCGTCTGGCGGTAGTGGAACAGCGACGAGCGGGTGGTGCCCGTTACGGTGAGCTGCTTATAGTGGATGATGTTGGTGTCAAGCCCGACCATTTCCCTGCCCCTTGGCAGCCCGCCGAAAAAGTTGACCCTGCCGTCCAGCGCCGCCAGCGAAAACGCCGCCTGCTGCGCCGCCGCCGCGCTGCATGAGATAATGACGACATTAGCGCCAGCGCCCGCGGTTTCCTCCATGACCCGCTCTAAAAGGTTATCCCTTACCGCGATGACGCCGGGTTCGGCTTTAATACATTCGTCCAGCCGTTCCTGCGATAAGTCGTTGAGGATGATTTTCGAAGCGCCCGCCATCTTCGCGAGCTTTGCGTGCATCACGCCGATTGCGCCTGCGCCGATTACCACAACCATATCGCCGGGGTCTACCCGGTAACGCTCAAACGCGTTGTACGCGCAGGCAAACGCCTCGTTCGCGGCGCCCGCCTCAAAGCTTATGTTATCCGCAAGCGGCGTTACGTTGCCGAGCCGCACAGCGGCCGCGGGAACCCGCACGAATTCGGCGAAGCCGCCGTCAATGTGCACGCCGAGCGCTCTCAGCTTCGCGCAATGGTGCCCGTTTCCGGAGATGCAGTGGCCGCACACGCCGCAGCCGGTATTCGGCGCGATGCACACCCGCTGCCCCGCCTCGTATCCGCTTACGCTTGCTCCGGCTTTCTCAATAATGCCCGCAAACTCATGGCATAGCACGAGCGGGCTGTTTTCATCAACGCCCGCCGCGCCGTTTTGCAGCATACGCAAATCGGTTCCGCACACAGCCGCCGCCTTAACCCGCAGGAGTATCTCGTCCTCACTTATTTCCGGGACGGGGATTTTTTCAATTCTCAAGTCGTTTTTGCCGTACAGCCTTGCCGCAAGCATTTCCATATACCGCAAACCCCTTTTCTACAGCGTAACAATTCGCTTTTCCGTGATGGAGACGTTACCCGCGCCGACCACCTTGACAGCCATCAGGCCGTCGTGTCCGGTTACTTTTGCGGGCGCGCCGGTGAGGGCGCTTTCGACAAACGCCAAATCCTCGTTTAAATACGCCTGCCGGAATAACTGCATCCAGCTTGCCACCAGCGGGTAGGCCGCCTGCTTTGAATCCGCCGTGCAGGCGACCACTGCATCGTCATTCAGCCCGCCGATAAACACGCAGCCCTTTGTACCGAGCACCTCGACCCGTGCGTCATAGGCGTAACCTACGCCCTGCGCGCCGTCAATCATGCCCTGCATGCCGTTTTCAAAGCTTGCGACAAGCGCCACGTTGTCGTAGAAATCGGGGAAATCCTGTTTCGCGCCGGGTGAGCGGTAGTTGCCGCCGATGGCGTAGACCGTTTTGAATTCACTTCCGGCGAACCACCGCAGCGTGTCGATGTCGTGGCTGCACACCTCGGCAAGCGGCCCGTTTGATGCCTTTAAATCATACATCCACGGCTGCGGTATGCTTGGTCCGCGTGTATTGGAGCGCACCATCACAACGTCGCCGATATCGCCGCGCCCGACAATCTCCTTGGCGCGCATAAAGCTGCTATCAAACCGGCGCATAAAGCCAATTTGCAGCGTAACCTTGTTTTTCTCCGCCGCGTCAATCATCTGACGGCACTCATCCTCTGTCATCGCCATCGGCTTTTCACACAGGATATGTTTGCCCGCACTTGCCGCCGCTACCGCAATTTCAAGGTGAAACCGGGTCGGCGTTACAATTATCATCGCACCAATGTCTTTGTTTTCCAGCGCCTGCCGGTAATCGGTGTAGTATGTATCAATCCCAAGTTTAGCACACGCACTCCGCGCCGTCTCCTCCACCGGGTCAACCATCGCCACAAGGCGCGAGCCGGGGATATTTTTCGCAAAATTCTCCGCGTGAATCATTCCGGCACGACCGGAACCAATCACGCAAATCCCAAGTTTTGACATGACACAACCCCGTTTAAAGTTTCAATTATTTTTTTATTGCCAACAATAAAAAAATAATACCATAAAAGCAGTCCATATGTCAATACATTATATCATATTAAAGTTGTTAACAAAGTTTGCAAAAAGCCACGGAGAGTCATGTAAAACAAGAAATTTTGACAGTAATCCGAAATAATTTACCCCAAAAGTAAAAAGTGCAGGCTTTACCCTGCACACTTCACCACCCTTTTCAAGTTTAAGCGGATATACCGATGTACCTGTTTGGCGTTCATGCCGTTACGTTCCCCGACAATATCAATGGAATGCTTGCCGACATCGCCTAAAGTATTGCTAGAGAATTTATAAAAAAGTATATTGGTATAATCAAAATTTTTCCGGATTGAATGAAAACCATTTAGAAAAATTAAGGAATATTTTATCTAACATAATAAAAAATTAGAAAATAGTAATCATGATATATGGGGAAATGGTTTATTGAAATGCAAAATCAGCTGTTCCGCAAAATTTCTATATGCAACAAATTCCTTGCAATCAAACACTTATTATACAGGAAAAGATGTGAATGGGGTGTTTTTTTGTTGTACCATAATCCGCAAAATCTGCAACAATGTTCCGAAATGCTTTGGTTGACAAAACCGTATGTTATTGGCAAGAATCAGGATCGCTTTATCGGGATTTGCATCAAACAACAAGATGGGAGCTTTGCATCGGTTGATGCCCTGCGCCTGGATCATGATGGAATTTACCATTATAAAAAAACGAAATTGGGGACAGTGGATAGCCAGGGATTTAGGTTCTATATTGATTCAATGACAAAAAAACTCGCTTCATTCCCTGCGGGTGAAGATGAACTGTCCAACGAGATTTGCGAGTATTATTTAGAAGTCAAAACCATAAAACAAACAGCAAGAAAGTTCGGGCTTTCCGAGCAGCGTATAAGAAGAACGCTCATCTCCAAAGGGCATTACGCGTCTGTAATGGGGGCTGTGATACGCAAAATGTTTCTTGCTGGGAAAACAATTAATGATATAAGCAAAGAACTGGACATGCCAAGAAAGCAGATTATTTCATATTTGCCATACGATTAATCTTAAAGTACTGCTGAATTTCAGCAGTACTTTTTATTATTTGTGTTCTATCACACATGCAATGCAATGAACGCAATGCAATGAAGGAAATATATCTTGACAATGAAGCGTCTATGCTGTATTATGATTCTTGTATTTTGATATAAACTTTAAGATTGAACAAAGGCGTTCATCAGATGGTGCAGGAGCCGGCCGGCTTTCAGTGCATCATGTGGTGGACGCCTTTATTGTGATTTAGGAGGTTTGTAATATGCAGCGCGAGGGACAAGTACGGATACCATCCGGCTGCGCCATATCGGGTATCATCGACAGGTCGGGCCGGCGCATGAGCGGCGAGGCGGTCATAGAATCCATCGCGATCATGCACGACCGCTCGAACGGGCTTGGCGGCGGCTTTGCGGCATACGGAATTTACCCGGAGTACAAAGATTATTACGCCTTTCATATATTCTACGATTCCGTTTTAGCGAAAAAAGAGTGCGAGGAGTTTTTAGAACGGCATTTTGACATCATCAACCTTTCCAAAATCCCGACGAGAAAAATGAAACAAATCACCGATGAGCCGCTTATCTGGCGATACTTTGTCACGCCGCTGCCCACAAGGCTTGCCGACAGCCAGCTCGACGAGCGGGAGTTTGCGGCCCAATGCGTGTTCCGCGTCAACACCAGGATTGACGGCGCCTATGTGTTTTCCAGCGGAAAGGATATGGGAGTGTTCAAGGCGGTCGGGTTCCCCGAGGACGTCGGGCGCTTTTACCGGCTTGAAGAATATGAAGGCTGGTGCTTTACGGCCCACGGGCGTTACCCGACAAACACGCCGGGCTGGTGGGGCGGCGCCCATCCCTTCGCGCTTCTTGATTATTCCGTGGTGCATAACGGAGAAATTTCCTCTTATGATGCAAACCGGCGCGCAATCGAAATGTACGGCTATAAATGCACGCTTAAGACCGACACCGAGGTCATCGCCTATATCATCGATTATTTACATAGGAAAAAAAGGCTTACGCTGGAGGAAATCGCGACCGTCATCGCCGCCCCGTTCTGGCAGACTATTGAGCATATGACATCCGAAGAGCAAAAGGCCCATGAATATCTGCGCGTTATGTTCAGCGCGCAGCTCATCACCGGCCCCTTTTCAATCCTTGTCGGCTTCGAGGGCGGGCTGATGGCATTAAATGACAGACTGAAGCTGCGGAGCATGGTGGTCGGCGAAAAGGATGAAAAGGTATATATCGCAAGCGAGGAAGCAGCTATCCGTATTATTGAGCCGAATCTCGACACGGTATGGGCGCCCGGGGGCGGGCAGCCGGTCATCGTTTGCAAAAACGGGGGTGAGGCGTAATGGCGGTAAATTATATTTATCCCGATTATGAAATCATAAGGAACTCCGACAGATGCATCACCTGCCGCGCCTGTGAACGCCAATGCGCGAACGAAGCGCATGAATACCTGCCGGAAGCGAACAAGGTAGTTTGCGACGACGCCAAATGCGTAAACTGCCACCGCTGCGTTTCGCTATGCCCCACCCGCGCCTTGAAAATTGCGGAAAGCGGCAATACTTATAAACAGAATGTAAACTGGAACGGAAAAACCATCAATGAAATCTACAGGCAGGCCGGAAGCGGCGGCGTGCTATTGTCGAGCATGGGTAACCCCGAAGATTACCCGGTATATTTTGATAAAATGCTTTTGAACGCTTCGCAGGTTACGAACCCGTCCATCGACCCGCTGCGCGAGCCGATGGAGACGAGGATATCCCTCGGCGCGAAGCCGCGGGATATAGAACGCGGTGAAACCGGCAGGATTCAAAACAATCTGCCGCCGCAGCTAACCCTGTCAATGCCGGTGATGCTCTCGGCCATGAGCTACGGCTCCATCAGCTACAACGCGCACGAAAGCCTGGCGCGCACCGCCGAGGAGCTCGGCATCTATTACAATACCGGCGAGGGCGGCCTGCATGAGGATTTTTACAGGTACGGCAAAAACACGATCGTTCAGGTTGCGTCCGGTCGCTTTGGCGTTCACCCCGAATACTTAAACAGCGGCGCGGCGATAGAAATCAAAATGGGGCAGGGGGCGAAGCCGGGCATCGGAGGGCATCTGCCCGGCACGAAAATCGTCGGCGATATTTCACGGACGCGGATGATCCCCGAAGGCAGCGACGCCATATCACCCGCGCCGCACCACGACATCTATTCGATTGAGGATTTGCGGCAGCTTGTCTACTCCCTGAAGGAAGCCACGGATTATCAAAAGCCGGTAATCGTCAAGATCGCGGCCGTCCATAACGTCACCGCCATCGCAAGCGGCATCGCCAGAAGCGGCGCGGATATCATTGCCATCGACGGCTTTCGCGGCGGAACGGGCGCCGCGCCGACGCGTATACGCGACCATGTGGGCATCCCCATTGAGCTGGCGCTTGCAGGCGTCGACCAGCGCCTGCGCGACGAAGGAATCCGTGACGACGTATCCATCATTGTCGGGGGCAGCATACGCTCCAGCGCCGATATTGTCAAAGCCGTCGCGCTGGGCGCAGACTGCGTGTATATCGCATCGGCGGCATTGATCGCGCTTGGCTGCCATCTTTGCAGGAGTTGCCACGCCGGCAAATGCAACTGGGGCATCGCGACGCAGGTTCCCGAGCTTGTCAAGCGCTTAAACCCCGATATCGGATATAAACACCTTGTAAACCTGATGACCGCATGGCAGCACGAAATCAAGGAAATGATGGGCGGCATGGGAATCAATTCCATCGAAAGCCTGAAGGGCAACCGGCTTATGCTTCGGGGCGTGGGGCTGGGTCGGGAAGAGCTTGAAATTTTAGGCATAAAGCACGCGGGAAGGTAAGAAAATGGGTAACGTATTATACGAGGGCAAATCGAAAATCATATACGAAGGGCCGGGTGATAAAAGCCTTCTCATCCGGTATAAGGACACCGCCACGGCCTTTAACGGCGAAAAAAAGGAAGAACTTTCCGGCAAGGGGAAGCTGAACGCCGCAATCTCAAACCTGCTTTACAGGTACCTTGCAAAACACGGCATCGAAACGCACCTGATTCAAGCGGTTGACGAGACCTCCGTCCTTGTAAAGAAAGCGGAAATTGTCATGGCAGAGGTCATTGTCAGGAATACTGCGGCCGGCGGTTTTTCCAAAAAGTACGGTGTTCCGGAGGGGACTGCCCTCAAAAACACGGTCGTGGAGTTTTGCTTAAAGAGCGACGTGCTTGGCGACCCCATGATAAACGAAAGCCAAATCACCGCCATCGGGCTTGCAGCTGCGGAGGAGCTCGCGGAAATAACCCGGCAGGCGCTCCGGATTCATGTGCTGCTGGACGCGTTGTTCGCAAAGGCCGGTATCAGACTGATAGATTTCAAGCTGGAGTTTGGAAGATGCGGCGAAAGGATTATCCTGTGCGACGAGATATCCCCGGATTCCTGCCGGCTTTGGGACGGGGACACGGGCCAAAAGCTCGACAAGGATCGTTTCCGCCAAAATCTTGGCAATGTGCTTGACGGTTACCGGGAGATTCTAAGGAGGCTTCAAAATGCCGAACAGATATGAAAACCCCTTGTGCAAAAGATACGCAAGCAAGACGATGCAATACATCTTCTCTGACGACAATAAATTTTCCACATGGCGCAAGCTATGGGTTGCCCTTGCTGAAAGCCAGAGGGAGCTTGGGCTTGATATCGGCGACAGGCAAATTGATGAAATGAAAGCGCATATCACCGACATCAACTATGCGGCGGCGGAGCGGCTTGAAGCCGAGACGCGGCACGACGTGATGGCGCACATCCGTGCTTATGGCGAGCAGTGCCCCGCCGCCAAGCCGATTATCCATCTCGGCGCGACGTCCTGCTATGTGGGCGACAACACCGATATTATTTTACAGCGCTCCGCGCTTCTGCATATCAAAAGGCTGCTCGTCAACGCCGTCGCGAAGCTGTGCGATTTCGCGGAGCGGTACAAAGCTATGCCCTGCCTTGCGTATACGCACTTCCAGGCGGCGCAGCCCACAACGGTGGGAAAACGCGCGGCGCTGTGGCTTCAGGATTTACTGCTTGACCTTGAACAGCTCGAGTTTGTCCTCGGTAACCTGAAACTGCTTGGCTGCCGGGGGACTACCGGCACCGGGGCAAGCTTCCTTAGCTTATTTGACGGCGACCATGAAAAGGTAAAGGCGCTGGAACAAAAGATAGCCGCAAAAATGGGGTTTGACGAGGTATATCCCGTCAGCGGGCAGACATACTCCAGAAAGGTCGATTACTACACGCTGTCGGTGCTGTCGGGCATCGCGCAGAGCACGTATAAGTTTTCAAACGACGTCCGGCTGCTGTCGCACTTAAAAGAGGTTGACGAGCCCTTTGAGGATACGCAGGTCGGCTCGTCCGCGATGGCGTACAAGCGAAACCCGATGAGAAGCGAGCGCATGGCATCCCTTGCCCGGTATGTGACGGTCGGCACGCTCAATCCCGCACTGACGGCAAGCGCGCAATGGCTGGAGCGCACGCTCGATGATTCCGCGAACAGGCGTATCGCGATTCCCGAGGCGTTTCTCGCCGTCGATGCAATCCTTTCGCTTTATATTAACGTAGCGGGCGGGCTTACCGTATACCCGAACGTGATTGAAAAACATTTAAACGAGGAGCTGCCGTTTATGGCGACGGAGAACATCCTGATGCACTGCGTTAAAAAAGGCGGCGACAGGCAGGCGCTCCATGAGCGGCTGCGGCTGCACTCGATAGAGGCCGTAAAAAAGATAAAGCGGGACGGCGGGGAGAACGACCTGATTGCCCGTATCCTTGCGGATGCAGCCTTTGACGTGACGGAAGAAGAAATGAATACCCTGTTGCGCCCCGGACGGTTTACGGGCAGGGCGAAGGAACAGACCGAAGAATTTCTGCCTGAGGCCCGGGCGGTCATGGAGGCCAATCGGGAGCTTCTGGGCGTGGACATTACAATCACGGTGTAGGGGGGATTATACTATGCTTACCGCTATAGTCGGAGTCAACTGGGGCGACGAGGGAAAAGGCCGCATGGTCGATTTGCTGTCGGAAGGGTACGATATCATCTGCCGCTATCAGGGCGGCAACAACGCCGGGCATACCGTTGTCAACGAGAAGGGTAAATTCACCCTGAACCTTTTGCCGTCCGGAATCCTGCGCGACGGCGCCGTAAATGTTATGGGCAGCGGCATGGTAATCGACCTGGAGCATCTTTGCGGCGAGCTTTCGGCGCTTCGGAAAAAAGGCGTGGCCGTCACGCCTGAAAACCTGAAAATCAGCGACAAAGCCTTCGTATGCCTGCCGTACCATAAAATGCAGGACGTACTCGAGGAGGAGCGGCTCGGCGATAAGAAATACGGCTCCACCCGCCGGGGCATCGCGCCCGTTTACGGCGACAAGTATATGAAGAAGGGAATCAGAATCGGTGACTTGGCGGATTTGAAAGCCCTTCGGCCCAAGCTTGCCGATATCCTTGAATGGAAGAGCCTTATCTTGAAAGGCTATGTCTCCGGTAAAGCGGATTTAGACGGCATCATGGACTGGCTGGATGAATACGGCACGCAGCTTATCCCTTATATCACCGACACGACGGGATATTTATCCGCATCCATACGCGATGGAAAGGACATATTATTCGAGGCGCAGCTTGGCGCGCTGCGGGATATCGACTACGGCATTTATCCGTACACGACGTCCTCGCAGACGCTGGCGGCCTACGCGCCCATCGGCGCGGGGGTTCCGGCCGCGGGGCTTGACAATGTAATCGGCGTTATGAAAGCCTATTCAAGCTGTGTTGGAGAGGGGCCGTTCGCGGTGGAGCTTTTCGGCGCCGAGGGCGACGCGCTGCGCGAGGCCGGCGCCGAATACGGCGCGGCTACCGGCAGGCCGCGCAGGGGCGGCGGGTTTGACGGGCCCGCAAGCCGGGACGGCGTGCCGGTTCCGGGGGCCCGGCGGCGTGCCCCGACAAAGCCTTGCGGCCCG
>WRLK01000014.1 GCA_009777635.1 Oscillospiraceae bacterium | reverse complement strand
CGCGGGACATAACCGCCGCAAAGGCGGCAATGAAGGATTTAATGCAAAAAGAATGGCCGGACAAAATAAATTATGTTTTAGATGACATTAACGTCCATTTGCTGCACGGCGCGCTTAAAAAAGCGGCGGTCGCCGCTGATTCCGCCGCGGGTGAATAACATTCACAGCCCGATTATAACGCGGGCGTCTTTGCAGTCTATGGTCATGCCGTCCGTATCGAGCGCTCCATTGGTTATTTTTACGGCCCCTTTAGCGCAAATCGCCACGGTTTACTATGATTATCAATCGACGCTGTAATGGTACGGCGTCTTTTTTTATTGTGACAATCACGGCGGATTTATCAACAACACCTCCGATTGTGCACAAATGTGCAAATGACAATATAAATTTTGGCATTCAAAATAATCGATTTTTACAAAATACACAAAATGAATTGCTAAATTTTAGAAATAATTACCCGAGAAATTATAAAGCATTCTCTTGAAAGAACAAATTATACATGCTATAATACAAATAAGCATAGCACATAACATGCACAATTGTGCAGATGGAGAGGATGCCGGTTGACAAGCAGAGAAAGAGTGCGTTTAGCGATGAGGCACAAAGAACCGGATCGCATACCGGTCGATCTATGGGGAACCGACAGCAGGATACATACGGATTTATATTTGCGCATCATGGAAAAACTGGGGAAGAAGGAGTTTGGCGAGCGCATCCGCCCTGGGTCAACGTGCGAGTATGAAGACTATAGCCTTGCGGATTTGATAGGCTCAGACTTCCGGCACATCAATATCGGCAGGCCTGATTCTTTTAAATCCTATATCGATGGCGACGGAAACTCGATTGACGAGTGGGGTGTGGGAAGAAAAATTATCGGCATGCACCCGTCCATCACGAAGTATCCGCTTGCGAATGCAAAAATCGAACAGCTTGAAGCTTACAAATGGCCGGATATGCTTGATTCCGGGCGTGTGCGCGGGCTTGCGGAACGGGCGCGGAACTGGTACGAGACGACGGATTGCGCGATCACGGCTACATCGGCCACAAGCGGTACGATTTTTGAGATTTGCCAGTTCCTGTACGGTATCGAGGACTTTCTCGTATGCCTTTATGACGACCCGGATTTCGCGGCGGCGTTAATAGAAAAAGTCACCGACCTCATCATTGAATTAAACGTATTATATGTCCGGTCTGTCGCTCCGTATATAGAGTGGATAGAATTTGCGTCCGACTTTGGCACGCAATCTGGTCCGTTCATTTCGCCGGACTGTTTTAGAGAATTTTTCCTAAGGCCGCATAAACGGTTATTTGATGCGGTCAAGGAAGCGGCGCCGGGCGTCAAAATCTTTCTGCATAGCTGCGGAGGAGTCCGCCCGCTCATTCCGATGTTTATCGAAAGCGGCGTAGATATCCTTTCGTCGATCCAGCCGCTGGCGGCAGGCATGGACTCCTTTGAGCTTAAAGCCGAATTCGGCGGCAGCCTTGTCTTCCACGGAGGAATCGATATCCAAAACGCGGCGCCGGGAACGCTTGACCGGTTGCATGAAGAATGCAAGACACGCATCAAGGCGTTAGGACAGGGAGGCGGATACATTTTCTCCCCATCGAATCACTTCATAGAAGACGTTCCGGTTGAAAACTTTTTTAAAATGTATGAATATGCAAAAGAGCTTGGGAAATATCCGTTATCTTAAAGAGAAAGGGCAATAGCTATGAGGCCGCATAAGAAAAGCGATTTGATCAAGGTAGCAAAGCTTTACTATCTCACGGATCTCACTCAGGACGAAATTGCCGCGAGCTTCGGATATTCGCGTTCAAAGGTCTCGCGCATGCTCACTCAGGCAAAAGAGCAGCGCATCGTGCAGTTTCGCATCGCAGAGCAGGGGAATCTGCAAAATGAGCTTCAGGAGGAACTCATCAAGCGTTTCGGCCTTTTAAAAGCTATGGTGGTTCCCTCAACGGAGCCGGAGCTAATAAAAGCAATGGTTGGCCAGACAGCGGCTAAATTTCTGCGCGAGCACCTGCGCGATAACATGCTGATAGGTATACAGTGGGGCTCTACCGCAAACTGTATGATAGAAGCATACGAGGGGAAGGTTTTAGCAAGCAACGTCGAAATTATGCAGATTACCGGAGGCATGCATATTTCAAACCATATTACCGGCGGGATTGAAACCATCAAAAAGCTTGCAAACAAAATGGACGTCAACTATCATGTTTTGCAGTATCCGATGGTTGTGAGCAGCGCGGTGCTGGCGAAAATGATCATGGAGGACGACAACCGCGAATATTTTGCGCGCATGAAACAGATGGATATGGTTTTCTTGGGATTGGGTTCCAGTATCCCTGAGGAAAGCGCTGCATATCTTGGCGGTTACATATCATTGGATGATGCGGCGGAGCTTGTGCGGCAAGGGTTGGCGGCCGATGTGTGCGGTCACAGGCTCAATTTGGACGGCACGCAGGCCGATACGGTTTTTTCAGGCAGGATGGTTACAATCCCGCTTGAAACCATACGCAATGTCCATCTTCGCGTTGGGGTTGCCGTTGGGCCTTATAAAAAGGAATCCATCTTAGCGGCAATCAAGGGCGGCTACCTCAACGTTTTAATAGCCGACGATATATGTGCTTTATCAATTCTAGAAGGAGGCGGGATATACTGATCTTCCAAAAGGGCAGCGGTAAAAAAATACTGTTAGCGAAAGGAGTTTAAGACATGGCAACACCAAAACTTATTTTGTGCATTTGCGGCGCAGGCATCAATACCTCAAACAACGCGAAGATGAAAATACTTGAATTGTTGGAAAAGGAAGGCGTAAACGACATAGATGTAAAGCATATTATGATAGGTGATCTTGGACCTTATAAGAACCGCAAAAACATGGTCGCGGTGTGGATGACGAAGGTGGATGAAAGCTTCGGTTCGCCGTCTGTACAGGGGATAAGCTTTCTGACCGGTTCAAAGAAAGCCAAAATTGAAACGACCAAGAAGATCATTGCGCTGATGAACGAGATTTATACCAATGATTAGGGCAAACATCCAAAGTCCGTTATAATAACGAAATTTTGTAAGAAGGGGATTTGATAATGGCAGGTACAATTTCCGGTATTATAGCTAGCCTGGGCGGCCCGGTACTGGTCGCTGTCGTAATGTTTATTTTAGGCCTTGTGTTCCAGGCGGGATTTTCCGCCAGCCTTCGCGGAGGCCTCTATTCAGGCATTGGCCTTGCAAGCTTGTTCGTTATCGTCAATAACGCAACCGACACCCTCACTCCGGTCATACTTGCTTTTTCAGAGCGTTTCGGCAGGACCGGCGCGGTAACCGATTTGGGCTGGGGGTCGGCGGGTATCGCCTTTGCGTGGCCGGGCCTTGCATTTACGCTGCTCGGAATCATTATCGTAAACGCGATCATGGTGCTGACGGGATTGGTAAAAACCATGTGGACCGACGTCTGGAGCTTCTGGCACGGCCAGGTAGTCGGCGGGTTTGTATGGGCGCTATCAGGCGGCAATATTACGCTTGGCGTTGTAGCGGCGATCATATTCCTTGTCATAAACTCCTATGTCGGCGACTTCACCGCAAAGACTTATCAGGAATTTAACGGGCTGCCGGGAATTTCCGTTCCGTGCTGCGTCACGCTTCTGGCGCTTCCCGCGATACCGGTAAACGCGCTGTTTGAGAAAATCCCGTGGTTTAATAAGCTGAACGCATCGCCTGAAGCTATCCGCAAAAAGATTGGAATCGCCGGAGAGCTGGGCGTTATGGGAACGATCATAGGGATTGTCTTAGGGTTTTTAGGCGGGAACAATTTTGCGGGCGCGCTCAATCTCGGAATCCAGATTGGCGTGTTGATGGTATTTTTGCCGAAGACGGTTTCTGTTCTCTGTGAAGGCGTTATACCAATCGCAAACGCGGTCACGGAGTTTGTACAGGAGCGCTTCGAGGGCAAAAAGGAGGTCTATGTGGCGGTTGACTGCGCGGCCCTGCTGGGGCACCCCTCCGTCATGGCTTCCGCCGTATTGCTGTACCCGCTGTGCGTCATTCTTGCGATATTCCTGCCGGGTAACGCCATGATCCCGATCGCAAGCCTTGCGCTCATCCCGTACTGGTGCGGAGCGATAGCCCCATACTTCAAGGGCAACGTAATACGAATGGTTCTGTTTGTGTTGCTGTGGATCATTCCCGTACTTATTATTGCGACGGTAAACGCGAATCTCCACACCCTTACCATGGGGAATTTGGGCCTTGCTGATCCCGCCGTCTTAAACTCAAGCCTTGATATGGGCGGCGATCCGCTCGGATACCTTCTTATTAAAATCTTTGGGTTGTTTGCGTAATTCAAGTGCCGGGGGCAGACGGGGCCGTACTACGTCTGCCCTTGTTTTGGAGGAAGTATGTTAGTTATTGATGAAAAGAATATCCGAATCGGGCTGAAAGCCCACAGCCGCGACGACTGTATCCGCAGAATCTGTGCGGTTATGGCCGAAAACGGTTATGTGGGCGAGGATTACGCCGATGCGGTAATCGTCCGCGAGAACGAATATCCCACAGGCCTGCCGACCGAGGGTGTCACCGTCGCGATACCTCACTCAAATAAGGGCAGGGTGTTTCGCACAGGGGCCGGAGTCGCGGTGCTTGATACGCCCGTGGGATTTTACAATATGGCGGACCATGAAAGCCTTTTGATGGCGGAGATTGTATTCGTCCTTGCAAATTCCGATCCCGATAAACAGCTTGATGATTTGGGAACGCTGATGGACTGCTGTTCAGACGCCGGTGCGCTCAAAGAAATCCGGGCTGCAAAAACAGGGCTTGAGATAGTGGAAATACTTAAAAATTTTGAGCCCGATTGATTGAGATGAAAAAAGTTTTGATTGCAGGCGGCCTTTGCGGGACAACGATGCTCACAGCCTCGCAAAAGATTGAAAAAAGCTGCATGGATAAGCAAATCCCGGTTGATATAAAAATCCATAACCTCTGGGAAGGCGCCGCCGTCACCGGGAAAGGATTCTCCGTAATCATTGAGATGTTTCCTTACTTTGATAACGCGCAATGCCCGGTGCTAAGCGGCAAGCCGTTCATTTCCCATACCGGTGAACGCGAGCTGATAGAGCAAATAGTAACGCTGCTGCAATGAGGTGACAAGCTATGGGCGTATATGCCGACCACGCCGCCACAACGCCTTTAGACCCGGCTGCCCTTGATGCGATGATTCCTTTTTTATCGGGGAATTATCACAATCCGTCGTCGCTGTACGCGAAAGGGCGCGCCGTTAGAAATGCGATTGAAGAGGCCCGCGCCTTGATAGCCGGGTACTTAGGCTGTGATTCCGGCGAAATATATTTTACAAGCGGCGGCACGGAGGCTGCGAATCTTGCGGTTTTGGGCGCCGTAAGGTCCGCGGGGCGAAAAGGCAGGGTGTTAATTGGCGCAACGGAACACTATGCCGTCGGCAAGGCGGCCGCCGCCCTTGTAAAAGAGGGATTTTCGGTCGTGACTGTGCCTTGTGACGGCCTTGGGCGCATCACGCCGGAGGCTTTAGCGCGAAACATTACGGATGATACTGTTTTAGTCTCAATTATGTGGGCGAACAATGAAACAGGCATGATACAGCCGATAGGGGAGCTTTGCCGCGTCGCCCGCAGACATGGCGCGATTTTCCATACCGACGCGGTCCAGGCGCTCGGCAGCCAGCGTATACGCGTTGACGAGTCCGGCATTGATTTGCTGAGTATTTCCTCTCATAAAATCTACGGACCTAAAGGCTGCGGGGCGTTGTTTATCCGGCGGGGGACGCCGATCGCGCCGATTATTTACGGCGGCTCGCAGGAAAAACATATTCGCGCCGGAACAGAAAATCCCGCAGCCGTTGCGGGCTTCGGGAAGGCTGTGGAATTGCTGTCGGCAGAGCGCGAAAGCCGGGTAAAGTCACAGAGGCTGATCGCCCGTCGTTTCATGGAAAAAATAGCCGGTACCCCCGGTATACTCTGCAATTCGCCTCAGGATTTAGTCGTTCCGGGCTTCATAAGCCTTAGCATCGCGGGAGTGGAATCGGAGCCTTTGCTGTTGCTTCTCGGCGCGTCAGGCATTGACGCGTCAATGGGCGCCGCGTGTAACGCCGAAACGATAGAGCCGTCATTTGTGCTTCGGGCAATGGGTGTTCCGAAAAGCCATATTCACGGCAGCGTGCGCTTTTCCTTCGGCAAGGACAATACATTTGAAGACGCGGATTTCGCGGCTGATACGCTTACCGCGGTAATCCGCAGGCTGCGAAAGCTGAATTGACGATTCATTATTTTACCGGGAAAGGATTCATATATGATGCTGAAAGAATTGCGTGAATGCGTGCTCAAGGCCGCAAAAAAACTAAGGGAATATGACCTTATCGTCATGGCGGGGGGGACCGTGGCGGCCCGCGACCCTGAAACCGGCTATGTGGTTATAACGCCGAGCGGAATGGAATACGACGGCTTGACCTGGGAGGATATGTGCGTGATCGACATGAATCTCAATAAAATCGACGGGAAACGCCGTCACTCCATCGCGTCAGACATGTTCACCGAAATTCTAAAGGCGCGCCCCGACTTAAACGCCGTCACGCATTCGCACTCAAAATATGCGACCGCATTTTCTTGCCTTGGACGTGAAATACCGGTTATCACCACAACCCAGGGAAACCTTGTTGGAGGCCCCGTACCGTGTACAAGCCGGGTGCATCCCGATCCGCATACTTTGGAATATCTAACGGACATCGTCACAACATTGGGGTCCGGTTATGCCTTGAACATCCGCAATCACGGGCCTATCGCCGCCGGCCGCACGATAGAGGAGGCCATAGAAAACATCATAACCTTAGAGGTGACCGCGCATACCTGCTACATAGCGGAGCAGATGGGTAAGCCTTATTACCTTACGCAAGGCGAAACAAAGAGGGCGTTTGATTTTTGCAAATCCTTCGTCGGGCAAGGGACTTAAAAACAAGCCGCGGATCGCTGCGGCGTTACATGATTTTTAAATCGTTGATGATCAAATCAAAGCCTGCTCCCAGAAACGCGGCGGCGCGGCGGCACATCAACATACGGGTTAAAAATATCTCGAAATAGTCCATGACCGGGCAGAAAAAGTTGTCTATGTCAAGGCACAGCCGTACAACCGCGCCGGTTTCACCCCGTATTGCGGTAATATCCGCGCGCTTGACTGCGTAATTTACACGGTCATGGATATCCGCGAGGATCTTGTCCATATCGGTCTCCTGAACCCTTGAACGGCGCACGTCCGATTTATCGGCCAGTATAAGCGCGGCCGAAACGGTATTGACCGGACGCCCAATCCCTTCATCGTGATTGCCGATTGCGCTGCAAATGATACCGATGTCGTCATAATCCATGCCGTGGCGCTCAAGGACCGACCGCGTAATCTCAGCGCCTGTCAGCGCGTGGAGCGTCCGGTTCGTCATATTGCCGATGTCATGCATGAGGCCTGCAATTCTGGCAAGCTCTGCGACCTGATCCGAAAAACCGAGCGCTATCAGTAATTCTGCAGCTGTGTTTGCGGTATGGTATACATGCGGAAAAGAGTGTTCCGTGAACCCAAGCGTTTTAAGGCCGTCGTTTCCGGCTTTGATATAGGCGCATACTTGCTCGTCCTTTTTAAGCTTTTCAAACGTAACAGGCATTGTTTCTTTCCTCTCGCATCAATAGTTATGCCGTTATCATACCATGATTTATGAAAATCAACAAGGCCGCCTTTCATAGACGGCCTTTGTTTATGATAAGTAAATTGTATTAATTATAATAACGCCAGTGTTATTATGATAACGTCGCCGGAATATATAATTCTATATAAAAATTCTATATTTTTTGTAGGTGCTTAAGCTATGAAACCACGAATGCTTCCGCTTGGCAATATGAATATTGTCGGCGCGAAAATAACAAAACTTCGACTTGAAAATGGGCTGAAGCAAAAAGAATTGCTTGCAAAGCTTCAAACAAGAGGCATGGATATATCGGCCCCCTGCCTTTCAAAGCTTGAAGGCCAGACTCGTATTGTTTCAGACAAAGAGTTGCTGATCATTGCGGAAGCTTTGGGTGTTAGGCCGGAAGAGCTGCTGCGCTGAAATAGAGGGTGTTTTGTATGAGTAATTTTATAATTGATTACGCGCTTAAAAGCTTATGATAAAAACGATTGATTTAAAAGATGCGGCAGAGCGCGTCGCCGCGATATTTTTCCCCGAACGCTGCGTGCTTTGCGGCAAGGTTGTGGCGTATGACGATATGTGGTGCGGTAAATGCGCTTTTGAAAAGTGCGGGCTTCTTAAGTTCGGCTGTGATTTTCCGCATTCGTTTGAATCGGCGCTGGCGGGCGCGGAATATAACGGCGCCACCCGGGACGCCGTTCTCAGAATCAAAGATACGCCGGAAAAGCGAACGCTTTTGTTTTTCGCAAACCTGATGCGGGACGAAATCCTTAAAAATTGGGGCGGCGTATCCTTCGACCTCATTGTACCTGTGCCCATAAACCCGTCGAAGCTTTTATCGCGCGGCTTTAACCAGGCGGAAAAACTTGCCGCCTCTTTAAGCCCGCTTCTTGATATCCCTGTCGTGGGGGAAGCTATAATGCGGTTCGACGAC
Organism: Oscillospiraceae bacterium; assembly: GCA_009777635.1. Taxonomy (GTDB): domain Bacteria; phylum Bacillota; class Clostridia; order Oscillospirales; family Ruminococcaceae; genus WRAV01. Next base: position 45,299 of record WRLK01000014.1, on the reverse strand, counting down.
GCGCAGATCCAGCATACGTTAAGCCAAGCCGAGAGGCGGGAAAACGCCGAAGCCGCATACGGCCCAAAGGACGCCTCCGGCTTAAGGGGCAAAACGGTGCTGCTCGTCGACGATGTTTTAACGACCGGAGCCACATTAAACGCGTGCGGCAAAAAGCTGCTCGCCGCCGGCGCCGCCAAAGTCTACGCCGCCTCCGCGACCGCTACGCGTCTCCGGAATCAGACCCCTGCATAAAATCAAGAATCTCCGACGTAGTTAAAATTGTCGGGTGATCGTCGTTCTCAAGGGCTGTGTCTTTATCCTCCGCCTTTAAAGTCGCATCACCGTGCTTATCGGCAACCGGGTATCTCAAAAACGGCGATTTAGCGCCTCGCTTTAAGTTGTATTTTAAAACGGAATCCCCATCAATCGGGATATTCCCGTTTTCCGTTATCAAAAATAGCTCATCCATGATAATCCTCGCGAAGTGTTTTATATTTATCATATTGTCTGGCGTCGCCCGTTTCGTTATTCAGCAAGAACATGGAAAATCTTGCCGCGTGGAATCATTTTGCGTTTTTGTGGCTGTTTGCGCGGCAGGCTGAAGCGAGCCGAATGTATCGATAAGGCTGCCAACCGTTGCCAAAAGGTTGCCGAGCGCGTTTAAATCGTCGGTGTCAAGCCCTTCCGCCAGCGCAAGAGACAACGCCACCGTCAAGGCGGATACCTCGCACTTATTGAGTAGACTAATTCCGGCAAAGCAAGACATCGCACCGACCCTTTCAACGCATCGCAAAGCGATGAGGACTTCACTATACCATCATATGTTTTTTTAAAATATTGGTGTAAAACGCAAAAAAACGGCCCCCAAAGGGCCGTTTTAAGCGTAATTACCGGTTTATATGATCTAAAACCAATTTTGCGCATTCAATCTGATCCGGGATGTTTCCGTTTTTATCGCGCGCCCGCCATATATCCGGCGTGATTTCGTCTGCGACGTATACCGTTCCTGTTTCGTCATAGCCGATTTCGATTTTAAAATCAATCAAATGAAGCCCCATGTGCTGAAGCTCATCCTTGAGCACATCGCCCACCCTCGTAAGAACGTCCATAGCCCCGCCGTACTGGCCCTCCTTAAGCAGCCCCTTCATGATGCAGAGCCTCTCGCTGATCGGCGGGTCGCCTTTATCGTCGTTTTTTAGCATGACCTCCGCGTAAGGCGGCTCGAATAAGGTTCCCTCATCGAGGGAGAAGCGCCGGCAAACGCTGCCCGCGGCCTCATACCTAAGAACAAACTCCAGCGCGGGAACGCTTAGCTTTCGCACAAACATCATGCCCTTATCGATATCCGCACCCAAATAATGTGTAGGGATACCGTTATTCTCCATCAATTCAAAAAAATGCTTCGAGACTAAAAGCCCGGTTTTTCCTTTACCTTCGACGCTTCCGGCCACAGTGTTCGAACCCGGGTCAAATACGCCGTCCTCGCCGGTTAAGTCATCCTTGAATAAAAGGCAGACTTTTCCTGCCGCATCGTCAACCAGTACGTTTTTTGTTTTTCCGGTATAAAGCGTTCTCATTTATATGTTTTCCTCTTTTTCAAGCAGATTGATAATACTTAATGATTATACAATAATATATGTTTAATATCAATATCTTCTTAAGCTTTACTTTGCTTGCCTGTTTTCACGGTCAATATATTGATTTTCATTGTAATTATAAATGTTTTCGTATATAATGATAATATTAAGATATTGTAAGGGGGTATAGTTGTGCAAATCGTCGCTATTCCGCTATTCAATAAAGACATGGGCGAGGAGGCTTATGTCTTTCGCGAGCTAAAGGAAAACATCTTATTTTCAACCGCGCAAGCGCTCAATCTGTTTGACGGCGCATCCACAAGCGAAACGCTGCGGGTGCTTGATAAGGTGGGCTTAGACGCTTTTACGATGGGAAAACAGATATTTGTTCCAATCAATGAAGTAGCCCTGATGGGCAATCTTTCCGCCCAGTGTAAGGAGCCGTCCGATAAAATTATATTTGTCCTTGAAAAACCGTTAAGCAACCGGGGGCTTTATTTGCCATTTATGCTTTCCCTTCGGAACTTAGGGTACCGTTTTGCCATAAACTACCCCATTAAGCTTGTAGAAAACGACCCGGCGCTTCAAAACAGCAGTTATATATTCCTTTCGCAGCGTGAAGAAAAGCAGGAGGAAATCCTAAAGACACTCCAGTATGTCAAAAGGTTTTACCGGAATCTTACGCCGATTGCCGTTCATATCTACACCCACGAGATATTGCAGAAAACCTACGGGCAAGGCTACGGAATGTATGAGAGCCGCCTGTATAAGGCGACCGGTTCAAACGCGCATATCGCGCCGCTCAAGCTGAACGCAATCCGTCTTATCAATACGGTTCAGGACGTAAATTTTGACTTTACCCGGATTGCGAAAATCGTAAGCGGCGACCCGGCCCTCACGATTTCACTGTTCAAGCTGGTAAACAGCTCCTCAAGGATGCGCAACAAAATAACGTCTATACCGCACGCGGTCTCCATGATGGGCCAAAGAGAGGTGCTAAAGTGGGTTACCACCGCCGTTTCGCGTTCCTTAGGCGATGACCGCCCGAACGAGATGACGCGCATCTCCCTTGTGAGAGCGAAATTCCTCGAAAATCTTGCCCCGATATTCGAGTTTGCGCATATGTCCGGCGAGCTATTTCTTCTGGGGCTTTTTTCCGTCATCGATAACATCCTTGACGTCCCTATGGAGCAAGCCCTAAAGCAGGTGGTGGTGTCGGAGAACATCCGAAAAGCCCTTGTGGATAACGCCGGTATTTTCCATCCCATCTTTTCTTTTGTCAAAGACTACGAAAATGCCGCATGGAGCAATGTTTCCCGTCAGATGATCGTCCATGACATCAATGGCGACGCACTTTCGGAGGCGTATATCAACACGCTTTTATGGTACCGCGACCTTGTCTCGATGGACGAAGAGCCGGAGGAAAGCGAAGAGCCGGACAAAGAAGCTTGACCGCGTATGATAAAGCAAAGGCCGCCTACTTATTATAAAACAAAAAAGGACTTGCGCAGAATATAAAACTGTGATATAATCCTTATGTTTGAAGATATTCCGAAAAAGAGGTGATTATATATGAGAGAGGGAATACATCCGGGCTACGAGCAGACGACCGTTACCTGCGCATGCGGAAACATGATTGAGACAGGGTCTACAAAAAAAGATATCAGAATTGAAATCTGTTCGAAGTGCCATCCTTTCTTTACCGGGCGCCAAAAGCTTGTCGATACGGGCGGGCGCGTCGACAGGTTCAAGAAACGCTTTAATCTGGAAGACAAATAATACAAATGGCGGCGACCTTTTTAAAGGCCGCCGTTTTTGTGTCGGGAGGAGAAGCTTTCGTGCGCTCATATACCACCCTCAAAGAGCTTGGCGACATAGAATATATCTTAAAACGCTCGCGGTTTATCGGTACGGCGGCGCCCGCTTCAGACGTTAATGAGGCGTCAAGCTTAATCGCGCGGATTAAATCTGAGCACCGTGACGCAAACCATCACTGCTACGCGTATTCGCTAAAAGACGGCAAACAGCGCTACAGCGACGACGGCGAGCCGCATGGGACCGCGGGAATTCCAATACTTGAGGTGCTAAAAAATAAGAATATTACCGACGGCATCGTGATTGTCACAAGGTATTTCGGCGGCACGCTGCTTGGCGCGCCGGGCCTTGTGCGTGCGTATTCGCACACCGCAAAGCTCGCTGTTGATACGGCGGGAACGGTTTTGATGCAGCCGTGTTCGGAGGTGCTTATTACAGCGCCATATATGTTTTACAACAAACTGTGCATGCTTATAAAAAACCGCGGGGGAGAGATACTCGACAGCGCTTTTACGGAGCATGTGTCGGTCAGAGCAAGGATTGCGCAAAACGCGGTTGAGGCAATATCCGGGGATTTAAACGAGCTTACCGCCGGAAAGTCAAAGCTTGAGGTTACAGGAGAATTGTTTGCTGATTCTTAAAAGGAGGCTTTATGGGTTATCTAAACCAAACCGTGGACGCGGGGATGGCGTCGGCGTCGCTGTTGCAGCGAAGGCTGAAGCTCGGGTACGCAAGGGCTGCGAGAATCATCGACCGGATGGAGGAACGCGGCGTCGCAGGCCCGTTTGAGGGCAGCAAGCCGCGGCAGATGCGAATCACAAAAGACCGCTTAATCGAAATGAAACTGCAAAAGGATTCAATAAGATGAAAGCAGCAAGCGCCGCCCGTTATCAAAACGGGCGGCGCTTGAAAATTTCCCCTTGCAAATTAGTTTTTTATAGTTTATAATAAATTTTAACAAACAAAAAGGCAGGCAGGCCACAGTGTTGCAAGCACCGTGACCCTGACAGGGAAGAATTCACCTTCCATGCCAATCGCTTTACAGCGACACCTAGTAATATTATACCCATGGTTTTTGCATTTGGCAAGCTGTTGGGGTATTCTGTTTGCTTATGGGTGCAGGTATGGATTTTCCGTACCTGCACCTTTTGTTTGTCTACATAGATTGCGCGGGTAATATAGACGTCGTTTTACCGGCGCGGAAAACAAAACAAGATAGAAAAAGGAGAAAGAAAAAATGCAAAAACAAATCATAGCCAGAGCGCTGGCTCTGACGCTCGTGTTCACGCTGTGCATCGGTATGCTCGCGGGAGCGGCGCCGCCAGCCGACCAGGGCATCGTGGACGTTTCGCTGGGAACCACGGACATAATGAACCCCGAAGAAAACGTGCCCCTCAGCGGGGAAATCGTAATTACATTTGACGGGCCGGTAGGGACGCCGGGAACGGTTCAACTCTTGCCGATGTTGCCTTCCGGCGACGAAATCAACCTGACCGGCGGCGTGGCCGAAGATAATACGTACACAATCCCATACGGCCCGCTTAATGTCAGTACGCTTTACAGGCTTCAGATTTTCGGCTTCAGGGGCGCAGAGGATCAGTATGGCCCCATATTCCATGAATACCTTTATTTTGAGACGGATTCCACCGCACCGGCCGACATTATAATTACAAATAACGCAACCCTTCCGAACGCCACGGTAGGAGCCAATTATAGCGTTCAGTTCGTGTCGTCGAATCCGGCCTACAGCCTTTTTGTGGCAAACAGCGATATGACGTGGCTCACTACAACCGGCTTAACGTTTACCCCCACCGGCCGTCTCTACGGCACCCCTACAGCAACGGGAACCTATACGTTTACGCTTCAGGCGACAAACAACGTCAATACCAGGCCAAGTAATTCCGTCCCGAAAACATTTACACTGCAAATAGGCGGCTCCGGTGGCTCCGGCGGTGGCTCCGGCGGCGGCTCCGGTGGCATCGGCGGCGGCGGTTCCAGCGGCGGCGGTTCCAGTTCTGGCAGCTCCGGCGGCGGAGGCGGCGGCGGCGGCGGAGGAGGCGGCGCACCCGCGGCTCAAACCGGCTCGAGCGGCGGCGCGCGCAGCGGCAATGTTTCCGCGGATGGATCTGTTGACACAGCAGCGGTTGTGAACGAAGCCCGGGCAGCGGCACGGTCAGCCGAGGGCGACGGCGCGAACGTTACCGTCAAAAACGCAACGTCCGTTTCGCCCGACACGTTAAGGCAGCTTGCGAATCTTTCCAGAAGCACCGGCACGCCCATAACGTTCAGAGCTGACACGACGCTTCCCGGAGGCGACATTGAAGCGCGGATGTACATCAACCCGGCTGATTTCGTTAATGGCGGAAACGGCGCCGCAAGGTTCTTCATCCCCGAAACAGACATGCAAAGCATGCAGACAGACCGGCTGTACAGTCTGGCGACGGCGGCTGGCGGCGGCGGCATAAGGCTCACCGTGCGCACAACAGGCGCGACAGTCGAGGCGCTGAAAGCACAGCTTCAAGGCCAGTTCGGCAGAAACGCTGCAGTCATAAGGTTCGACCAGACAGGCAGCTTCGGCGCGGAAATCAAGGTGGCGGTCAAGGTTGATCTTGAAAATCTTAGCACGGATAACCTGAAATTCTATTCCGTCAGCTCTGACGGTACGGCCAGGGAGATTCGGACAACCTACAGGATAGACAGCAACGGCTTTTTGCATTTCAGCACTCCGCGCGGCGGCACAATTGTCGTCACCAACAGGAACGTGTAAGCGCAAATGATAATGAAGCGCCCGGTTTAAAACCGGGCGCTTCATTTCGGGGCAGAGGGTAAGCTGTGCGGTATGCTTAATAGATTTCTTCAATCTTGAACTCACGTTAACCCGCATAAATTCAATGTTTTTCAATTCGGCAAGGCGTCCAAAAACGGGTAAAATCAAGTACAATAGACACAGGCAAGACACACATTATCCTTACCATATTTCTCAGTTTCAAAAGCGAAATGAGCATCCGTTTATACATATATAAATGGGTGCTTATTTTTTTGTCACCGAGCCTTATCGACAATCCCGAATCGGCGGTGAAGCTGTTAGCCAAGCTAAAGGATGAGCGTACAAAAAAGTCGGCGCTTGAGGGCTGTGTCGAAAAGCTCACGCCCAAAGCGCGGTACTACGATATTATCCTGCAATGCCCCGGCGCTGTCCTCACTTCCGTCATTGCAAAGGATTACGGCATGACAGCAAGGAGATTTAACAAGCTGCTTCACGCCCTCGGCGTCCAGTTCCGCTAACCGTCAGAGTGGGTCACACGGTTCAAGGAACCGGGTGAAACGCTACCACGATGCGCTATTCCATCTCATAAGTTTGCATTGTCCCACAGAGCATTTGAAAGAAGCCAAACCGTTTGTAAAAGTCTTGTAATTTCTCATCATACATTACTGAAATCCAAAAAATTTTCTTTTCCTTCAGTTTTGAAATAATCCGATTCATCAATTCTGTACCAACCCCTTGCCCTTGATATGCTGGGTCAACTGCCAAATCTTGAATGTAGGCGTCAGTAACTCCGTTTGAGACGGTATCGACATATCCAATAAGTTTTTTGTCATCATAGCAAGCGATATGATAATACGAAACCATTAGCGGATTGTTATAGCAACTCTCCATGCCATTCCAACCAACGCTTCGACGAAGGGCGGCAATCGCTTTAGTAGATGTAGGCTCGTTTTCTATGTATGTAATCATCTGCATGGCCTCCACATTTATTCTTCCTTTCAACAGTATATCACGAAAGCATTAAGCTTTCCACAAAAATAATCCAAGCCCTTCTGCGGTCAGACGTCACCGCCGAGGGGCTTTTTATATAATGATTTTTTCAAAAGGAAAACTAACGACAGGGCGTGGGAAACCGCGCCCTAAAAAATCGAAAAGGAGCAAATTTATGAACGAAAACACAAACACCAGCACCAACCAAAACGCGCCGAAAACCTTTGACATAAGAGCAAAGATGTTGGGGGCGGGTCTACACGCACAAGACGTTTGACGAGTTGAAAACTGCTGTTGAGTTGTTAGTGTAAAAGATTGAACTAGATACCCATTAGACACAAGAGCATTGATATATCAAGGAAAAATGGGGTTTTGGAACTAATGCTTATACTACAAGGTTTATCTTCCATAAATCAATGGTTTAATTTCTTTTAACATCACCCGGCAAAATTCCGTTTTATTATCCATCATCACAAAATGGCCTGCATCGCTAAACGAAAAAAAAGCTTTTTGAGGTGCGGTAATCTCCTCAAAATATTCCTTGGCTGCGATATATGGCGTGGTAGAGTCTTGTTCGCCCATGATATAAAAAACAGGGATGTCGTAAGAAGCGCCGAAATTGCGAATGTCGCACTCATCAAATAAAAAACGCATGATAGGCTCTTGATAACGCAATATGTCCTTGCCGAAATAACCCTTATCTTTCAAGCTGTAATGAGGTGAGGACATGACAGCCAGCAAGAATTTTACGCCGCCCTCGGCAAGACCATATTTCGCTTGATACGTCCTGACCTTCAACAACTTTTCTTTCAGTTTTTCATCGTATGTTTCAAGAGGGTATGGGGCTAATGATTTTATGGCGGCTATATCTTTCTTGATCCCTTTGGTATTTGCTGCATTGCGCAGCTTATCAAATCCCATACGCTCGTTTTCCCGAAAATTAACTACCTGTCCCAGTGATATATAAGCGATGTAATCATGCGGATAGGTCTGTACAAGCGCCGTTCCGAGAACCGATCCCCAGCTATGGCCCAATACAATCATTTGGTTTTTATTTAGTTTTTGCTTGATATATTGAGTTACTTCATGGGCATCCTTTAGGGATTGCTCAAAGCTCAAAGTTTCAAGAACCGATTCAGGATCATTCATAAAGAACGTTTTGCCTGAATTGCGCTGATCCCATTGAACGATTGTATATTCCTTCTCCAGTTCGTATTGAAATTTGTGCAGAAAAGGCATTAGCGGCTGACCTGGGCCACCATGAAGGAATAAAATAACAGGTTTTTTAGTATCTTCGCCCCTAAAATATAAAACCTGTGAAACTCCACCGATTGTAACAGTTTCCATCAAATCAATTCCGGGGGCTTCAATTCTTTTCCGCTTAGATAAAAAAGCCATTATTGTAAAACTTCCTTCCATAGTTGTGTCATATAATATAAATCTCCTGCGTTCAGCTTATCCTGCCTATAACCTCAACCTGAAAGCTCCTCATCACGCCGGGCGCTTTTTGGCTGAGGTTTTCGTTGTCTCTGCCTCCGAAAGCGCTTAACGGCGCTTTTTTATTATTTAAATTATATCATAGGGTTCTAAAAATGTACAACCTGTAATATTCTTTAACATCGACAATGTTGAAAGGGGAAGATGTGGAATATGAACTTTCAAAACTCCGGTTCGCGCTTTAACCAGGCGGTTTCATGCCTGTCGCCGAGACTGAAGACAATCCTTTCGGGCGTTCCGGATTCGGCCAAGCAGTCCGCGTTTGAGGTGCGGCTGCGCGTTGGCAAGCCGATGATCCTGACGTGCGCTGAAAGGCCGTGGTTTGTCGACGCGAACTCGCAGCTTTTAAACCTGCCGAAAATGCCGTATATCGTCACGCAAAACGATATTGCGGATTCCATCGTAAGCATGTGCGCCCATTCCGTACACTCGCACCAGCAGGAGTTTAAAAACGGGTTTATCTCGATTCGCGGGGGGCACCGCGCCGGTATCTGCGGAACGGCGGTCGTCTCCGACTCAGGTGCGATAACCGCCGTCCGCGAGATTACCTCGGTGAACCTCAGAATCGCACGGGAGGTTCCGGGCGCCGCCAACGCGCTTATGGAACGGATTTTTGCCGAGCAGATCTGCGGATGCCTCATCATTGGGATACCCTCGAGCGGAAAGACGACGATTCTGCGGGATTTGGCAAGGCAGCTTTCAAGCGGCGTGTCAGGGCGGTTTGTAAAGGTCGCCGTAGTCGATGAACGCTGTGAGCTTGGCGCCGTATTTGACGGCATACCGCAAAACAATCTAGGATACGGCAGCGATATTTTAAGCGGATACCCAAAAGCTTTCGGGATTGAAGTCGCGGTACGCACGCTTTCGCCGCAGGTTATCATATGCGATGAAATCGGCGGGGGCGCCGAGGTAAACGGGATTCTCGAAAGCATAAACGCCGGCGTCAAAATCATTGCGACGGCGCATGCCGGCAGCGTAAAGGAAATCCTGCGCAGGCCGCAGATGGCGCGGCTGATGGAGAGCGGGGCGTTTTCGCGGATCGTCCTGCTCGGAGGCAGCCAAAAACCGGGTGAAATCCGGCAGATTGTGAAAACGGGTGATTTGCTTGATGATAAAGATTTCAGGAATGATATTGATTGTCCTTTCCACGACAATGATTGGAGCGGGGCTCGCGCGGGCGCTTACAGAGCGGGTTTCGATGCTTGAACGCACGATCAGGCTGTACCGCTGGCTCCACGACAGGCTCAAGTACATGCAGCCGAGCGTAATGGCGCTGATTGATGCGGCATACCGGTCGGGGGAGTTTAAGCAGCTTCGCTTTTTGACGGAATGCCATAAAAACATGAAAGACAGCGGGGATTTCTCAGAAAGCTGGAGGCATGCGGTCGAAAACAGCACAGGCGCCGTCGGCGAGGAAGCGGCGGCGGCTATGGCGTCGCTTTCCGATGTGCTCGGCAAAACCGATTTGGAAAGCCAGCTCGCGGCGATCGATTACGGCTCGAAGCTTCTGGAGCAAAGGCTTCAAAACGCGCGTGAATACGCAAAGAGACATCAAAGGCTGTACAGGACCCTCGGCGTTCTGGCGGGCGCCCTCGTGGCTGTGCTGATAGTTTAACAATACGGAGGAATCGCCGTGGAAGTGGATTTGATTTTCAGGATTGCCGCGATCGGTATCATCGTAGCGGTGCTTGACCAGGTGTTAAGGCGTTCCGGGCGCGAGGACCAGGCAATGATGACGACGCTGGCAGGCGTTATCGTAGTCCTGATGATGATGGTAAACGAAATCAACAACCTGTTTGAGCTTGTCAAAAGCGTATTCGGGCTCTACTGATATGGACGCCGGGATTTTTGCCGTCATAGGCATCGGCGTCGTCGCAGCGGTCATCGCCGCTGTCTTGCGGCAGTCAAAGCCGGACTACGCGCTGCTCGTCTCGTTTGCCGCGGGGATCATAATCCTATACCGGATATTGATCGGCGTCGTTCCGGTTGTGGCGGAGATTGAGGCGATTATGCAAACGACGGGCATCAACGCGGAGTACGCGGGGATCATGTTCAAGGCACTTGGAATCTGCATATTGACGCAAATCGCGTGCGACGTCTGCAAGGACGCGGGGGAGGCGTCGATCGCGACGAAGCTGGAAATCGCCGGGCGCGTTAGCATACTTGTCGTCAGCCTGCCGCTTTTCACGCGCGTTTTATCGATCGTGTCGTCGTTGATGGCTTGAGGACAGAAATGAGGTGCGGGACGTGAAAAGAGGCCTGATATTTATCATAATCGCGGTCATGCTGCTCGCGCCCACGGCTTTTGCCGAAAGCCCGGAGCAGGCCATGATGTTTGACATAGACGAGCAGCTTGACGCGCTGGGCCGCGACGAGCTCGAAGAAAAAGTACCGCGGGAGGCCCGCGAGCTGATGCGCCAAACGGGAACGGACAGTCTTTCCGTTGGCGCGATGCTGTCGATGTCGCCGGAAAATTTCTTTAAAACGGTGATGTTGCTGATCAGTGAGCGGATTTTGCAGCCGACACGGACACTTGCGTCCATCATCGGGGTAATTGTGCTGTGCGCGCTTGTCGCGGCGCTCAAAACAACCTCGGGGGAAAGCAGGGTCTCACAGACCTTTTCGCTTGTATGCGTGCTTTTAGTGCTTATATCCGTCATGAAGCCGGTCTTGGACTGTATCGTGGATACCTCGAACAGTATAAGGGACACGTCGTTGTTCATGCTTGCGTACATACCGGCTTTTGCGGCGGCGTTTTCGGCGTCCGGCGCACCTGTGACAGGCGCGTCGTACAGCGTATTTTTGTTTTTTGCGTGCCAGGCGGCGCTGCAGATCGTATCGGCGATGCTCGTGCCGCTGATGGGCGTGTATCTTGCGCTTTGCATCATGGGCTCGCTGATACCGGATATAAACGCAGGCTCCGCCGCGAAATCCATAAAAACGATTGTAAGCTGGTCCCTTGGATTTATCGTGACGGCTTTCGTCGGGGTTTTGTCTATCCAGACGATGGTCGCGGGCTCGGCTGACACAGTTGCGGTGCGGGCTGCCAAATTTATGCTCGGCAGCTTCGTCCCGGTCGTCGGCAGCGCGCTTTCAGACGCATACAGCGCGGCGCAGGGATGCTTTAAGCTGCTAAAGACGACGCTTGGCGCATACGGCGTGGTCGTGGCGGCGTTCACGTTTTTGCCGGTTTTTATCCAAACGGTAATCTGGTATATGGTTGCAAGCATCGCGGTCGTCGCGGGCGACATAATCGGCGTGAAAAGCGTATCGGATATGCTGCGCTCGTGCGCCGCGACGCTCGGAATCCTGATTGCTATTATTGTGAGTTTTGCGATGCTTATCATCGTATCGACGACCGTCGTGATGATGGCGGGACTTGGTACGGCGAATTAACAATTAACAGATAACAGATAACAATGAACAATGAAGGTGTCCGCCGCGCGGACGTATTTTATACTAATCCGCAATTAAAACCTTACTCCTCGCGAATGAATCGCCCGGGGTTTTAATTGCTAAAATGCGCCTGTTTCTCACCTTTTTTCAAAAGGCAACCGAAACAGATGCGCAATACTAATTCCATATTTTAAAATGAAATTAGTATTAAAATATATCGCGAAGCGATTCCACAATTGTTATCTGTTATCTGTTATCTGTTAATTGTTCATTGTTAAGCGAGGTGATGGCTTTGGAAGCGGTGCGCACATGGGCGTTTTCGATTTGCGCGGCGATGGCGGCGTGCGGTATCGCGCTCCAGCTTATGCCGAAATCAAACCTGACGGGTGTGTTCAAGCTTGTCGTCAGCGTATTTTTTTTATGCTGCCTGTTGTCGCCGGTGCTGTTAAGGATTCCCGAGGGGCGGCTGTGGCTGCCTGAATATTCCGCCGAAATCGCAGAGGAAAAAGCGGCTCGCTTAGAGGAGGTGATGGAAAAACAGACAAGAATCAGCGCGGAGCAGGCGGCGCAAAAAATAATCGCGGATAAATTACGGCAAATGGGAATAAATTACCATTCCATCGCCATAAACATTAATACAAACGGACAAAGTGAAACAAGGGCGGTTGCCGTCATCATTCTTGACAGAAGCCTTGAGCCGCAGCATGAGGCGCTGAAAAGGCGGATTGAACAATCACTTGAGATGGATGTGGATCTTGGCTATACCGAAGGAGAGTGGCAGTATGGGGGGGACTGAAAGCCTTGTCTTAACAATGAAAAATTGGCTTAGCGGCGACGGCAAGATAAAAATAATCGTAGCAATCGGAATCCTTGGGATGGCGCTGATTTTACTGTCGCAGTTTATCGACAGCGGAACGAAAGCCAAAAACGAGCCGGAAAGCTTGGAGCTTACGTCGGCTGAGTACGTACAGATGCTCGAGGAGCGGCTCGAGCTTATGATTTCCCAGATGGAGGGCGCAGGCGAAACGCGTGTGATGATCACGCTCGAGGATACGGGCGAGGTCGTTTACGCAAGGGAAGAAAAGCGAAACGTCGACACGCAGCGGGAGTCGAACACGGAATCGGTTGGAAAATCATACCAGAAAGAAAGCACCGAACAGAAATACATCATCGTCGACGGAAAGGAAGGGCGGCAGGCCCTTGTCAAAACAAAGCTGGAGCCGCGAGTGCAAGGCGTTGTGGTCATGTGCCGGGGCGCCGGGAATTTGAAAGTGGAACAGGACATCATCCATGTTGTAACAACCGCCCTGAACATTCCGACGACAAGGGTTTGCGTTGTAAAAATATCAAAATAATCATGCTGGAGGTTCTTTATGAATATGATAATCGGAAAACGTCAAATCATCCTTGCGGCGCTTGTTTTAGGGCTTGGAATCGCGGTTTATCTGAACTGGCAGTATACAAGCTCGCCAATCGAGCTTCCTGTGACGCATATCGTTGAGGACGACGCTACATACGGCGAGGCGCAATATGTGGACGGTACCGACATCTCCCATGCCGATATGGGCGAGATATTCTTCGTGGAAGCTAAGATGTCAAGGCAGCGGGCGCGCGACGAAGCCGCCGAATCGCTGGCGGCGATGCTACAGGACGCAGACATCGCAGCGGAACAGAAGGTCGAGCTTGCCATGCGGGCGGCGGACCTTGCTGATTCGATTGAGGTCGAGGGCAAAATCGAAAATATGATCAAGGCGAAAGGGTTCACAGACGTGATGGTTTACTACGACACGAAAAACTGCGACGTGATCGTGCGGACAGACGGCCTTTTAGTGAACGAAGCCGCCCAGATAAAGGATATCATCTTAAAGGAAACCGATATGCCGGCTGAAAACATCTCGATTATAGAGATTAATTAGGCGGAATATAATCTACTTGCTTCATAGCATAAATCTACTTGCTTCATAGCCGGGCTATGTGTTATAATCTATGCAGCGCCTTTTCGGCGTTGCATAGATTTTTAAGGCAGTAAGCACAATAAGGTTAACGGGGGGTCTTTCGTGAGTAACGTCGAAAACAAGCAATCGACCGGGGGACTAAAAATATCGCGGGAGGTAATCGCCGCTATCGCGCGCGTTGCGGTGCTTGAAACCGAAGGAGTGGCCTCGCTTGCGGAGCCGCGCAGCATACGCGGGTTTTTTCCGCGCATTAAAAAAGCGGTGCTCATTGAGCTGGTTGACGATTTTGCAAACATCGAGATCAGCGTGAACTTAAAATATGGCGCGAATATCCCGCATGTTTGCGCCGAGATACAAAACACGGTCAAGGACAACGTCCAAACAATGACCGGCAAAGCCGTTTCAAAGGTGAACGTCTTTGTTGCGGGCATTATTTTTCCCGATGAAACACCCGGCCCGTGAAACTTGATAATAGAAAAATTGTAACGAACCCGCGGCTGGTTACAATCGCGGGATTTGTTTTTTAAGCAGGAAGGGGCATAGTTATGCCAAAAACTACTCGTCGCGAATCACGCGAAACAGCGTTTTCCTTGTTGTTTGAGTGGTCGTTCAGGGAAGAGGAAAGCCTTGAGGAAATCATCGAAACGGCTAAACTGACGCGCGACGCAGAGGTCGACTCGTTTGCGCTGGAGCTTTTAAGCAAGGTGATACAAAACCGCGAGGAGCTGGATTCGCTCATCGGGCAGTATTCCCAGGGCTGGAAGTTAAAGCGAATCTCGCGCACGGCGCTGGCGGGGCTCAGGATGAGCTTTTGCGAAATGACAAAACTTGAAGATATTCCGGTCGGAGCCTCGATAAACGAGGCTGTGGAGCTTGTAAAAATGTTTGGCACAAATGAGGAAGCCACCTATATCAATGGAATACTCGGAAGCTTTGAACGCGTGCGCCGCGGGCTTGAGGATGCGCCTGCAAAACAGGAGGAAGAAAACGCGCAAGAGGATAATCAGGATAAACAGTTAAATACACAAGATATACAGGAAGAACACAAACCACAGACAGACAAAAAACCGGATGATATTGAACTTATTGAAGATATTGTCATTGAGGTCGAATGATGAAAGCAAGCTTAGGAATTGATACAAGCAACTACACGACGTCAACGGCATTGCTCGGCGAAGACGGTACGATTCAGCAATGCAAAAAGCAATTACAAGTTGCAAGCGGCGATCTTGGGCTTAGGCAAAACGATGCGGTTTTCGCGCATGTCAAGCAATTAGGCGGGTTACTGGAAAATCTTTTTGAGGGCAATGAGAAACTGATATGTGCCGTGGGATGTGCCAGTTACCCCCGCGACAGCGAGGATTCTTATATGCCTTGCTTTTTATCAGGAAAAATGGTGAGTCAGTCAGTTGCCGCCGTACTTGGTGTTCCTCTTTTTGAGTTTTCCCATCAGGCGGGCCACATAGCGGCCGCGCTTTTTGAAACGAAGCAAAACGAGCTTTTTGAGCGTGAATTCCTTGCGTTTCACGTCTCCGGCGGGACAACGCAGTGCCTTTTGGTGCAGCCGGACGAAACAGGCAAAAAGCCATTTAAAATTGCTGTGATCGCGGAGTCCCTTGACTTGTACGCAGGCCAGCTCATCGACAGGACAGGCGCGATTCTTGGGTTAAGCTTCCCGTCCGGACCGGCGCTCGAGGAGCTTGCGAAAGAATCGGGAAAAAGATTTCCGGTTAAAATCGCATTTAAAGGCCTTGATTGTTGTCTTTCCGGCGTGGAAAACCAGTGCCGCAAGCTGTTGTCTGACGGCGAGGAGAGTGTCGATGTCGCAAGGTTTTGCATCGACAGCATTGAGCGGGCGGTTTTTGGCATGACGATGCGCGTCATAAAAAAATATCCCGGGCGCAGAATTGTGTATTCAGGCGGCGTGATGGGCAATTCCATCATCCGCGACAGCATCGAAAAGCATTTTGACGCGGTTTTCGCAAGCCCCGGCTTTTCCTCGGACAACGCCGCGGGTATTGCGGTATTATGCGAAAAATCCTATCAAAAATCTTTGGGCAAGGGGAAAAATCCGATATGACGGTTTTGACGGTAAGCCAGCTAAACCGCTATGTCAAAGCGGTGATTGAGGAAGACAAAAGGCTTTGCGATCTTTATATCAAGGGTGAAATCAGCAATTTCACGCGGCATTTTAAGTCGGGGCACTGCTATTTCAGCATGAAGGATGAGGGCGGCTTGGTTAAGGCGGTCATGTTCAAGTCAAACGCCGGGGACCTGCGATTTGAGCCGGAAAACGGCATGTCTGTGCTTGTGAGGGCTCACCTCGGCGTGTTCGAGCGGGACGGCGCATACCAGCTTTACGTCACGGACATGCAGCCTGAGGGCGCCGGTGCTGCGGCAGTGGCGTTTGAACAGCTAAAACAACGGCTTTTCAGCAAGGGGCTTTTCGATGATGCGCATAAAAAACCACTGCCGGCTTTCCCGCGCAGGATTGGCGTCGTCACCTCGCAGACAGGTGCTGCGCTTCAGGACATAATCAACGTAATCTCGCGCAGGTATCCGGTTTGCGAGCTTTTGACCGCCCACGCCGACGTTCAGGGAGAAAACGCGGCGTCCGCGCTCGTAAGCGCGCTTAAGATGCTGGACGAAAGGTGCGACGTCATTATCATCGGACGCGGCGGCGGATCTGCTGAGGATTTGCGCGCGTTTAACGACGAGGCGCTTGCTTATGCGGTTTATGAGGCGAAAACCCCTGTTGTGTCGGCTGTGGGGCATGAGGTTGACTATACGATTTGCGATTTCGTCGCGGATTTGCGGGCGCCTACTCCGTCCGTGGCGGCCGAGCTTGTCACGCCGTCCGCACAGGAGCTCAAGCAGCGGGTTTCGGGCTATCGCGATTTTTTTTCGAGACATGCCGGAAATCTTATCGGATCGAACAGCCAAAGGCTTCAAAAACTGCGAAGCAGCCCGGGATTGTCGTCCCCACGGGATTCTATCCTGAAAGCACAACAAAGATTGGATTTTTTTTCGCAATCGTTGTATAATAATAAAATACTCGATCGTTTTAAGGAGAATTTGCGCACAAAGGCTGCACTCCTGCGCTCGCTGAACCCGGCGGAGGTCTTATCCCGCGGATATTCCATCATCTACCATGATGGCAAGGCCGTCTCGAAAGCGGCGCTCTTAAAGCCGGGGGACAAGCTTTCGTTAAGGTTTTGCGACGGTTATCTGAACGCCATTGTTTTGGAGGGGACCAATGAAGATGGACATAAGTTTTGAGCAGGCGATGGCACGGCTTGATGAGATCGTTGGCAAGCTCGATTCCGGTGAAAACACGCTTGAGGAGTCGCTTAAGCTTTACGGCGAGGGCGCTGAGCTGATTGCGTTTTGCGAGGACACGCTTGAGACCGCGAAACTGAAAATCGAGACGTTATTTCCCGGGGAAAGGTGATGGCTTTGGAGGATATCAACGCGCAGTTTGAGCGATACTTAACGGTTTTGGAGCGGGATTTGCCCACGTTTTTGCCGGATGTATCCGGCCTTAACAGGCGTGTTGTTGACGCTATGTCTTACAGCCTTCTGTCAGGTGGGAAGAGAATCCGCGCGGTACTGCTCATGTCCTGCTACAATTTGTTTTCAGATGATTTTGTATCGTCTGTGCCGTATGCGGCGGCGCTTGAAATGGTGCACGCGTATTCGCTGATCCACGATGATTTGCCGTGCATGGACGACGACGATATGCGGCGCGGCAGACCGTCGTGCCACATCGAGTTTGACGAGGCCACGGCGGTGCTGGCGGGCGACGGGCTTTTGACTCTCGCATTTGAGACGGCATCTCGAAAGGAAAATTCGGAAATCTTCGGATCGGACAGGGTAGTGGCGGCAATCCGCGCGATATCAAGGGCCGCGGGCGCAAACGGCATGGTCGGGGGTCAAATAATCGATATGGAAAACGAAAAGCGCGATGTTGATTTAAACGCGCTGATTCTGACGGATACAAAAAAAACGGGCGCGCTGATGACGGCCGCGTGCGAGGTCGGCTGCATACTGGGCGGCGCTGACGAAAAAATAACGAGGCATGTTACTGAATATGCGTCAAAGTTGGGGCTTGCGTTCCAAATTCTTGATGATATACTTGATGTAACCGGTGATTCAAAAGAGCTTGGAAAGCCGGTCGGAAGCGATCTTAAGGGTGGCAAGCCGACGTATGCGTCGCTGCTGGGCGTCGAAAAAGCCGCCGAAACCGCAAAAAATCTTACCGCGGAAGCAATCGGCGAGATTCGGAAAACAGGGCTTAACGTGGAGTTTTTGTGTGGGCTTGCAGAAATGCTTGCAGTAAGAAAGCGTTGATTGGACGGGCTGGAATATGATAATTTTTAGGGTTATGGCAAGCAATTATATCGTAAATATCGGTTTTGTCTCGTGGTTTTCCGCGCAGGCATTAAAGGTTCTTCTGACGTGGTTTTTTACTAAAAAGCTCGACTGGGAGCGCATGGTCGGCGCGGGCGGCATGCCGAGCTCCCATTCGGCGCTGGTGTCGTCAATCGCAATTGCGATGGCGAATAAACGCGGATTTTCTTCGCCTGAATTCGGGCTTGCGCTTGTGCTTGCCGCAATTGTCATGTATGACGCGATGGGCGTACGCCGCGCCGCCGGGGAACAGGCAAAGGTCTTAAACCGGATTGTCTTTGAGTTTACAAACTGGCCGTTTTTCCTGAAGCCTGCGCAGAAAACTGATGACGAAAATGCGTATGAAACAGCGGGATCGCCCGATGGAAAAGCACCGGAGCACGACGAGCCGCAGCCGCTTTTGAATAAAGAGCTAAAGGAATTTTTAGGGCATACCCCGCTTGAGGTGTTGGGCGGCTGCATCGTCGGAATATTGGTAGCCGTGTTCATGCCGATGGTGTAAAGTTTGTATTTATTCAAACTTTACATTCGAAGCGCGAGTGGCTCCCGCCTGCGCGAAACCGCCGCTCATGCGCAATATATCCATTCCTTTTCATGGCTGTTTTGTGATTTGAATTAAGCGAAAGGAATGGCCATAATCGTGAAAAAACGACTTGACATCGTACTTGTGGAAAAAGGGCTCGCAACAGGGCGCGACAAGGCAAAGGCCGTGATTATGGCGGGGCTTGTGTATGTGAACAACCAAAAGGAGGACAAGCCGGGAGCTGCGGTAGAAGAAAACGCGCTGATAGAGCTTCGCGGAGTCGGCCACAAATATGTAAGCCGCGGCGGCCTCAAGCTTGAAAAAGCGATACAGGCTTTCGGGCTGGATTTAAACGGTTTCATATGCATGGATATCGGCGCGTCAACAGGCGGCTTCACCGATTGCATGCTGCAAAACGGCGCTGCAAAAGTGTATGCGGTTGACGTGGGCTACGGCCAGCTTGCGTGGAAGCTGCGCACGGACAGCCGCGTAACAGTAATGGAGCGCACGAATATCCGCCATGTGACGAGTGCCGACATCCACGACGAGCTTGATTTCATCAGTGTGGACGTGTCGTTTATTTCGCTAAAGCTGGTACTGCCTGTAGCAAGGTCGCTTCTAAAACCGCATGGAGAGATGGTTTGCCTGATTAAGCCGCAGTTCGAGGCGGGACGCCATAACGTGGGGAAAAAAGGTGTAGTGCGTGATAAAACTGTACATTACAATGTGATATATAAAATTACAGCAGATACAGTTGGCAATGGTTTTTCTGTGATAAATCTTGATTTTTCGCCAATAAGAGGCCCTGAGGGGAATATTGAATATCTGATGCATATTAAAAAATCTAAAACGGCATTGCAAATATCAGACGAAAAGATGCACGGCGTCGTCGAACGTTCTCATGAGAGGGTAGGGGAAACATGAAAATACTGATAAAACCGAACCTTCAAAAACCGGAAGCGGCCGGCTGCGCAAACCAAGTAATCGAAACAATCAGGGAGATTGCCGCGAAAAGGGGAGATACCGCCGAGGTTCTGATTGATGAAAGCGACAGACAAGCAGTTGAAAATCGCGGAGGAATCAGGTTCGGCACGTATCGGGAAATGCTTGACGATTGCGATATTGTCATCCCGGTTGGAGGCGACGGCACCGTTATGCGCGTGGCTGAGACGGCGGCACAGGCCGGGAAGCCGGTTTTAGGCATAAACGCGGGACATATCGGATTTTTGACTCAGGCCGAAATCCATGAGATAAACGCAATTGAGCGCCTGTTTTCGGGCGAATACACCATTTTAAACCGGATGATGATGAAGGCAAGGGTTAAAAACAGCGGCGCAGAAAGCGTCCATATGGCGTTAAACGACGTTGTAATACGCCACGGTGACGCCGACAGGATTGTAGCGGTGGAGGTTTTTGCCGCAGCGGATAAACTGATTGCCGCATACAGGGCGGACGGCGTGATTTTCTCGACGCCGACAGGCTCGACGGCATACTCGCTGTCGGCGGGAGGCCCAATCGTCTCGCCGGACATGGAGCTTATCCTGTTAACGCCGATTTGCTCGCATTCCGCGTTTAACAGCGCGGTCGTACTGCCGGCGCAGCATGAATATACAGCGCGGGAAAAGCCGGTCGGAAAAAGCGGCGTCATGCACGTTTCAATCGACGGCGTGCGGATTTGCAAGCTTGAGCCAAGGGGCAGCGTAACTGTGAGCCGCGCCGATATTTACGCCAAATTCATTGACCTTGGAACCAGGGATTTTTTCAATAATTTAAACCAAAAACTAAGTTGGAGGTAGCGTATGAAATCAAAACGGCACTCAAAAATTCTTGAGCTGATAGGCACTTTCGAAATTGATACGCAGGAGGAGCTTCTCAACAAGTTAAACGAGAACGGTTTTCGGGTGACGCAGGCAACGGTGTCGCGCGATATACGGGAATTAAGGCTTATCAAGGTACAGTCAGCCGCTGGAGGGTATAAATATTCAATCAATGCAACAAAAGAAAGCGTGGATATGTCATTTAAATTTCACGCGGTTTTTTCGGAATCTGTAAATTCCATTGACTACGCGGAGAATATCGTTGTGATAAAATGTTACGTCGGCATGGCGAACGCGGCGTGCGCGGCGCTTGATTCCATTAAATGGAAAGGCGTTGTCGGCACGCTTGCGGGAGATGATACCATCTTCTGCGTCATGCGCGACAAGCAGGGCGCCGTTGATTTTGCGGAGCAGCTCAAAAAGCTTATGAAATAAGAGAGTGTATTTTTATGCTAAGGCAGCTGTATGTTCAAAACGTCGCGGTCATACAAAAAGCCGTGATTGAATTTAAAAACGGGCTCAATGTCTTCACCGGCGAAACCGGCGCGGGGAAAACCATCCTGATATCGGCGCTCGACGCGGTTTTGGGACAGCGCTCCTCGCACGAGATGATACGCTCCGGCGAGGAAAAGGCCACGGTTTCGGCGCTTTTTGAGGATATCTCACCGCGCGCCAAAGCAAAGCTTTTAGAGCTGGGCTTCGAGGATGAGGACGGCTCGGTTTTGATTACGCGCGAAATTACAAAATCGGGGAAAAGCCTGTGCAGGATCGGCGGGATTCCAGCGACGGCCTCGATGCTAAAAGAAATCTCGTCGCTTTTGATACACATCCACGGTCAGCGCGACCAAAGCAGGCTTCTCCTAAGCGAGAACCACATTGAGTTGATCGACACGTTCGGAGAATTTGAGAGGGAGCTTGTCATTTACCGCAAAGCATACGGCAATATGCGCGATGCAGAATCGCGGATTAAAGCCCTCGACATGGACGACGCGCAAAAAAACCAGCGTATCGACATGCTGTCGTTTCAGGTTAAGGAAATAGAGAACGCGGGATTATCAGACGTAAACGAGGAGGACGAGCTTCTCGCGCGGAAAAAGATCATACGCAATTCCGAGAAGATTTTGGACGGGCTGTCGGCTGGGTACGCGGCGCTTCGCGGCGACGGAGAAATAGTTGGGATTGAAAGCCTTTTCGGCGAGCTTGTAAGCGGAGTTGGAGCCGCCGCAGAATACATCGATCCGCTTTTAAAAATATCCGAGCGCTTAAACGAAATCAACTATGAGCTTTCGGATTTTTCCGCGGAAATACGCGCTTACCTCGACGACTTTGATTTTGACCCCCGCGAGCTTGACGAAATCGAGTCAAGGCTCGACGTTATATATAAGCTGAAACGAAAATATGGATCAAACGTCGCGGAGATTATCGCGTTCGGCGAGAATGCGGCGGCCGAGCTTTTAGAGATAGAGACAAGCGGAGAACGAAAGGAGAAGCTTATAAAAGAGCTTGAACATGCGAGAGAACAAGCGGAGAAGCTTTCGAGGGAGCTTTCAAAGAAAAGACTTGCGGTCGCGAAGGAGTTTACCGTTCTGATTGAAGCGGAGCTTGCCTTTCTCGATATGCCGTCGGTGCGTTTCAATGTATCACACAGCAAAAAGGAGCTCTCATCAGACGGCATAGACGAGCTTGCGTTCACAATCGCGGCGAACGCAGGCGAGCCGCTAAAGCCGCTTTCCAAAATCGCGTCGGGCGGCGAACTGTCGCGGATTATGCTTGCGGTGAAGAATGTTTTAGCCGATAAAGACGACATCGATACGCTGATTTTTGACGAGGTTGATACCGGGGTTTCTGGCCGCGCGGCGCAGAAAATAGGCCGCAAGCTCAAGCAGGCATCGTCCGAGAGGCAGGTTATATGCGTGACGCACTTGGCGCAGGTAGCGGCGTTCGCCGATTATCATATCCTGATACACAAGCATGAAAAAGACGGCAAAACATACACGAAGGTAAGCCCGCTCGACACGGAAAAATCAATCGCCGAGCTTGCGAGGATCACGGGCGGCGAGCTAATCACGGAGCTGTCGCTTCAAAGCGCGCGGGAGCTGTGGGAGCACTCCCGGCAGGGATAGGGCGTGTTGACCCGGCGTGCGGTTCTGTAGGTAATTTATATTCGTGGAGGTATTGCATGATTCTTTATGGTATTAAAATTCGTTTTGATTGCAAAAACAATCAGCAGTACAAAACCATAGGTAATTTTTGGGAATACATGAGAAGCTCATATCCCAATTATATATTAAAGGGCGTTGGCTGTAATTGGCATGACGATTGTATGGATTATATTATAGGCGATTTTTCACCATCAAATCATTATGACATGGATGTGATAACCAAAAAATATCCTACTGCCGAATATATTGAGATAAATTTACCTGATGAAGGTTGGCAGGTATATCACTGTAGATTAAGCGAACTTTCAAAATTATATGAAGAAATATATACAGATGGTGTGCTTAAATATGAAATTGAAGAAATGAAATTAGATGGAAATTGCGTTATATCTATCATCAGATAAGCATGATGCGCGGCGGTGCACATTCGGTTACAATGCCGCTTTCGTTCAATTTTCCGCAATACTCCAATATAAAAATTTGTCTTGTTTGACGCCAAATTCGCTCGGATCCGATCATTTCGGATGACGTCAACAGGCTTTAGAAAAGGATGATAACATACCATGAAACTATTCGACGACTTACAGCGCCGGGGATTGATTGCGCAGATGACGCACCCCGAGGAGATTGAGGCGCTGCTTAATAAGGACAGCGGCACATTTTACATGGGCTTCGACGCTACGGCAAGCTCGCTTCACGTGGGGCATTTTCTGGTGCTTACGGTAATTCGCAGGATGCAGCTTGCGGGGCAGAAGCCGATTCTGCTGCTCGGCACCGGCACGACGATGGTCGGCGACCCCAGCGGGCGCACAGATATGCGGAAAATGCTCACAGTGGAGGAGATCAACCACAACGCCGACATGTTTGTGGAGCAAATGGGCCGGATCGTGGATTTGGACAACGCTGTCATTGTGCGAAACGGCGACTGGCTGCTAAAGCTCAATTACCTTGAGCTATTAAGGGATGTGGGCGTTCATTTTTCGGTCAACAGGATGCTTTCCGCGGAATGCTTTAAATCCCGGATGGAAACCGGGCTTTCTTTCATTGAGTTTAACTACATGATTATGCAGAGCTACGATTTTCTGTATCTTTACCGCAAATATGGCTGCAAGCTCCAGCTTGGCGGCAACGACCAGTGGTCCAACATCATCAGCGGCGCCGACCTTGTCCGCAGGGTTGACGGAGGCGAGGCATATGGCCTCACCTTTACGCTGCTTGAAACGAAAGACGGCCGGAAAATGGGAAAGACCGCAAAAGGCGCGGTCTGGCTTGACGCCGATAAAACGACTCCTTACGAGTTTTTCCAATATTGGAGGAACGTCGACGACGCTGAAGTCATAAACTGCTTAAAGCTGCTGACGTTTCTGCCGATAGGCGAAATCGAAGGCATGGAAAAATGGCAGGGAAGCGAGCTTAACAAGGCTAAGGAAATCCTTGCCTTTGAGCTTACAAAGAGCGTACACGGCAAGGAGGAGGCCGACAAGGCGCTGGGCGCCGCAAAAGCGCTGTTTGCGGCGGGCGGGGGCAGCGACGGGAACATGCCGTCCACAACGCTTGAAACCGGCGATTTTGCAGACGGAGCCGTTAATATCGTTGATTTGCTTATAAAAGCTAAGCTTGCGCCGTCAAAGGGAGAAGCAAGGCGGCTGATACAGCAAAACGGCATCACCGTTGATTTCGGGGAGGGATTTCAATCCATTTCCGACTTAAATCTCACCATACGGCACGATGATATTAAAAATGGATGTTTTGTTATTAAAAAGGGGAAAAAGGTATTTCATAAAATTTTTGTATAACAAAAGATGGCAATAATACTTGACATTTTATGCTGAATCATGTATCATATTTTCTGTTGCCATGCGTGCAGCTTGTACGCACCGGCATTTGATCCATTAGCTCAGTCGGTAGAGCACCTGACTTTTAATCAGGGTGTCCCGCGTTCGAGTCGCGGATGGATCACCAAATATCCTTTAGTGATGCGGTATTTTGCAGGCGGGCTGCAAATGCTGCATCACTATTTTTTATGTAAAGCTTCATCCATCGTATTACCTTGCTCCCCCCTTTCTTAGCGGAGAAGTTGACCGAGTATATAAATTTCTACAACTTCGAGCGTATTCGGTTGAAAAATGGTCTGACTCCATTCGAAAAACGGAGTCAGACCGCGTAATCCTTCGATATTCTACGATTGGCGTCTTTTTTACAAATCCGTGGAGCAGTACAATGCTTTTACCGATGGGGATAAAATAGAAAATCCGGGAAATTTCACTTGCCGATTTAATGCGAAGCTCCCACAGCTTGCCTCTGATGTGCTTCACATGAGGTTCGGTGAGTGCCGTACCGTACCTTTCCAGCACATCAATGTCACGGAGGGCTCCGGCTAAAATTTTACGTCGTTTTAAGCTTGAACGGTTTTGCGCACAGACCGTCGTTTCCGTACAAGTTTGCGTCAACATAATCGAGCCACGCAAACCGAACCTCTCTGATACTCTCGCAACAGATAATTGTAACGGTATCCGACGAAATATTAATATCGTAATCCATAATTTCATGGCCATTACCAAATACCTGTAAGCCATTTATGCGCTTGCCTCTCAGCGAAAGGCCGTTCCCACAGTTAATAAAGTTTATTTTCACGCCATGTTCATCCGCCGTACACGACACTGCTTCCGGCGGCTCGCATGGTACATCCAAGCCGTAGACCTTACCCAACGCCAGCCTTGCCAACCTCTCGCCGACTGGCCGTTTGCGCTTGGGATGAATATCATATTGCTCGCCGCAGTCCATTATGCTCGCCATATACGCCCCAGGCACATTTTTACTCACCTGTTCCTGTTGTTCCCGAACGGCAGGATAGTTTTTGCCGCTATCATCTAGCCAACGGCCGAAAGGAGCAAGCTGCACAAACAAAAACGACAGATTGTCCTGCCATGTTTGCCGCCACCGTTTAATCATTGTTTCAAACAGTTTGGCGTACATTTCCGCCTTCCCCTCATCGGATTCGCCTTGATACCATATCATACCGCGCGTAGAGTAGGGAGCTATTTTTTTAAGCATTGTATGATACAGAGAGGCAGGGCGGTAGGGGTGCATTGGTCCGATTAACGGGCTTTTGTTGATTATTTGCTTGACGACAGGGTGATTGGAGATGTATTCCTCAATTTGCGCAAGAGTGTATCCACCTTTGCTCAGCATGGAAAAATACTCAATGATCTCGGGTTCTTGATAAAGTTTGCGCTCGTTCAAAAAATTCTTGTTACATTGTTCTATGTCAATACCCAACAAGCTGTTGCGGTAATCCTCAAGATATCGCTTCAGCTCTGCGTCTGATTGTAAGTCCTCTTCTGGCATCCAGCACGAAGCGGAAGTGCCGCCGTAATTGCAGCCTACAATACCGATAGGCACGTTCAGCGACTTTTGCAGTATCTTTCCGAAATAATACGATACCGCCGAAAAATAGGGGATATTCTCTTTGTCACAACGTCGCCAAAACCCGAACTCGGAATAATCTTCGTCCTTTTCCTGCCCTTCATAACTGATTCGTGGTACGTCAAAAAAACGGAAATTCAAATTTGTGTCGGTTTCAGACTGTGCATCGGCGTCGAACATCATGCTCATTTCCATGTTCGACTGCCCGCCGGCAATCCAAACCTCGCCGATAGCTATGTCCTTTATTGTGAGTTTATCTTTGCCCGAGGTTACAACAAGATTGCAGCTTTCCACTGCGGGTATCGCGGGAACACGCGCAAGCCATTTGCCGTTTTCAACCACCGCAATCACTGATTCCCCGCACAGGGAAACCGTAACCTCCGCGCCGTTTTGCCCACCGCCCCAAATCTTGATTTCCTTGTTTCTCTGTAAGACGCACCCGTCCGAAAATATTGCGCACAGTGTCAATTTATCCATAACTGGTCTCCTTATCATGCCCTTAATGATTTTCATAGTATTCTTTTGCGGCTGTTTCCATCAGGATAAAGAACACCTGTCCTTCGGACGCGACGCCTGACCGCAAGAAATCCGGCATACCACAAACACCCTGGACAAAGCCCAAGTCATCTACCTTATCATTCGCGGCTTTTCTCGCTTTATCGGCGTGAACCAGATAATCCTCGGATAAATAACCCCGCATCACACCGCGATAGATGGTATACGCTATCATTTGCGCTACGTTGGTTTCCACAAACGAGGACGGATCATCAAGGATATCGTGGAACAGACCATCTTCCCTTTGATGTTTAAGGCATCCGTCCAGTAGCTTTTGGAGATAATCCAGCAGGTAGGTTCTGTTTTCCTTGTCATTTTCATCCAGCATTGCTATTACGCGGGTAAGCCCTGCCAGTGCCCAGCCGTTGCCAACGCCCCAAAAGTCGTGACGACCGAAATCGTGGAGGTCGTCGTCCCAAATATGGGATAGCATGTGAACGTCCTCGTCGAACAGATATTTGCGGAAGCCCTTTATTTGCTTCATGGCTTCGTCCAGATCGCCATACCGGCACAGAAAGGGCGGTGCCATATAATAGGCGTCTACCCATACTTCATTTTTAATGTTGAAGTGGTAAATAATACCATCTATTGTTTTCGGAGCTCTATTTTTTAAATAAAAGTATAATTTGTCGGCTGCTTCCCGGTAAAATTTGTTTCCCGTTTTTTCCGCAGCACAAATTAGTGCCTCACCAATGGCAGCGGGGTCGTCCACAGATTCGTTTTTTTCCATAACACCCACGCGCCCGTCCTTATCAGAGCGCAGCGCCGCTGAGGTGCATAACCGAAGAAGATCGTCGGTCACTCCTTCAGATTCCAGAATCGCCTGGGCGGCGCAGCCTTGCTCCCATTGAAAGCGCTGCAAGGACAAAAGAGCTAACTTGGCAGCCATTACTTTATCCATATTGTTTGCCTCCGTATCTTGAGTCAGTATACTCGCTGATATTATTAAGACTAGTTTCAAAATTACAAATTTGTCACGTACCGCAATCCCTACTCTGTCGCAATCCGGATCTGTGGCAAGCAGCAAGTCCGCGCAGGTTTCCTTGCACAGATCAATCCCCTTCCGTAAAGCATCCGGTTCCTCCGGGTTCGGCGATGGACAGGTTGGAAACCTTCCGTCCGGATCACGTTGCTCCAAAACGACGGCAATTTCCGAGATTCCGGCTTCCCGCAAAGCTCTGGTAACACATTCAAGTTATCCTCGACCGCATATTGCAGCCAGCTCTCAAAAGATTCCGGTATCATAATCATCATCCGCCCTTCTTCCCGTTTAGGAAAAGCCGGTGCGCGCCAGCTTCTTTATAGGCAATGACCATGTTTCCGCTATTAGTCTTCGCCCTCGAGAAGAATCTTTCCAATAGAATGGATTGATTGTATGCCCCTCGCCAGAATCGGAAGCAGCCCAATCACGCTGCCAACCTGCGCGACTACAGAGCTGTAATAGCTCTGATAAAGCACGACGTCGCCGACCATAATCTTCCCACCCCATGCGAGGTAGCTCGTAAAAGCCAGACATAGCAGCTGAAAAAATTGGAACATAATCCAACTGGTGGAGGAAAACCATGACTGTGTTAAATCCATACGATATCCAGCCTTGGCTACCCTTTTCAGCTGCTTATCGAAATGTCCGATTTCTGTTTTTTTCGTGCCGCTTGCGACGATATCCGCCACTCGGGAAATCAAGTCCATTGCTTTTGCCGAGGTTTCCTCGACATGAAAATGAAACTCCGAGTTTCGGCCCTGTATCTTACCGCGAAATATCGTGATTAACATTCCCGCTATCGGAATTGTGACGACAAAAAACAACAAAACGGGCAGGCTCCTTGTCGCGGTGATCGTAAAGGCTACAATCAGATTAACGCCTATGCTGAGTAAATTATTAAAGCACTGTTCCGAGAATGTCTGGACAGCCTCCACATCCCGCATGATCTTGGATTGCAAGCGCCCTGTGGTTGTCTTTTCGTAATATTCCGGCGGTAAAGACTGCAATTTTCGCATCAGCGCGCCACGTAATCCCATTTCCACTGAGCGCACGGCCTTGCTGTAGCATCGGACGTGAATATAGTTTGTCAAAGTGTTTTGTAGCAAAAACACTGCCATTATCAGCATATTTGTGACAATCAGCCGCACGCTTCCATCGTTTCGGTTGGTGATTTCGTTAATAACATTCGCTGTGACGACAGGCATGACCCAAACGGGTGAGTGCTTGCAGATATAAAAAATCGCCGAGATAAACAAGCGAAGATAATTGTCCTTGTACATGCCGATAAGTATCAGCAACGGATTTCCGTCGTGCTTGCGGTAGCTGTCAAGGATTCGTTGCTGCCGTTGCTGCTGCGCGGCATATTCTTGTTCATTAACAAAAAAAGATTCTCCGGCGGACATCATTCAATTTCTGTCTTTTCATAGCTTGAACGTATTACAGCTTCCGCCCGCTTGTTATAAAAAGAATACCCTTTCTCGGTAGTAAGCCGGAGGTCTGCGGGCCAATCCCACAAACCGTAACCGCCGACCCATGAACGCTGTTTTGTATGCGAAAACATCTCCTCGTACCATGCGGCCTGCTCATTTTCATCCGCCTCGCCGGACAGCTCCCAGTCATTCGGAACCTGCCCTGAGCCTTTGACCGACATACATCCGGTCTCAGCAAAAAAGAATGGTTTTTCAAACCGCTTGACAACGCCCTCAATTCGATCCAATTCATGCTCCCATGAGCCAAAAGGATAATATCCGCTGGATGAAATGACATCGACGCAATCCCACCAGGAAACATGCTCTTCCTGATATTTGTCGGTGTTGTAAGAAACAGGGCCGTCGAAGACTTCGCGCACTTTGGCGATCAGCTCCCGCCATTCCGCGTCGCGACGCTGCGCCATCACCATTTCGCATCCGGTAATAAACATGCAGCATCCGGTTTTCTGCGCGAGCCTAGCGTAATGCAGCTGGAACTGTTCGTGGGACGCGAACCAATTGCGCCATTTGGGTTCGCAGGGAACCTCGTTGTCAAAAAAATTGATAAACGCGCGCCACACTCCGTTTTTGCAGTTCACAGTAGGCTTGAGAATAACCTTCAGTCCAATGGCATGGGCAAAAGAAATCATATTGGACAGCTCTTCATCGCCAAGACTTCTGTCGCCTCGATAGTCGATTTCCTCCGATTGCGGCGTTTCCTGCAAACCGGCAGGCGCGAAAATCACATGTGTCGCTTCCGTACGCTCCTTCATCATTCGCAGGCTTTCCATCGCCCCGGGATCGGCAAACACGCCTTTCCTCGCGAATGGCTCAAATGTAATTCCGTTAATTTGTTCCAATGTATAAACCCCCACTTTGCTTTGTATCGTGAATCAGCTTTGTTCATGCGCCGCGCCTTTATTGATCCGACATAAATTCCAGGTTCCGGTCAATCAGAGCGCACCGCTGTTTGACGCAATCCGCGGAGCGCAGGGCGTCGGCCGGCGTATTGAACACATAATCCGTCAATTGCGCTTTTGTCGTTGACGCCACATGCAGACGGGTATCGCAGGAGGCGTAATAGATATAGACGTTCTCCCCGTCTTCAATCGCTCCATTGGTAAATACCACGTTGGAAACATCCCCCACCCGTTCGTTCCCATAAGGCGCAAGAAGGTATCCTCCCGGTTCCGCAGTAACCTTCCAAGGCTCGGCCAAATCCGCCGCAAAGGCATAAAGCACATATCGCAGTCCCGCTGCGGTATTGCGAACGCCGTGCGCAATGTGAATCCAACCCTTTTCCGTTTTGATGGGCACGGTTCCTGCCCCATTTTTTTCCTCGGTCACGGCGTGAAATATCCTTTTGCTGGTGACAATTTCTTCATCAATTACCGCTTGTTCCATGCTGGCGCACAGCCCGAAACCGATTCCGCCGCCGCTTCCTGTGTCTATAAAGCCCTCCATCGGGCGTGTGTAGAGGGCATATTTCCCGTTTACAAACTCCGGCAGAAGCAGGACATTACGCTGCTGGGGGGAACGAAGTGTTTTCAGGTTCGGCAGCCGCTCCCACGTATTCAAATCCTTTG
The DNA here is from genome assembly GCA_009777635.1 of Oscillospiraceae bacterium. Taxonomy (GTDB): domain Bacteria; phylum Bacillota; class Clostridia; order Oscillospirales; family Ruminococcaceae; genus WRAV01. Next base: position 14,390 of record WRLK01000014.1, on the reverse strand, counting down.
TGCGGACAATGCCGCAGGCCGCAATCGCTGCGGACAAAGACGAGTTTTCGGGATCCTTGCGCTCGGAACAAAACAACCCGTAGATCCATCCGTCCTCGTGCAAGGTCAGACGCATATCGTAGGCGTCGGTCTCCTCCGGACAGGTGTCGGGAAGAATGACCGGTTTTTCTCTGAAACGGAAGCCCTCGGTAGGGCTGTCGCTTTCAGCGACGCCAAAAAATGATTTGCGATCCGTTCCCTCAATGCGGGCAACTAGGCAGTATTTCCCGTTCAGCAGAATCGCTCCGGAATTAAAAGTAGAATTGACGCCCAGCCGTTCCATGAAAAAGGGATTGCTTTGCGCGTTGAGATCGTATTTCCAAATCGGAGGGATATGGCCCCGAGTCAATACCGGGTTTGCCCAGCGGGTGTAGATTCCATTGTAAAAGTCCGTGGGCGTATTGGGGCAGTTAATCAGTTCTTCATACGCTGCCTGCCGCCGTGTATACTCATGGTGTAACAAGAGGCCACCTCCTTAAGATTTCAAAACACATTCTCCCGTTGTGATAGGGGCATTTCCAAGGCTCAACCATAGGCTTGTTCCGATTGGGATTACCGTTATTGTCCACTTCCCAAAACCACTCGGAGCCGGGCCGGGAATCCACCATATAGTCCTTAATGTATCCCCAAACAGCCGCCGCCGCCTGCATGTACTGCGCGTCCTGCGGATGTTTTTGATACTGATTGAGAAATCCCACGGCTGCCTCGGCCTGAACCCACCAGATTCTGGTTTCATCATCCACACCTTTTTCCCGCTCATTCCATACGGAATCATTATGGTACGCCGTTTCGTATACCTGACGGGCTAAATCTGATGTAATTTCGCCTATTTCTTTTGCAAGTGCTTCATCATCCAGTAGCGCGCATCCCCAATCAATCAGCCACGATGCTTCAATATCATGGCCATAGGAATGTAGGTCAAGAATGCTGTTCATGTCCGCATCAAAGAACACTTCCTGGCGGTGCAGGGCTGGATTGTAAATTTTCTCCCGGAAGATTTTCAAAATACGGCGCATACTGTTTGCCACCTCTGAATCGGGATCCGCCTGCAGCAAGCCGGAATAGCCTTCAAATATATGCAATACCGTATTCATTGTTCTAGCCGCGATAACATTATTCTCGGACAGCTTTTCATTGGATATCGGACGGAACATCTCATCGAAGGCTTCTCCATATCCTCCGCCGTCCGTGCATTTTTCCTCAATCAGTCGGTACAGTGCGCGTGCGAGCCGCAGTGCTTCCAGATCCCCGACTGTCTCGTAATAAGCGGATAAGGCATAGATGGCGAAAGCCTGATTGTATGTGTACTTGGTGCTGTCCAGGACGCTGCCGTCATAGTTCAGCGACCAATAAATCCCGCCATTCTTACTGTCCAGACAATACTCCCGCAGGAATCTATAGGCGTGATCCGCATATTCACGCAAATCCGGCCTTTTCAAAATCTTAGCGGCAGTTGCAAAGAACCAGAGAATCCGGCTGTTTAAAATGCAGCCTTTCTCCGCGTTTTTGTTTACCTGCAAATCATGGCTTACCCAGCCATAATATCCGCCGTGCTCCTTGTCCTGAAGGGACTGCCAGAATGGAATAATCTGATTTTCAAGCATTTGCTTCGCTTCTAAATTGAGTAACAAAACTTTTCCTCCACCTGTTCTCGTTTTTATCGAATACCTATTTCACTGTCCTCCGCGCTGAGGACGCTGTTTTGCATAATATAGGAAACCACCTCGTCCACTGTAGTAAAGGCTAGGCATACATAGGTATCGGCGGCGCCATAGTAGATAGCGATTCTCCCTGTGTCGCTATCATGAATCGTCGCGCAAGGAAATGTTACATTTGGAACAAATCCTCTTTCTTCGTACCACTCCTCGGGAGTAAGTAGGAAATTCTTACACCGGTACTTTACGATAGAGGGTTGGTCAATATCCAAAATCGCTCCCCCGATGCTATAAACGAATCCGTTACAGGTATTTGATACGCCGTGATAAAAAAGCAGCCATCCTTCAGAGGTCTCGATAGGAGCCGCTCCGCCGCCAATCTTTACCGATTCCCACCACGCTGTGCCTTTGCCCATAACATGACGGTGTCTGCCCCAAAATTCCATGTCGGCGCTTTCACTGACGAAAATATCACCAAACGGCGTATGCCCGCTATCGCTGGGGCGGGAGAGCAACATATAATTTCCGTTGATTCTTCGCGGAAACAGCACCGCGTTGCGGTTGTAGGGTATAAACGGGTTTTCCAGCCGTGTGAATGTCTTAAAGTCGGTGCTTTTGGCCATTCCGATGGATGCTCCGTAAAAATCCTGGCACCATATAACATAAAAAACATCGTCGACCTTGACTAACCGCGGGTCGTAAGCATAGCGTGGAATGAACGGCTCGCCCTGTTTATTCACAAAGGGAATGCGTTTGCTGTCGATTTCCCAGTGGATGCCGTCAGCGCTTTCGCCCCAATATATGTGGGGAACGCCGTCCGTCTGTTCGCCTCGAAACACTCCGGAAAACGCGTTATTATGCGCTATCACAGCACTGTTAAAAATACGCGAAACTCCTATTACAGGATTGCGGTTAACAATGGGGTTTTCACTGTAACGCCAGAGAGGCAGCTCGAAGGCACGCTCCGGGCGCTCCTGCCACGGCATATTTGGAACAGCTTGGTCAATAATCTTTACGAATCCCATAGGGACACCTCTTTCTATAATCAGCCCTTGACAGCTCCTTGTGCCAAGCCGCTATAAATTTGTTTCTGACACAAAATAAAGATAATCAGCGCGGGAATCATGGTAACCAGGACGCCGGCGCAGATATAGTTATATTGGTTACCCATCGGGCCTGTGAAGGTATAAAGAGATGTGGAAACCACCTGCAAACGCGTCTTGTCCTGCAAGTACATGTTTGCCATGTAGTATTCGTTGTAGGTGCTGACGCCTTTGAGGATCATACATGTGATTATCGCCGGCTTCAGAAGCGGCAGCAGAATTTTAAAGAACACGCCGAACAGGGTACAGCCATCCAATATGGCCGACTCATCCAGAGAAACCGGAAGATTCTCGAAAAATTGCATAAAGATATAAATGGAAATAACATCGGTGCCCAGCAACAGAATGATGTACCCCGATAGGCTGTTAATCAGGTTTAGGGTGTACATAATCTGATATACCGTTACCTGCATGGCGACCGCGGGGACAAGAGACGCGAACAAAAACAGGTTGCGTACCAGCCCGTTGCCCGGGAATTTAATCCGATTCAGCACAAAAGCAAGCATTGAGCTAATCATTATGGAACCGCACAATACCGCCACCAGCACGACACCGGAATTAAAAAACGCAAGACCCATCCCCGCTTTTTCCCATACAAAAGTGAAGTTCTCGAAATTAAGCCAGCTTTGAGGCGGCGTCATGACATTTGTGGTACGGTATTCCTCCGGGGTCTTAAACGCTGTAATAACGATTGACACCAATGGAAGCAGTGCGGTAAACGACACCAAAATCAAGGAGAAATATTTTGTCAGATTCCAAGATACTGATCTAAGTATTGCCTCTGTATTGGTCATACTGTCACACTCCCCTTCCGCCGCGCGCGTCCGCGCGTTTTTTCATAGCGCGCCGCTCGCTAAAGGTATATCCGTTTTTATCCTCTTCAAGGAAGGTGCTGCTTACGAATCTCTGGAACAACGTTACAAGAACAATGATCAGCATTAAAACCACTGCCATCGCGGAGGCAAGGCCAACTTTTTGTTTTTCATGAGCAAGACTGTTCATCATAACAAAATAAGTGGCAGTGCCAAAGGTTCCGTTGGTGATGACGAAAGGCGGCTCAAACGCGCTTATAGAGCCGGATATAGAGAGAATCATATTCAACACGACGATTGATTGGATACCCGGCAGCGTAATATGGCGGAACTTGTTCCAGCCGGAAGCCCCGTCAATATTCGCGGCCTCGTAAAGACTCGGATCCACCGACATAATCGCGCCGATAAACAGCACCATATTCTGCCCGAGATAACGCCATATGGAGGTTGCTGCCAACATAATATTGTTTACTCCGGTATCACGCAGCCAATAGGGAAGGATTTCCAAGTTCGCGCCCAGATAGCCGAGAACAGTGTCCAATACAAATCCTCGTGTAAAAAAGAACTTGAAAATGAATCCGATGGCAATTCCGCAAACGAGATAAGGGAAAAATATTGTACCCTTGAAAAAAGCACCGCCCTTGACCTTGAAGCTTAATGTGGCCGCCAGATAAAGCGCAAGCGCAAGCTGGATAAAGGATGCCGCCAAATAATATAAGCTGAGCTTTAACGAGCCGAATACGTCATTTCTGGAAAAAACATCGGCGTAATTTTGCAAGCCCACGAATGTGCGTTTACCGATATATCTCATCTCGTACAGGCTGAATTGACCCATCTTGAAAAACGGCAGATAGGTAAAAAGAAACAATAGCAAAAGCGGCACCAGCATGAAGGCAACGGTTATGATGATTCGTTGACCCCGCATACTCATGATTTGCTGCTTTATGCTTAGCTTTGGCCGGAGCGACTTGACTGAACGTTCACTTTTCATAAAACTCTCCCTACACAGAAACCGGTGGAGCGGCGTTTACCGCACTACCTCCACCGGTTCTGATTTCACATAATGAATGGAGTGATCAAGCCGTGTTTTTTATGCGCCCGCTCCGTATTTTTGCTGCGACGCGGTCCAACGGGCATTCCAATCGGCCATAAGATCATCCAGCGTCGCAGAGCCGGTCAACGCGGCTTCCACAATGCTTATTACATGCTGGTTGTCCATGTTGAGAGAGACTTCAGAATCTACGTTGATATTGACAAAAAGGTCTTCCTCGCCTGCTTTGGCAGGAGCATCCGCTACTAAGTCAATGCCGTCAAACGCAGCCAATGTGGAAGGAAATTCGTGAGATTTCACGGTGGGAATGCCACCCTGATCATAATCAAAGTTGGACTTCTCAACCAAATACTTGATATACAGCATGGATGCGAGCTTTACCTCGTCGGAGGAATTCTTGTTTATGCCGTAGCAATAGTCGGCGCCGGCTGTGGCGTATTGCGTACCATTTACGCTGATTGGGAAGGACATATAGCCAATATCGTCCGGATTAGGTCCGCCTTCCTGCATTTGAACAATCGCCCATGAACCCAGCACCATTGTTCCAATTTCTCCGCGGTTGAGCATTCCTTTGGAGCTTTCCCAATCGGAAGTGGCGGGATCATCTTCCACCAAACCACGTTTCACGGCTTCGTACAGAACATAATAAACAGCGTAAGGACCTGTACCGTCGCCACGATTCGCGAAAGGATCCTTTGCGTGCGGAAGCTTAATGTTCATGAAATCGGGGTCTCCGGTCGCCGAACCGGATATGTAGGCGTCCCATGCCCCCATGGTCCAGCCTGCCGCAAAGTTCGTATAGAGCGGGATAGCGTCGGTGTTGTCTTTGATCTTCTTGAGCGCGTCAAGGAATTCGTCAGGGGTTTTGGGTATATCCGTAATACCGGCCTTCGCGAAGACAGCCTTGTTGAAGAGAACCCCCTGCGCGTTTGAGGTGGAAGGCAGCCCATAGGTTGTGCCGCCAAAAGCTCTGTTATCGGCAAAGTTGTAATCTTCGGAAAGAGTTGCGGTTGCGCCAAACGGATGGAAATAATTTTCGAGTTCAGTCAGAGGTATCGTTGTCGGAATCATACACGCGTCACCCCAATCAGGAGTGCTTAGGCGAGTTGTCATGGTTTCCGAGTAATCAGTGATTCCCTCGTATGTAACGGTAATGTTCGGATACATCTCGCGGAAATCATCGGCATAACCTTGCAGAATAGTGTCCATAATATCCGTCCGATGGGTTTTGAAGCGAATTTCTGCGGAAAGGTCGGTGTAATCCTCTCCGAGTATGATCTGGTCAATGGCAACTCCAGCCGCAGAAATATTTCCGCCATCTTGCCCTGAGGGAGCCGGTTGCTCCGCTGCTGACTCGGCGGTCGGTTCGGCCGCTTGCGGAGCGGAATTGTTGGAAGAATTGCCACAAGCAACCATAGTAGCCGCCATCCCCATGGCTAAAATCAGTGAAATAATTCTTTTCATTATAAAGCCTCCCAAAGATAAATTTTTGTTTATTAGATTATATATTAAAAACTTAATTTAATCATTAAATTATATTCCATTTATATAATTATATTTTTATCAAGATCATTATTTCTGTTTTTAATAGTTTTTAATATAATTTTTCGTGCAATTATACATATAAATATTTATTTTTCTTAGAATATGGAATTAAATTAATCTATATATCATTTAATTTAATCATTTTTTAAACCAATGTTTAATTGACAAGGCTTTCCATATGCGATAAAATATTAAATGCGCGAATCTATTACGTTGCGTATTCCTTCTCAGCCCCCCTTAATTCGCATATTGAACATACGAGGTTTTCCGCGAGAGGATTTTTCATGAAAAACGACAAACCCCCTGATGTAGAGCATAACCGCAATGTTCTGGGAGTCGAAATGGTTATCTGCGTTGGAGCAATCGCATTGTATCCACCACACCCCAAGACGATGGGCCTTTTTTTCATGACGGACGGAGAGGGCATATTGCAGTATAATCAGACGGAATTTTCGATGCGGCGGAATATGGCTGCGCTGTGTTCCACTTGCAATCATGTATATTTGCGGTGCGACAAGCTTAGCCATTTGCTGTGCGTATGGCTTGACGCCCGAGACGCCGGAGATAGCTTTTCATTTTTTCGTATGCGGAACAATCTTTCTGACGATACCGCCCAGCAATTGAGAACAATAGCGTCAGAGTTGTCAGCCGATAAAATACGCTATCTTAGCGAAGGATGCGTCCAAAGCATCCTTTCTCAGTTTCTATCGTGCACGGAGGATTTCCAGAGCCAATTGACAGGGGTCAGCCGGATAGCGCAATCCGCAAAGGATATATTAGATATGCGCTTCGCCGAAAATTTGACGCTGGACGATTTGACACAAAAGCTGCAGATTGGCAAGTCCAAGCTTATCCATGACTTTAAATTGCAGTGGAGCGTCACGCCAATTGAATATTTACTTGGCAGAAGGTTGGAGGAAAGCGCGCGCCTTTTGGTTGAAACCACGACTTCCATTGAAGCGATAGCCGAGCAGGTCGGATTTCGGGGAGTCTCATATTTTTCAAGCCGCTTTAAACGGCGTTACGGGCTCCCGCCTTCCGCATATCGCTTACAAAACCGTTTTATCTTAGACACGGATTAAAGCGGAACACCGGATACCTAAAACGCCGTCGCTTCACAGAACAAAATGCGAAGCGACGGCGTTTTTAGTTGAATAACGTATTGGACGCTGTGGATTCCACCCTGGTTTTTCACTCTATGACAACGGATTCACAGTATCCTTGATTTCCAGATGTCCGGTTATAACTTTTAAGCATGGCCGGTAGTTTTTATCTCTGATTTTTTGGATGATATCGTTTACTGCCGACGACGCCATCGCGTCTATATCGACTGCATAGGTTGTAATCTGCGGCGTATCCTGATTTGGTATACGGATAAAATCATCAAAGCCCACTATTGAAATATCATCAGGAACCTGGACGCCCCGCTCCTTCAACAATCCTATGACCTGGTAAGCCACCAAATCACAGTTGCAGGCATATGCGCTTGGCAGCTGCTCCGGCAGTGCGATATGTATGTTCCCGTCTTTGTCGCGGTCAGGGACGACCATCCGCTCCGTAACAGGAATCTTATGCTCATTCATAGCCCGGCAATACCCAAAATAACGGTCACTGATGCTGCTGGTCGCGCCTATGCTCCCGACAAAATGAATATCCTTGTACCCCATGTTAAGAAGATAACTGACTATTGCGTACATGCCGTAATATCCATCCGAAATAATTGAGCTTTTCCCGGAACGACCGTTATAAGAATCCAAGAACATCAATGGTATCTCGGTTTCATACAGTACTTCCAGATAAGACTCCTTCAGCTGCCCGATTAAGATGAGTCCGTCCACTTTGCAGTCTTGCAGCATTCGCGGCAAAACCAGGTTTCTTTCATCCGCGTCTTTTAAAACCTCAAGCAGGCCGTAACAATGTTGATTCTGCAAGTAAGTCAGCACACGCTGGTACATCTCCCAGTAAAAAGACGCGCTGCCGAGCTCCAAAAAGTGATTGGGAATAACGATTCCGATGTGCCCGGTGGAGCCGGCGGGGCGAAGGGATTTTGACCAAGAGGCAGGCCGGTATCCCATTTCCCGTGACAGCTCCTTGATTTTTTCCCGCATTTCATCGCTGACTCCGCTTTTTCCATTCAAAGCTCTTGATACCGTTACCATGCTGACTCCCAAGCTTGTGGCAATATCCGCCAAACGAACAGTCTTCGCCATGTTATCACACTCTCTATATCCTTATATTATACGAATCAATTGGACGCGTACGCTGGCAAAATCATGCGCAGGCAGTAATGTTCCAATGCCATGGCTCATCAAGACTGCTCCTGTATATTCGCGGCCATCCTCCGTGTCTTTATAAACCGCGTCCCGCAACAATCCCCGCAATGGCGTGAAAATCAGCTGCGGCGCTTGAGAATTATTTAGCTTGCGGCAGCATGTGAAAACGGCCCGGTCCTTTTTCGGGGACACCTGTATAAAAGCCACCGTATTATCACAACTAGGATTTCCAATTCGGTACAACTCACATTCGCGCAAAAAATCTCTCTGATTCTTATATTCGGCAATCTGCTTTTTCACCATGGACTTCTCTTCATCTGTTAATTGAGAAATATTCAATTCGTATCCAAAACCGCCGCCGGCCATTGCCACATTCCAACGCGTATCCAAAGGAGTATCTCGCCATACCTGATGGTTTGGCACGGCAGAAACGTGACATCCCATCACGCTAGGCGGGTATACCATAGACGCTCCGTACTGGATCGTCAAGCGCTGGATTGCATCGCTGTTATCGCTGAGCCAGCCTTGGGGCATGTAAAACAGCATTCCCGGGTCAAATCTGCCGCCGCCGCCCGCGCAGCTTTCAAATAGAATCCGCGGATGCTTGGTGGTCAGAGTTTCCAGAATGCGGTATAACCCGAGCATGTAACGGTGAGGCACTTCGCCGGCCGGTATTCCCCCGGACGAGCCAACCTCAGTCATATTGCGGTTCATGTCCCATTTTACATAGGCGATAGGCGCGCTTGAAAATAGCGCGTCCATACTCGAAATTATGTATTCCTGAACATCTTCTCGCGCAATGTCAAGGATTAGCTGCGTCCGGGCAAGTGTCGCATTTCTGTCCGGCTGCTTCAAAGCCCAGTCGGGGTGCGCCCGATACAAATCGCTGTCGGGTGAAATCATTTCCGGTTCCACCCAAATGCCAAATTGCATTCCCAGCGCGTTTATATCGTCTCCTAATTCCCGCAGGGTACAGCCCAGCTTTTGTTCATTGACAAACCAATCCCCCAGAGATGTTTTGTCGTCGTCGCGCTTTCCAAACCATCCGTCGTCCAGCACAAACAGCTCTATGCCTGTTTCGGACGCCGCCTTAGCAAGTGAAAGAAGCTTATCGCGATTGAAATTGAAGTAAACGCCTTCCCATGTGTTGAGAAGCGTCGGTCGCGCCATGTTTCTCCAGTATCCACGGACAAGACGGTCGCGGTACAAAGAATGATAGGCTTGGGACATTTTGCACAAACCTTCGTCAGAGTATACAAGCACGACCTCCGGTGTAACAAAGCGGCTTTCCGGATTAAGCGTCCAAGCGAAGCCGCGCTCATTTAGGCCCATGTTTACCCTGAGACTGTCATTGGAATCGACGTCTGTTTCAAGTAAAAAATTCCCGCTGTAAACAAAACTGAAGCCATAAGCCTCCCCATCGTTTTCGGAGCAGGCTCCGCTCATAATCGCCCCAAAAGGATTATGCTGATGCCCTGACGCTCCCTTGCGGCTGGATATACTTTGCGTACAATACCCAACAGGCAATACTTCCTGCGTAAATTCGCGTATCCACGCGCCATGCAAATGGAGGAGCTTCCAGTCTCTGTGCGGCATATCGATACTGGCGCTCAATATTCTATGTATAAATATATCCTGTTCAGAATCGTTTTTCAACACGGTGTGACGGGTAATGGCGTTATATCTGCCAAAAGCCGTATAAAACAAGCAGCAGCGCAATCCTTTTGCATCACGCAGGACGATTTTTAACGTATGCGCTTCTTCGTCATCCTCAACATAGGTGGACGGTAGCCCCTCAAGCATTGGCTTTCCCGCGATAATTTGCAGCTTTTCATATCTTAAATCCGCTATGTTGTCTCCGTCTGCCCACTCTACCGACAATGCGGGCGGGCGCAAGTCGGCCATTCCGGAAGCCGAATATTCCAACGGCAGCTTATCCAATAAGGTTTCCCCTGGTTTTTGCGGGTACCATGCGAAATTTTCCTTTCTTAAAACACCCGGCATATCCGTGTCGCTTAATTTTTTACCATAATATAAATGAAGCAGGTATCCTTGCGCCGTGACTCCCATAACATAACTGCTTTTATGCGCGTCCAAGCGGACCCACGGATCATACAGCTCGCTCTTACCTGTAGATATCGCCATAGCACATCGTCCTATCACATAATATTCAAAAACAACCATCTGCTCCGCAGATTATTTCTTAATTTATATTTTAAGTTCATTTTACCTATTAATCAAGTTTTATTTAAGGAGATTAATTAATAAATATTCTCTAAAAAACAGTGCATATTCACTGAAAACGCCAGTATTCGCTTCGACCGGCTCATTGACAAAGAGAAGCTTTCGATCTTATGAAATACATCTTTTCGTAGGTTTCGGGCGGCGCCGGTTGCTATTCTTGATGATAACAATCCGACCAAAATAGTTGCCAGCCCTCCCAACAGAGCAATCAAAAGTATAATAAGCCCTGTTTTCAAAATGTAATCGGGCTGGTTTTGCTGAATCCCGATATTTACGATTTTAGACATATAGCTTGGCAGATTCAAATCGCAAATGGCTTGCGCAAATCGCGCGCCCCTTACCCTTTGCCGTCCTCGATTTTTACTGCGTGCATTTTGCGCTGCCTTTTGTAACTCGCGTATCCATATTTGCAAGTCGCGTCAGCGGCTATTGCGAAATCAAAGCACATGCGCTATTCTAAAGATTGCAAGGACGGTGACGCGATGAAGCTGATACTAACCCAAAACCATGAGGTGACGGAAACAGAAGTCGAAATCCGTTACGCTGAAATGAACGCGCAAGTGCGGCGCTTGGCAGAACGAATCGGTCAGAGCGAAAACTACCTTACCGGCGAGGAAGACGGGCGGCAATACCGTATATTGGTTGATGATATATTTTACGCCGAAAGTGTGGACAGGAAAACCTTTATCTACACCGAATCGGCAGTATTCCGCTCGGAGCTGAAGCTGTACCAACTGATGGATAAGCTGGGGCATGCGGATTTTGTGCAGGTGGGCAAATCCTGCATCCTGAATATCAACGTGCTCGACAATATCACAACGCTGCTGAACAGCCGCATGGAGGGGACGTTGACAAACGGCGAAAAAATCACAATCTCGCGCACCTACATTCCTGCAATCAAGGCGGCATTTGCCGGAAAAGGAGGGAGGCCGGTATGAGGAAGTTCATACAAAAATTGCTAGTAAATTTCGCGCTGATTGTGCTTTGCTCGCATATCGCTACAAGTATTTATTTTAATGATTGGCCGCATACGCTGTTCATACTTGAATTGCTGTTGGTAACCGTTATAATACGCCTGTTTCTGCTTCTTACGAACCGTTTCAATTCACGTTATCCGGCACTTGAATACCTGCTTGAAATCGGGATGGTTTTGTCTGTCGTGCTTGGCTTCGGCTGGTTGTTCGAGTGGTATAAGCCATCATATCTGTTGTACGTGATTATTACGATCGTTACAGTATATGCCGCCGTATACGCGGTAGGTATGGGAAAAACCAGACGCGACGTGACGTTTATCAACGAGCAAATCAAAAAGAGAAAGAAGGGGATTCCGCATGATTAAGTTATGCAGATTTGCGGTAAGAATTTATTTCATGATATGGCTGGCCTGTCTGGTGCTGCCTGGGGTGCTTGCGGAGTACAGACCGTTTGAGCTGCTGTTCAGGGCGGGCGGATACCTCAGCAACGGGCTTATGATTGTCTGCGCAGGTATCTTCATACTGACGCTTATTCCAAGAAAGCAGAAACCCGTCGCGGAAAGTGATAAAACAACTCTGATTTTGCATGATTTGGAACCCGAGGCAGCACGGAACGTGTTCAGTAATATACCGAACGCGGTATTTGTCTGCGCATCTGCCAAAATGGCTGCTTGCAAAGGATACTACGATTGCTGGGTCAGAACCCCCGGGGAATGCGCCCTGCATGACGGCTTTGAAGGCTTGGGGCAGCGGATTGCCAACTGCGATGATTTTATCATCGTAAGTAAAAACCTGTACGGCGGATACAGCAGAGAAATTAAGAACGCGCTGGACAGGTCAATCTCTTTCGCGCTACCGTATTTTAAGTTTCGCAGCCGGGAGGTTCATCATCAGGAGAGGGTTAACAAAACCGGCGGCATGACGGTGTATATCTATAACAGTGAAAGCATTACAGACTTTGACAAAAACTCAATCAGGGATATAGCGAAAGCGAACAGACTTAATCTGAACAGAAGACAACCGGCTGTAATATTTGTGAACAGCATAACCGAGATTAAAGAGGTGGTGGCATGACAGCACTGCTAATAAACGCAAGCCCCAAGCGCATCGCCTGCGCGTCTAAATACTTCCTCGACCTGCTGAATATTCAAATGGCCGGCTGCAAAACGAAGCAAATTAAACTGGTTGGCTCAAAGGTGTACGATGAGATCTTCAGCCATTTCAGCGGCATTGATGCGCTTATTATCGCCCTGCCGGTTTACGTGGACGGCGTACCCTCGAATGTTCTCCGTTTCATGCAGGAAGCCGAGAAGCATATCAAGGAAAACAACTGCCGCTTCAAGCTATATGTCATATCCAACTGCGGGTTCATCGAGGGCAGGCAGTGCAAGAACATTCTGTCAAATATGCGCTCATTCAGCGATGCCGCAGGGCTTGAGTGGGGCGGAGGCGTGGGCATAGGAGCCGGGGAAATGTTGAGCGTACTGAGGATAACACCGCTTGCTGCACTTGTGAGCTTCATATTGTCGATGCTCTACAATTTGGCAAAAGGCGATTTTATCGGCGGACTTGCAAGCTACCCGTGGATAGGGCTAATGATAAATATGCTTGTCTTTCTATTATTCAGTTCATGGCTGTTTTGCGCGATGATTAAGATGCAATGGAATATCAGGCGGCTTAAAACGGTACAAAATTTTTATACAAGCATTCCCCTTATGCCCCGGTTTTTGTTTGCCATCACGGCCAACGGTTATTTTATTATCAGGTCGGCGTTTTTCGGCATGGGTTTTTGGGATTTATATAGAAAGAAAATATAGGAGACACTCATCATACACCTCCGAAAAACTGCTGCCATTTTATGTGTACGGCAAAACGGGTTTTGTGCTTGTACCGTCCGGCAAAGCCCATGTTATTCAGACAGCTTATGAACTCTACAAATCAATATTTTGCTTCATGGTTTTTTCCTCCCGATAAACTAAAAGCGACTAAGGTTTTAATAATCCCTTAGTCGCTTAATGTTTTTATAAAATGATATTTTGACGCTTTATCTCTTATAAAAATCCAAAAAGGACTAAGCCTGTGTGTCCAAACGGATTCGCAGACTTGGTCGTGGTATCAAATTTATTATTCTGTATAAAGCTGCTCACAACGCTTACTCCTTCCAGTGGTTTTTTATTCGTTTAACAGAAACGAGGAAAAAATCAAGCAGTTTTTCAATTTTCAAAAAAATTTTCAGAAATAATCATTTTACCCCTTGACAAAAGTTGCCCCAAGGAAAGTGTCAAGCTCACCTGACTTTTAATCAGGGTGTCCCGTGTTCGAGTCGCGGATGGATCACCGGAAATAAGGTGCATAGCACCACGGAAAGCGCGCCGGCCCCTGCTCCAGCTCCAGCTTTGCCGGACGTGACGCACTGATTGAGAACTACACGCAGGTAATGGATCTGCTCCCCTTGCTATTATGAGCGACGGAAATAACCATCTTGGCAGACACAGTATTTGCTTCTAAAACACGATACAAATATCTTTTTAAAAGCTTTACGATGAAAAGCGTTTTGTGGTATAATGAATGTGTCAATATATTAACCCCAAAAGGCTGTGAATACTTTGAAAAAGATACTTGCGTTTTTGCTGTGCGTTTCGTTGATTTTGGGGCCGACAGGCTGCGGTACGGCTGAAGACGCGACAGGCGGCG
>WRLK01000013.1:22314-60714 GCA_009777635.1 Oscillospiraceae bacterium | reverse complement strand
ACGGAAGAAGCCGGATGCTTGAGGAATGGTCCGAGTTTAACAAGGGCAACAAATACAACCGCAGGATTGCCCTGGCAAACCCGGACGACAACGTTTTTGTAACCGCGTATTCCGCCTACTCCTTTGAAGAGGATTTCGCCGAGGTATTCGCGCATACGTTTGTAAGAAACGCGCCCGGTACAGGCTTTAGGAACAGGCTTTCGCACAATTCGGCGCCTACCGGGCTCGGCCAGAAGGTAGCGTATATGGAACAGATGATAAAGCTGATCTTAAAGGATACCGATAAAGCTGTAGCAAATTTCCGCAGGATTTATGAAACGCCGACCAGCATTAAATACGAGGGGCTTGTGTTTTCCGGCGAGCACTTGCAGTACAGCGGATACCCACAGCCAAGGAATATCTTAAGCGGTATATTGGAAGCGCTCGGCATAAAATCCCAAAAAACTACATGGATACGTTCGCTTGGCGCTTGGCGCGTCATAGCTCAAAACGACGAGATGCTGTACATCTTCCCCGGCGGGATCTGGGCGTCAAGACAATCCGCGCAGGCAAGAGAAGCGGCCTAGGCAATAAAGCTAAATATAAAACCCCCGGCACAAAAGCCGGGGGTTTTTGGCTGCTGCAACAAAGCCCTATTCCGTCACTCTGACGCGTATGCTGTGCTTCTTCCCGTCCACCGAAAGGGTTATGGTCGCGGTACCGGGCGAGATTCCTGTGACAAGCCCGTCATTTGATACGGTTGCAATCCTCGTGTGCGACGATTTCCATTCAGGCACACCGGGACCTGTATTCCTTGTAAACGCGCCGAGCTTAATGGTTTTCCCCTTTTGAAGCGGGATGCGTATAGAAACCTCAGGGCTGCCGGAGCCGGTATCCTCAGCAGTTTGATCCTCTATAAACGGGCCTCTTGAAACGGTGAGGGACGTATAGCCATAATCAAATTCATCGTAGCCGTCGTCATAGCTGTCCGTATAAAACCTGATGTAATAGGTTCCCCTTTCAAGCCGGTTGTATGTAACTGTCCCTGCCGACCGGTATACCCTTGTGTTCCACAGTGAGCCAATGACCTGAGAGCCCGACAGCCTGCGCCCCACATCTATGTCTATATTTGACGGGGATATCCTTCTGCCGTTTGCGTCGCAAAGATATAAACGCACCTCGGGCACACGCGCTTCATATTTAAGCGTAATCCCCCTGTTCCCGCTAAGGATAAGGCGAAAATCTTTTCCCTCTTCTTCCCCGGCTTCGTCCAAAAAGAATGCGTATTTACGGTCTAAAACTATATCCTCGGCGTTGTCGCCTATACCGCGGCGGGAAGCGTAAGCGGGAATTGTAAGCGCGAAAATCAAAAGTGCGATTGTAACGATTTTATAGAATTTACGAAACATTACGATTAACCCCTTTCGCATTATCAGCCTCGTTTAAACCCGCCCTCGCTGGCGATGATTTGCCCCGTAATCCATTTCGCATACGGGCTGTGGAGGAACAGCACCAAATCCGCGGCGTCGTCCGGCGTTCCCCACCGGCCCGACGGGAACATCTTCGCAACGGTTTCATGCGCATCCCCGAAGCAATAGCCGGTATCGTTCGGACCCGGATTGATGCAGTTTACCCTGATACCCTTATCCCCCAACAGATGCGAAGCCTGACGGCACAGGCAAACAATCGCCTCCTTTGACACGCAGTAAGCGATTTCGTTTACCATAGGGCCTAAGTATTGCCCGCTTGTAAACAGCGTAACCGCGTTGTCTTGGGCGGAATCAGCCAATGCCGTGAAAGACTGTATCATCATCATACAGGCGCGGACGTTTACGATCAGATGGGAATCGATGTGTTCCGGCGTCCATGTTCCGATCTCGCCATACGTCGAATACGCATGGTTTAACACAAGCCCGCTAAGCCCGCCAAGGCGAGCGGAGGCTTCCTCCACAGCGGCTTCAGCGACGCCGGGTATTTTAAAATCTCCCGGCTCAAGCGCCGTTACCGGCAGCCCCAAGGCATTGAGCTGCTCCGCCAAAACCTTAGTGCCGTTTGGCGCGGCCGACTTATGCCCCACCGCAACATCGTAATCTGAATACCCGTGGACGGCGACGCTTGCCCCCGCTTCGGCAAAACGCCGCGCAAGCGTGGCGCCTATGCCCAGAGAGCGGCTCACGCCGGTAATCAGTATCTTTTGCCCGTCAAGCCTCAGTGTTTTCTCATGCAAATTATTTCACCAATCTTTCCCCAAAATGCACAGTTTCTCCGGCAGCTTTTAAGCCGCCGGCTGCCGCCAATACTCCTCCGCGTGGTAAAGCGGCTCAAAAATCGCGTAACATTCGTTTGAAATATATTGATACATGATGCCGCGGATATATGAGGTTTTCAAGAATAGCGGCTCGTTTCTCGTATCAATCAAACGGCTGTGCATTTTTTCGGGCTCTTCGGCCAGCATTTCAAAAACTGTCGCTATGTCTTCATAATAATCTGACATGCCGTAATCGTATGCGAAAACGGCGCCGTGGATTTCCTCGTCCCACAGTTCATCGTAATGGTCTTTATCATAAGAAAAATCCCCGTTGAATGCCTTCATATCGCTTTCGCTTTGCGCCTCGCCTATGTATTCCTCTACGATAAAATGGGCGGCATGACCGAACTCGTGTACCATTACCGGAACGGTAACCCCGTTAAGCTCAGGATCGCTGTCGTAATACAGGATAATCGTAATATCATCCTCCCACTCCGCAATCCCCTGATCCCCATTGTAAGGGGCCTGCTTAATCCGCAGAATAAACTGCGAATCATACTCGGAATAAAAATCGGTCATTTTTCTGATAAACCCGGACGAAAACAGCTTGAACCCCTTATCAATCTCGCCCATCAGCATTTGCCCCGCCGCACCGGACAGGACCCCGTCTTCATCTTCCAGTAATATGGAATACTCCGCTTCCAAGCGGGCGGCAAAATTCTCAACAGACAAAATCTCCCGGCTGTCCGCTGCCTTTCCGCTATCGCCTTCATCGTCCTGTTCGCCTGCTGTATCCGCATAAACGCCGATATCCCGGTCTTCATTATTTTGTTGATAATTGTCTTCCCAAACGTCCTCGCCGCACCCCGCGAGCGTGGCTGCCATCATAAGACAAAGGATAAACAACAGAATTTTCCTTGTCATTTTGCGCTTCTTTCCTTTCAAAAACTAAGCTGGTCGTTTTTGTCCTCCTCGCGCGGACAGCCCCCGCGGATGGCAGCGACTTTGTCCTGTAATCCATTTTGCATAAGGGCTGTTAACCGGTTCGTCTCAACTTCCGTGCTTTTCTAAAAAGACAAGGTTGACACGCTTGTTAAGCGGCTCCCGTTTAAACTCACGATACCCGTTTTTGATATAAAGGGATAAATTTTTAACGCTTCTATCGCTTGTAAACAGTTCGTATCTCATACGCGGGTACAACGCTTCGATACCCCGCAACAGGGCTGTCCCTATCCCCCGGTTTTGGCGCGACGGGTTTACGATAAGCCTGCCGATATGCAGCGTGTTTCCTGAGAAGCGGCCCCTGACCGACCCGGCTATTTCAGTTGGACGGCTTTGCTCAACAGCTATTAATATGATACCGGCGCCGAAGTCGGCCGTTAGTTCTTCAAGCGTCTGTGTCAGCGGCGGAATTGAAAAGTCATCGACAAGCTGCGCCTCGCTTTGGTACGCAAGCCTTTGCAAGGTCAGAACAGCCGGCAAATCACTTAACTCCGCTTTGATTATCCGCATAAAATCACCTTTGCCAATCAACCTTGTTATAACTCTTTTTTTAAGTAAACCATATCCACAAGCTGTACCCCGTCTTCAAACATAACGTGGTCGTAGTTGTCTGTAAAAAAGTTGTGAATCCTGTGGGAAAGGCAAAAACCATTTTTTTCATAAAACCGTATGATTGAGGGAGCCTCGCCCGTACCGACAATCATGGTTTTATATTTATCCCTGTAAAATTCCCCGATATATTGAATGAGCCTGCCGCCATACCCCATACCGTGCCACTTTTCGCATGTCGCTATGTTTTTGAGTTCACAGGTATCGGAGCTTTCGCGTGTGACAACGCATACGCTTTTGAGGCCGTTATCATACAAGGCAAACAAATCTCCGCGCTCAAGATATTTGTCTATCATGGCTTCCGACTCATCGGCAAGCAAAAGCAAATCAATAAACTGTTTTTTATTCTCATTTATAATTTTAATTTCCACGGTATACCCCCCGCGTTCAAAAACTAAGCTGGTCGTTTTTGTCCTCCTCGCGCGGTATCGCCCCCGCGGATGGCAGCGACTTTGTCCTGAACCTGTGGGAGTTTAGCAGCATATCGTCGGAAAACGGCATGGCGCTTATAAGCTTTGCGTTTTTCCGAAGCGTCATGGCCTGTACGCCCTGCGTGTTTTTCGTGGTTTTCGAGGACAGCGCGCCTGTATTCACAATCAGGATTTTACCTGATGACGATTGCAGCATGTATTCCCCGTCCGCACCGGCTTGAAAAACCGACACAAGAGCCGACTTATCCGAGTACGCGCCGATAAGCTTTTTCCGCTTTGTCTTGGTCTCATAGCTTGAAAGATCGACTTTCGCCAGCTTGCCGTTTTCAAAGAGAAACAGCATGCTGCCGGAATAATCGCGCGTCACCGCCATATACACCGCATTTTCGCCGTCGTCCATGCCGAGCTTCGCGGGGATATAATCGCCGAGAAGGCTTGCCTTTGAATCGGCAAAATCGCTTGCGTCCGCCTTATAAACCTGATGCCTGTCGGTGAAAAACAAAAGCTGTGAAGCGTTGGACGCGTCAAGCTCCCGCGTAATTTCGTCGCCTTCCTTCACCTTTTGTTCGCCGCTCATGCGAAGCGATTGCGGCGTGATTTTTTTAAAGTACCCCTCTTTTGTGAAGAAAAGCCGGACAGGATAATCCTGAACCTCATCGATGATGACCGCGTCGTCCTCGTCCGTCGGATAGTAAAGCAGGGTTTTTCTCGGCATGCCGTATTTTTTCGCGACGTTTTTAAGCTCGCCGATTATGATAGCCGATACCTTTTTCGCATCGGATAAGATATCCTGCCTTTCGGCGATGCCGGCTTTCAGCGATTCGATTTCGGCGGTGCGCTTCAGGATATACTCGCGGTTTAAATGCCGCAGCTTGATCTCGGCGACGTATTCGGCCTGTATCTCATCGATGCCGAAGCCTATCATCAAATTCGGAACGACCTCGCGCTCCTCATCGGTTTCCCGAACAATTTTTACGGCTTTGTCGATATCTAAAAGGATTTTCGCAAGCCCCTGCAACAGATGAAGCTTGTCCTGAATTTTCTTAAGCTCGAAGAACACGCGGCGCTTCACGCATTCACGCCTGAAAGCCGCCCACTCCGAGATAATCTCGCCAACACCCATCGTACGGGGCGTCCCGCCGATTAAAATGTTAAAGTTACAGGCAAAGCCGTCCTCAAGGGGCGTCATCTTAAACAGCTTCTGCATGAGCTTGTCGGGTTCCGTCCCGCGCTTTATGTCTATCGTGACCTTAAGCCCCCGTAAATCCGTTTCGTCGCGGACGTCAGAGATTTCGCGGATCTTCCCCTGCTTTATAAGGTCAACGATTTTGTCGATCACGGCCTCTATCGTGGTGGTAGGCGGAAGCTCCGTGACGTCTATGCAGTTGTTTGTGGTATCCACGCTGTACCGCGCGCGTACCTTGATGTTCCCGCGCCCGGTCTCATAGATTTTCTTAAGCTCGTCCTCGTTGTAGACAAGCAGCCCGCCGCCCGCGAAGTCCGGCGCTTTTAGCGTAGTCAATACATCGTGGTTTTGATTTTTGATTATAGCGGCCGCCGTTTCGCAGACCTCATTAAGGTTAAAGGAGCAAATCGAGCTTGCCATGCCGACGGCAATGCCCATATTGGAGTTTACAAGAACCGACGGGAACGACACGGGCAGCAGCAAAGGCTCCCGCATTTTGCCGTCGTAGCTGTCGGTAAAATCAACGGTATCACTGTCGATATCGGCGAATAGCTGCGATGAAATCTGCGCAAGCTTCGCTTCGGTGTACCTTGACGCGGCATAAGCCATATCGCGCGAATACGCCTTGCCGAAGTTGCCCTTGCTGTCGACGTAACCATGCAAAAGCGTTTCGTTGCCTGTTGCAAGCCGCACCATCGTCTCGTAGATTGCGGCGTCGCCGTGGGGGTTGAGCTTCATGGTCTCGCCGACGATGTTCGCCGATTTTGTGCGTGAGCCCGTTAAAAGCCCCATCTTGTACATAGTGAACAGCAGCTTGCGGTGGCTCGGCTTAAAGCCGTCGATCTCGGGGATTGCGCGCGAAACGATAACGCTCATGGCGTATGGCATATAGTTTTCCTGCAAGGTTTCGGTAATCGGCTGGCTTATCACAACGCCCGCGTTTTCGATATACGCTTGTGTTTCCTTTTTAGGCGGCAAGTTTACTCATTCCTTAATATCAAAATCTTCTGATTTAAAATTGCTGTAGTAGCGGCCTTTTGCCGCGGTAAACCGCAGCACGCAGTAATCGGGATCGGTCACGCCTTTCGGATAATACATCGTATCGCCGAACTGCCAAAGCATTTCCTTGTGCTCTGAATCCTCCATAACTTCCATCGTGCCTTTTAGCAGCACCCCGCGAAAGAACCGCCTGTCGTAAACATAAACGCCAGCCTTTGGGTTGTTACGGTACTGGGCTACATGCTGCGACGACGTGTTCGTGGAAAAATAAATGATTCTAATCCCCTCGCGTTTTCTAGGGGCAAGCATCGCTTTCATATTCGGTATGCCGTCCTCGTCAACCGAAGCGATAAAGGCTGTTTTTTGCTTATCGATCATATTGCCGATTGTTTTTTCAGCGTCTCTCATGATAAAACTCCTCGTTATGAAATATCAGCGGTCTCAAGGTAATTCTGCCCGAACTGCGCGATAAAATCTTTTCTTCCCTGCAAATTGTCGCCTAAAAGTATGTCGAACATCTCGTCGGTGGCGGCGGCCGTCGTCGGCGTCACTTTTATAAGCCGCCGGGTTTCGGGGTTCATGGTTGTGAGCCACATCATGTCGGGATCGTTTTCTCCAAGCCCTTTCGAGCGCTGGAGCTTTACGTTTTTCACGCCCCCTAGCTTTGTAAGCAGCCGGTTTTTCTCCATATCTGAATACGCGAAATACGTCTTGTCCTTCGCGGTGATCTCGAACAGCGGCGACTCCGCGATGTAGACGCACCCCTCGTTTATCAGCGTGGGAGCCAAGCGGTAAAGCATGGTCAGTATCAGTGTGCGAATCTGAAAGCCGTCCACGTCGGCGTCGGTGCAGATGACGATTTTATTCCATCTAAGACCGCTTAAATCAAACGTGGAAAGCTCCCGGTTAGATTTGCTCCTTACCTCCACCCCGCAGCCTAAAACCTTTATGATATCGGTTATGATATCATTTTTAAAGATTTTGTCGTAATCGGCCTTTAGGCAATTTAAGATTTTGCCGCGCACCGGGATGATCGCCTGGAATTCGCTGTCCCTTGCAAGCTTACACGCGCCTAAAGCCGAATCGCCCTCGACGATATAGATTTCACGCCTTGCAAGGTCTTTTGAGCGGCAATCGACGAACTTCTGCACGCGGTTTGCGATATCCACGCTGCCCGCCAGCTTTTTCTTGAGGTTTAGCCGCGTCTTTTCCGCGTTTTCGCGGCTTCGCTTGTTAATCAGCACCTGCTCGGCGATTTTCGCGGCGTCGTCCGGATTTTCAATAAAATAAATCTCGAGCGCGTGCCGCAAAAACTCGGTCATGGTCTCATAGACAAATTTATTGTTGACGGCCTTTTTCGTCTGGTTTTCATACGACGTCTGCGTTGAAAAGTTAGACGACACAAGCACAAGGCAATCCTCGATATCCTGGAACGTGATCTTGCTTTCGCCCTTTAGATATTTCTGCTGCTGCTTTAAGTAACCGTCAATGATACCGACGGTTGCAACCTTTACGGCGCGGTCGGGAGAGCCTCCGTGCTGTAAAAAGCTTGAATTGTGGTAGTATTCGAGCAGCTTTACGCGGTTGGAAAAACAAAGGGCCAAATTCAGTATGACCTTGTATTCCGGCTTGTCCTCGCGGTCACGGCCGAATCGCTCCGCCTGCCAGTACTGTATGCTTGTAAGATTGTTGTCGCCCGTAAAATCCTTTATATAATCCACGATGCCGTCGGCGTAAAAAAATTCTTGTTTTTGAAATCCGCCTGATGTTTCCTCTCTGAAGACGATGGTCAGACCCTTGTTGACGACGGCCTGCCGTTTTAGGACGTCCGTGAAATATTCCGGCGGCACCGAAATCTCGGTAAAGACCTGGATATCCGGCTTCCACCTGATTTTTGTGCCTGTCTTTTTTCCGTTTTCAGGCTCCTTTTGCATCTCGCCCGCGATTTCGCCGTGTTCGAATCGCAGGCTGTAGCGAAAGCCGTCGCGTATACTTTCGACGTCCATATATTCCGACGCGTACTGCGTTGCGCAAAGCCCGAGCCCGTTCAGGCCGAGCGAAAACCCGTAGCCGTCCGCGAACTTGCCTCCCGCGTACAATTCGCAGAAAACAAGCTCCCAGTTGTATCTTTTCTCGTTTTGGTTGTAGTCGACGGGTATCCCGCGCCCGAAATCCTGAACCTCGATTGAATCGTCAAGGAATTTTGTGACGATGATTTTTTTTCCGAACCCCTCGCGCGCTTCGTCAACCGAGTTTGAGAGTATCTCAAAAACCGAATGCTTGCAGCCCTCCAGCCCGTCGGAGCCGAAGATGACGCCGGGGCGCTTTCTGACGCGGTCCGCGCCCTTTAAGGACGATATGGATTCATTGCCGTAATGGGCAGTTTTTTTTGCGGTCATAAAAACGGTCTCATTTCTTAGGGCCTGTTGACACTATCCGAAATGCCCGAATTTCGCGGGCATTTTGTGCCAGACAAGGCAAATTTTTGCAGTAATACTTGGCGTATTACAAGAAAATTTAACGCGGTATGGCGCAAAATGCGCCGAAAGGCGGGCGTTGAGCGGTAGCGTCAACAGGCCACGGTTCAAATTATTTTAAGCATAACCGGCTTTCGTCCGCGGTAAAACGCGAAGCTGGAAAATCCCGCGTCCTTGAGAAGCCCCATGCCGTCCCCGATTCCTTCGCCAAGCCCGTCGGCGCTGTGCGCGTCCGAGCCGATCGTAACTATTTCGCCGCCAAGCTCGCGGTAACGCCTGATGACCCAGACCGGCGGCATGGCGTCGCCGTTATTCCGAAGCCCCGACATGTTAAGCTCAAGCCCGATGCCTTTCCCTACGATTATTCTAAGGATTTCGTCAATATATTCGCGGTAAATCTTAAGGTCAATCTGAACGCCCTGTTTTTTAAGATAACGCCACGGAAGGTCAAAGTGGGCAAGTATGTCAAACTTTCCCCAGTTTACAAGATCGGTTATCTCCTCAAAGTATTTCTTTAAGTAAAAATCGATCTTTTCAGACGCCATTTTAGTAAAATCGGCAGAGACGAAGTCGGTATTATCATACTTCAATAAGTGCAAAGCTCCAAGTATAAAGTCGAAGCGATGCCGCTTCAAGATGGATTCCGCGCGCTTAATATTGTGGAACACCTGCCCGATTTCGATTCCGAACGATACTATGAGCCTGTCACCGAACGCCTCGCGCGCAAACGCCGAATCTATTTCGGAATTCATGATACGCGTTTTAAAGCGCTCCTTAGCAAATATATCAAAATCGCAGTGATCCGTGATCGCAATGCCTAAAAATTTTTTATCAACCGCCGTTTCAGCCATAAATGTAACGGAGTGGTGCCCGTCGGGAGAATTCTGTGAATGAAGGTGGCTGTCAAAAAGGTTACAATACAAAGAAAAAACCCCATCCATATAAAGTCGTAATTTAAACATATACAAGATATAATACCATATTTTTGAAAAGTTCTCAATGGCTATATTCATCTTTTCAGAAATATGTGGTATAATTTAAACAACTGATATTAGGAGTGGACGCGTTTTGAATTCAATCATAAGGCTGGGAGCTGCTGTCAATAAGGTCGTCCTTGCAAACCCTTTAGAATGCGCGGAGGAGATTAAAAACCTGCTTTTGGATATGCCGCCGTCCGACGTCGCGGTTTTCCCGGCGCTTTCCCTTTGCGGCACATGCGGCAGCCTTGCCGGTAACAAAGCTGTTTTAGAGCAGTGCGACGTCGCCCTTGGCGTCCTTGCCGAAGCGAGCAGGCGAATGGATTCCTACGTCATCGCAGGAGTTTATATATACGATCTTGGAAAACCTGTCTCCGTCATGGCTGTTTTATACCGCGGCGAGCTTGTCGCTTATGTCCCGGCTTTGGAAAGCGGCGCGTCGCTTACCGGGTATCCGTGTATTGAGGATACGGTTCCGGTTAATACTGTTTTCGCGTGCGGGGATATGCGTTTCTGCGTGCTTTCGTGCGAGCTTTCGGATATCGCGGTCCACGCCGCCGAAATCGCAAAAACAGGCTGCGACCTTATCATAATCCCCGCGTATTCGCCCATGTACGCCGGAAAAATGCGCGAGGTAAAAATGGCCGTGGAATCACTTTCGTCGTCTCTCGGATGCGCCGTCGCCGTTATAAACGGCGGCGTCGGCGGCACCTCAAGCCCGTATGTCTACGACGGTTTTATCGCGGTTTATGAGTGCGGCGGGGAGCTTGCCTGCGCAAACGCGGGATACGAAAGCTTTTCCTGTACCGTCGACCTTGACTTGGATATTATACGCGCTTGTAAAAAAATGCGCGTATCCGAGCCTTCCAGCCACAAGATACTTCCTGCGGGCGCAAAGCGCGGACTGTTAAGGCACGTCGGGCAAATACCGTTCCTGCCTGAAAAGGACGTCGGGATATACTTGCTGGAATTGTTTTCTCTTCAGGTCCGCTCGCTTGCCGCAAGAATGGAGAATATCGGCATCTCGCGGCTTGTCGTCGGGGTTTCCGGCGGGCTTGATTCCACGGCGGCGCTGCTTGTGAGCGCGGCGGCGATGGATACGCTGGGGCTTCCCCGCGAAAACATCACGGGTATCACCATGCCGGGCTTCGGCACAAGTTTAAGGACGCTTGAAAACGCTATGCTCCTGCTGGAGAAGACCGGCGTTACGAAGCGCGAAATCTCAATAAAGCCAAGCGTTTTACAGCACCTTGAGGACATCGGCCATACCGGCAAAAAGGATACCGTGTACGAAAACGCCCAGGCTCGCGAGCGGGCGCAAATCCTCCTTGACGTCGCAAACCAAGTTGGCGGCATCGTCGTGGGCACCGGCGACCTTTCGGAGGCGGCGCTGGGGTTTACGACTTTTGCGGGAGACCACATCGCAAACTACAACGTCAACGCAAACGTGACAAAAACCGTTTTGCGGGCGCTTGTAAAGCACGTCGCGGAAAGCGGTACAGTCCCAGGGATTTCCGAAATCGTATCGGATATACTTGAAACTCCGGTAAGCCCGGAGCTTTTACCGCCGGATGAAAGCGGAAAAACACGCCAGAAAACCGAGGACATCCTGGCGCCATACGAGCTTCTTGACTTCTTCCTTTACTATTTCATCAGGTATAATTTTAAGCCGGTAAAGATTTATTTTTACGCAAGCGTCGCGTTTTCGGGAAAGTACGAGCCCTCCTACATCAAGGAGAAGCTCCGCATGTTTTTGCAAAGGTTCTGCGCCGCGCAGTTCAAGCGCTCCTGCTCCCCCGACGGCGCGGTTATAACGGATGTATCGCTTTCTAACGCGGATTTTTATATCCCCTCCGACATGGATTCGTCGGTACTGTTAAAAGAGCTTGATGATTATGATTTTGAAAGGAAATGAAGGATTAAATGAAAGCAATCGTTACCGTAATCGGCAAGGACATGGTCGGGATTATCGCAAAGGTCTCGTCGAAGTGCGCGGAATCAAACGCTAATGTGGTTGAGGTAACCCAAAGCGTTTTGCAGGATTTGTTCGCGATGATTATGCTTGTCGATATCTCCGGCTTAAACTGTGAGTTTTCGAGCTTTTCAAGAAGCATGAGCGATACCGGGGAAGAGCTGGGGCTTGTCATCACGGCCATGCACGAGGATATTTTCAATTCCATGCACAGGATCTAAAACTTTGGAGGATTTAAATGTTAAACGTAAGCGATATACTTGAAACGATTACCATGATACAGGACGAAAATTTAGACATCAGGACAATCACGATGGGAATTTCCCTGCTCGACTGCGCGGACGGCGACGAGGCCCGCTCCTGCCGAAAGGTTTATGATAAAATTACAAGGCTTGCGAAAAACCTTGTAAAAACAGGAGAGGATATAGAAGCGAAATACGGCATCCCGATCATCAACAAGCGCATTTCCGTAACGCCGGTCGCGATTCTTGCGGCGGCAAGCGGCGGCGATCCCGTCAAGTACGCAAAAACACTCGACAGGGCGGCAAGAGAAGTCGGCGTCAACTTTGTCGGCGGGTTTTCAGCGCTCGTACATAAAGGCTTTTCAAAAGGCGACGAAGCGCTGATACGCTCCATACCCGAGGCTCTTTCGGAAACGCAGTTCGTCTGCTCGTCGGTCAATATCGGCTCCACATCGGCGGGCATCAATTTAGACGCTGTGAAAATGATGGGCGAAGCCATACTCGAAGCGGCTAAGCGCACGGCAGACCGCGAATGCATAGGAGCCGCGAAGCTCGTGGTTTTTTGTAACGCTCCGGAGGACAACCCGTTTATGGCGGGGGCGTTCCACGGTCCCGGGGAACCAGAATGCGTCATTAACGTAGGCGTTTCCGGCCCCGGCGTAGTGCGCTCGGCGCTTTCGAAGACAAGGGGGCTTAACATCACGGAAATCTCGGATGTAATCAAAAAGACCGCGTTTAAAATCACAAGAATGGGGCAGCTTGTCGGCGCGGAAGCCGCCGAGATGCTTGGCGTTCCGTTTGGCATCGTGGACTTATCCCTTGCGCCTACGCCGGAAGTCGGCGATTCGGTGGCTCATATCCTCGAAGAAATAGGATTGGAGCAGTGCGGAGCCCACGGCACGACCGCCACGCTTGCACTGTTAAACGACGCCGTGAAAAAAGGCGGCGTCATGGCGTCGTCAAAGGTGGGCGGATTGTCGGGTGCGTTTATCCCTGTAAGCGAGGACGCCGGAATGATCGAGGCCGCGAGAAGCGGCGCACTTTCGATTGAAAAGCTTGAAGCTATGACGTCGGTTTGCTCCGTCGGGCTTGATATGGTGATTATACCGGGCGACACAAGCGCGGACGTCATCTCCGCCATCATCGCGGACGAAGCCGCGATTGGCATGATAAACTCGAAAACGACGGCGGTACGCGTGATTCCCGCGATCGGCAAAAAAGCGGGCGAGGAGCTGAATTTCGGCGGTCTTCTCGGAAGCGGCCCGATCATGCGGGTAAGCACGCTCTCCCCTTCAAGATTTATTTCGCGCGGAGGCCAGATACCGGCGCCAATCCAAAGCCTGAAAAATTAACAGCAGAAGGGTTATCTTATGGGATTTATCAAAGCGGCGGCAGAAATCATAATGAAATCATAACAGGTCAGGGCAACAGGTAAATATTGCTTTATTTTTTTTAAATATTGTGGTATACTCCTATAAATAAGGGTATGGAGGGTGTTCGGGAATATGGATTATAAAATCGTCATTGACAGTAGCTGTGACATCACGCCGCAGCTGGAAGAGCGGTTAGGCGC
This sequence comes from Oscillospiraceae bacterium, assembly GCA_009777635.1. Lineage (GTDB taxonomy): Bacteria > Bacillota > Clostridia > Oscillospirales > Ruminococcaceae > WRAV01. Next base: position 47,019 of record WRLK01000013.1, on the reverse strand, counting down.
AATATCGGTTCCAATGACCATGCGGCTGGGGGAAAAGGAGTTCACTGACGATGAAAACCTTGACCTGCCCGGATTCATATCCGAAATGAAAGCATGTATGGAAAAAGTCAGCTCGGCCTCCCCTTCCCCGTTTGCATTTCAAAAAGCGATAGAGCTTGCAAAGCATGCGTTTGTAGTCACCATCTCAAGCCAATTGTCAGGGTCTTACTCAAGCGCTGAATTAGGAAAAAAATGCGCGGAGGAAAACGGTATTACAGACGTTCATGTGTTTGATTCGAAAAGCGCTTCGGCCGGCGAGCTGTTGCTTGCCATAAAGATCCGCGAGATGCTGTCAAGGGGTATGCCAAAAGAGCAAATCATCAAAGCGGTAAACAGTTTTATCAGCAATATGAAAACATATTTTATTCTTGAGCGGTACGATAACCTGATTAAAAACGGACGCCTTAACAAAGTGACCGGGAAGATAATAAACGCCCTGAATATTAAGCTGATCATGGGCGCCGACAGCAACGGCAGTATCGCGCTATACGCAAAATCCCGCGGAACGAAGCAAATGATTGAAAAAATCTTGTCGTTTATCAAGAGCAAGGAAAAACCTACAAGCGGCGAAACCATGGTGATATCCCACTGTAACAATTTACCGCTGGCGAAACAGCTTTCAGACGCCGTTAAAAAGCAATTTGATTTTAAGGAAATCATTATTGTCCCGACAAAAGGGGTTATCTCCCTTTATGCCGACGATAAAGGGATTGTGCTTGCTTTTTAAAATACGCATAACCCCTCCGTTTTATGTCGACAGACCCTAAATCAGAATCAGGAAACACAGGCTTTTTGGATGCGTGTCCTAAAAGCCTGTGTTTCCTAAAAAATATCATAAATACGCGATATTACGGGTTCCTGACAATCTCCCCTTCCCAATCCGTTATGCCGCCAATATCAAATACTGTCGTATATCCCATTTCAATCATGTATTCAGCCGCATTTTTACTCCTTGCGCCTGAACGGCAATATACGATGACGGTATGGTTTTTATCAGCGATAACGGTTTCCACCATATCCTTTATTTCATAATCAGGCAGCAATACAGAATTCGCAATATGCCCCTCGTCATATTCTTTCGGTGTGCGGACGTCCAAAATGATCGCATCGTCAGACATCATATCCCGGGCTTCCTGCGGGGTGAGCTTTATATATTTTGCCTGTGCGCTTTCCATAGAAGGACTTGGCGGATCATCATGCGAAGCCGGAGATTCCGGCTCCTCTGTGGAAAACACCATACAACAAGCAAGCACTGTAATAAAAGACAGTGCTAACCCTGAAAGAAATAATTGTTTTTTCATCAAATCACATCATTTACGGCAACTGATTTTATAATTATTAACTTTATTTTAACACAGTGCATACAAAACTTCAATATTTGTTTCTCTTATAGCCCTTGGGAAATGGCTGTAATGCGTAAGATATACCTTGCCGTTTTCGCAGCTCATCTCGCAGTTCATCTTGAAAGTTCAATTGAAATAAATCGATGAATATGATAAGCTATATTATTGGAAAGGCTTAAAAGCATTATAACAGAAAGGACGTTTTTTAAGTGAAAAACTATCCATGGCTGGATGAATATTTGCGCTCAAAACAGGGCGCGGTTAAAGACTACAAGGCCGAATGGGGCTGGCACCGCTACATGATTGGCGGCAAAATGTTTGCGGCTATTATGCATCCGTCTGAAAAATATAACGCAATGTATGCGGGCAAAGACCTCATCAACCTCAAGTGTGACCCCATGATGTCGGAGCTTCTGCGGGAAAACCACCCCGAAGTCCTGCCCGCCTTTTATTGCGGCAAGCTCACATGGAACTCTGTGGACCTTGGCGGCGGCTTGCCCGGCGACATACTTAAGCAGATGATTGACGACAGCTACCGTCTGGTTTTTAACAAGCTCACCAAGAAAATGCAAAAAGAAGTGATAGAAGCCTGTATCTCACTCCAATAGACAAGCGCTGTATTTTTAAAGGAGCCTGTTTATATGCTTAAAATCTTCAAATATCTTACGCCAAAAGAATGTCTGATGACGTTCTTAAGCCTTGTCTTTATCGTAGCTCAGGTCTGGCTGGATTTGAAATTGCCGGAATACATGGCCGAAATTACAAAACTGGTGCAAACTCCCGGCAGTATGATAAGCGATATTCAGTTTGCCGGCGGCATGATGCTTTTATGTACCCTTGGCAGCCTCATATGCGCCATTACCGTCGGCTATTTCGCCGCCGTCATAGGCTCCGCGTTTTCAAGGCGCCTGCGCAGCCTGCTTTTTAGTAAAGTCGCATCCTTCTCTATGGAGGAGATGAACCGGTTTTCAACCGACAGCCTCATCACCCGTTCCACCAACGACGTCATTCAAGTGCAAATGCTGATTGCAATGGGGCTGCAGCTAATCATAAAAGCGCCGATCACAGCGGTCTGGGCGATTACAAAGATAGCCGGAAAACGCTTTGAATGGACGATGGCTACCGGCGCCGCGGTAGCCGTTCTCATGGCGGTAATCGGGTTGCTTATGATTTTTGTCATACCAAAATTTAAAAAAATGCAGTCGCTGATCGATAATATGAATCGCGTAACGCGTGAAAATTTAACGGGGCTTCGCGTTGTCAGGGCGTATAACGCCGAGGATTATCAGGAAGCAAAGTTTGAGCGGGCGAACGATGCGCTCACCGGGACGCAGCTTTACACAAGCCGCGCAATGGCTGTAATGATGCCGGTGATGTCGACGGTCATGAGCGGAGTATCCCTTGCGATCTATTGGACCGGCGCATACCTGATCCACTCGGCCGGGGCTGCGGATAAGCTTCCGCTCTTTGCGGATATGGTGGTGTTTTCCAATTATGCAATGCAGATCATCATGTCCTTTATGACGCTGCTTATGATTTTCATTTTGTTTCCCCGCGCCAGTGTTTCCTCAAGGCGCATCCGGGAGGTGCTGGATACCACGCCCGCCATACTTGGCGGCGGACGGGTGTCGGGCCTTTCCGGTCTTAATGGCGAGATGACGTTTAGCCATGTCAGCTTTAAGTATCCGGGCGCTGCCGACTATGTGCTTAAGGATGTGAGCTTTACGGTAAAACAAGGCGAAACCATCGCCTTTATCGGCTCCACCGGCAGCGGGAAGTCCACGCTTATGAACCTTGCGATGCGTTTCTTTGACGCGACCGAAGGTGAAATCCTGCTCGGCGGCGTGAACATACGTGAATACACGCTTGAAGCTCTGTACGGCAAAATCGGGTATGTGCCGCAAAAGGCCTTGCTGTTCAAAGGCTCCGTCTCATCCAACGTGGCCTTTGGCGATAACGGCGGCGGCTTTTCTGCCGACGATATAAAAAGGGCTGTCGAAATTGCGCAGGGCGCTGATTTTGTAGGGCAAATGGATGGAGGATATGAAGCCGATATCGCGCAGGGCGGCGCAAATGTGTCCGGAGGGCAAAAACAGCGTATCGCCATAGCCCGCGCCGTCTGCCGGAATCCGGAAATCTATCTGTTCGACGACTGCTTTTCGGCGCTTGATTATAAGACGGACAGGGCTCTTAGAAGCGAGCTTAAAAAAGAAACGGCCGGCGTTACAAGCATGATCGTGTCGCAGCGCATCGGAACGATCATGGACGCCGACCAGATCATCGTGCTGGACGATGGAAAGATAGCGGGGCACGGTCGGCACAAGGAGCTTCTGGAGACTTGCGAGGTATACCGGCAGATTGCCGTGAGCCAGTTAAGCGAGAAGGAGCTTGCGTCATGAGCGGGGAAAGAAAATACAGCAGGCCGATCGGCCCCCCCGGGCCCGGCTTGATGGGCAGAGGCGCCATAGAAAAGCCAAGAGATTTCAAGGGCACATGGGGAAAGCTTATCGCCTATTGCAAAAAGTATACTCCGGCGATGTCCGCAGCCATTGTTTTGGCGGCCGCGGGTACGGCGCTTCAGATAATAGGCCCCGACAAGCTAAAACAAATGACGGACGAAATCATGAAAGGCTTACCAGCGCTTGCGGAAGGAGCTCCGGTTGCGGGCGCCGTCGACCTTAACGCCGTCGGGCGCATCGGGTTCCTGCTGGCGGTTTTTTACGCGGCGTCCGCGATTTTAAGCTTTGCACAAGGATACATCATGGCGACGGTAACGCAAAAAATCGGTAAAAACATGCGTACCGGCATATCTCAAAAAATCAACCGGCTGCCTCTTAGATACTTCGACAAGGTAAGCTGCGGCGACATCCTCAGCCGCGTCACAAACGATGTGGATATAATCGGGCAGACCATGAACCAAAGCGTGGGAAGCCTTGTCGTGTCCGGCGCCATGCTTATTGGCTCGGCCGTTATGATGTTTTATAACAACTGGATTATGGCTTTGACCGCAATTGGCGTGAGTATGTCGGGGTTTGTTGTCATGGGCGCGATTATGGGGAAATCCCAGAAACACTTTGTGCGTCAGCAAAAGTATTTAGGCGCCGCAAGCGGTCATGTGGAGGAAATTTATTCCGGCCACAACGTAGTCAAGGCATATAACGGCGGAGAAGAAGCCGGGCGGGTATTCGAGGATATCAACAAAAGATTGTATGACAGCGGCTGGAAGAGCCAGTTTATTTCGGGGCTGATGATGCCCGTCATGATGTTTATAGGAAATTTGAGCTATGTGTCTGTCTGTGTGACCGGCGCTGTGCTGGTTATGAACGGGGCTATCTCGTTCGGCGTGATCGTCGCGTTCATGATTTATGTGCACCTGTTTACGCAGCCGCTGTCGCAGCTTGCGCAAACTTTCCAGAACCTTCAAAGAACAGCCGCCGCCGCCGAGCGTGTGTTCGCTTTTCTTGACGAGGAAGAAATGGCGGATGAAAGCCAAAAACCGAAATTGCTTGCCGATATAAAGGGCGGCGTGGAGTTTCGCCATGTGAAATTTGGATATATCCCCGGGAAAACCGTGATCCATGATTTTTCCATAAGCGTCACGGCGGGACAGAAGATTGCTATCGTCGGGCCTACCGGCGCCGGAAAAACCACCATCGTCAACCTGCTTATGCGTTTCTATGAGCTGGATGGCGGGGAAATCCTGCTGGACGGCGTACCGATCAGCCGGGTGCCGCGTGAAAATGTGCACGAGCAGTTTTGCATGGTGCTCCAGGACTCATGGCTGTTCGAGGGCACGGTTGAGGAAAACATCATCTACTGCAAGCAGGGCGTGACGAGTGAACAGGTGGTAGCCGCCTGCAAGGCCGTGGGGCTTCATCATTTCATCATGACGCTGCCGCAGCGCTACGACACGCCGCTCAGCGGCAGCACCAGCCTTTCGCAGGGTCAGAAGCAGCTTGTCACAATAGCCCGCGCAATCGTCCAGAACGCCACCGTGCTAATTCTGGACGAGGCGACAAGCTCTGTCGATACCCGCACCGAGCATCTGATCCGGGAGGCGATGGATAAGCTGACGGACGGACGCACGTCCTTTGTCATCGCCCACCGCCTGTCGACAATCAAGAACGCCGACTTGATATTGGTGATGAAGGACGGAGACATTATCGAAAGCGGAAGCCACAAAGAATTACTGGAAAAAGGCGGGTTCTACGCCGGCCTTTACAACAGCCAGTTTGAACCCGCCGCTTAATGCTAGCCCTTGCAGCCGGAGCTTTATTTCTTTCGCATGTTTAACGACATTCCCGCACGCCGGGCCGTTTTATACGCGTGCTCAAGCCCGACGACAAAACGGTCCTTTGCGTAAATAGCATATTTATCGCGATTTTGCTTCGGGGTAAAATTCACGGTAATGACGTTTGCGCCCGCGCTGAGCCCCGCCGCCTGCCCGTCCGGATGAATATACTCCAACGCGCTTACCGTCGGAATCAGCGCATCCGGAAAAGCGATCCGCCATATTGCCATTACATTTAACGTCAGGTTTATATCGCCCTTTGAAGCGTTTTCATACGGCGTCCCCTGATTTGGTATAAAGGGCGCGACGCTCACATAATCAGGCGATAATTCAATCGCAAGGAGAATATCGTCGGCGATGTCGTCCAGCGTCTGGTTTGGCAGCCCCAGAATATTGCCCGTGCCCAGCTTCATTCCCGCCGAGCGTATATCGCGTATGCACGATAAGCGCTCCTCATAGCTTGCGCCGGTCGCGTTTTCATAAAGGGACGGGTTTGCAGCTTCAAATTTCAGTATATATCCGGTAGTTCCGGCTTCCTTGTAGCGCTTGTATGTTTCGGCGGATTTTTTACCGGCGCACAACAGTATATCGCAGCGATGCTTGCTAAATATTTTCGGTATGACGCTTTCAAGCAGAACTGCGCACTTTGCCGATTCGCCGCTTTGCATAAAAACAGTAGGTATGCCTGAATTGATAATTTGACCGGCGGCTGCAACGACAGCCTCTTCATCCAGGTCATATCTGTCCAGCAAGTGATTATCGCGCCTCATAGCGCAATACAAACAGTTTTCAGCGCATCTGTTCGATAATTCTATCACGCCTCTGATATTTAAGCCGTCCCCCCCGGCTTCGTTTCTGACTTGTCTTGCATGTTTGAATAATTCCTGTTGTTCTGCGCCGTTTGCCTGAAGATGACGTTTAATTTCATCTCGCGTAAAGCTCATGTTTTTCATTTTTACACTACCTTCTGAAACACCAAAATATAACGCTGAGGGATAAACTGTTTTTCATCGGTCAGTCGAAAACCGTAGTGTTTTAGCTGGCTTATCACAAGCCTCCTGTCGATTCCCGAGCCATAGTAGTCCGGCTCGCCCCGAGGGGTTTCCGCTTCATTGTCGACGATAATAAGCTTGCCGCCGTCTTTGAGCGCGCGCTTTACGCTTTCTATGAACGCGTCCTTCACAGCCTCGATCGACGCCACATAGACGGCGTGGTACATGGAGCACATGAATATTTTGTCAAACTTGTCAAAAGGCAGCTTCGCGTCGTTTAAGGCGCTTACAACCGGTATGATATTCAGCTTGTAGCGGTCGCGGAGCGTCTCGACGTAGCTTAACGCCTCTTTGTTTATCTCAGTGGCGTATACTTTGCCGGACTCCCCTGTGCTTTTCGCAAATTTATATGTAAAATACCCGCTTCCGCAGCCCACGTCCGCGATTGTTTCGCCGGGCCTTATGTCAATATAATCAAGCATTTGATTCGTTTTTTCCCACCGGTCACGGTTTGGGTTATTAAACGCGATGTATTCCGAAACCTGCATAAGGTTTTTAAGCCGTTCGCCGTCATCTGCCGCAAGCTCGTATTTGCTCTGCAAATACTGTTTCAGCAACGCGAAATCGTCCCCCGCAAAATAATCGAGGTATTCTTTATAAAGCGGGTCTGAGGTCATTTCCCTGCGCGCGGCCCCGTCCGCCTTCAAATATTCGCAGAACCAGACAAAAGCCGTATACTCATCGCCGATGCGTTCTGCAGGTATGATTTTTTCATACGCCGATACGGCTAGGTCTATGCTTTTTGCGGTTTTATCCTCAAGCGCTTTCAGCAGAAGCCCGGCGGCGCGTTTGCCGCCCTCGCTGTAACCGGCTGTCGGGGCGGCGTCGGCCAATGCGAACTTAACAAGCGACGCCCCGGACAAAGCCGTTATTACGCCTTTGTTCAAATTTGTTTCATCTGTTACCTTTTTACGCTCGCTTTTTTTAAAAACCAGTGCGTACCGCTGTTTTGTAACCTGGACTTTTTTTATTAGCTTGAAGCCGTAATAGTACAATTGGCTCGCCAGCAAATCCTTTGCGATATACGGGCCGTGATACGGCAAATCCCCGCTTGACACCAAATCATTGTCGACGACGATCAAAGCGCCGTTTGGAAGCAGCGCGTTTTCAATGCTTTCGATAAACGCCCGGCGGTCCTGTTCCGTAAAAGCCGCGTACAGCACATGAAACAACGAACAGGAAAAGACGACGTCGACCTTGACGGACGGATCAATTCCGATGCCGTCTAAATTGCTCTTTACGATCTCCACGTTATGAATACTGTTTTTCTCAACATATTTATTTAAATAATCAAGATGCAGCGGGTTGATCTCAATGCCGTAAATCTTGCCGTGCGGCCCGACCATATCGGCAAATTTAAACGTAAAATATCCGGAGCCGCAGCCAACGTCGGCAATCGTGAGCCCCCCAACAATCCTGAGCTTTCGAAGTATTTCCGATGTTTTTTCCCACTGTTCCCTGTGTGGATTTGAGAATAAGATAAAATCCTCTAAAAACCGCAGCTCCCGATGGGTTTTGATATCACCTGCGGAAATCTCCTTAAAATGGTATTTATATTGAATATATGTTTTCAGCTTTTCAAAACCATTTGCCTGAAGATAACGATACCAGCTCTTGATTTCATCGGCTTCCAGCAATTCGTCCTCAATGTCTTTGGAAGGGGCCAGAAGCAATCTGCAAACCCATCTCAGCGCTGTGTATTCCCCTCCGAAATTCTCCGTGGGAATAAGCTTGTCATATGCTTTAACGGCTTTTTCCAAATATTTTTTGTCTTGCGTTTCAAAATACAGCATTATATTTTTTGCGGCGCCGATGCCGCCCGGAGTTAAATCAAACGAATCAAGACTGCCTATGTGTACCAGTGAATGTTTTGTTTTGCATGTAATCGTGGCGGACCCGCCCATAAAAGCACTCCTCTTTCCTGACCGGTTTATTCGCCGAACGCATCGCTTGCAGCGTTATTGTTATACGGGTTGAGCGCGCCGTCTGAATACTGTGCCTTTTCAAACGGGATATATTGCGCCGAGTTGAATTGCTGGGCGACCTCATCGGCCACAAAAGCGCCTAAATCCGTCAGCTTCATGCAGTCCTCATCCTCCTCGATCAAGCCGAAGCTTTTTAAGTTCTTCCTTTTTTCCGTAAATACCTGATCCAAGTCCATACCGTTTATTTTTTTAAACTTTGACTTTTTAACGCTCATATTTTTAATCGGCAAAATAATCGACCAGCGCAATTGCTCTTCAGGTGAACGCACCAGCCCTCTGGAAACAGGCAGCCTGCCGTTCTCCAAATCGCTGTAATACCGCTCAAAATGCTGGGTATTAATCATGAACCTGTCGCGGTAGCTGCTAAAGCCCGTAAGGCCGAACCCAACCTGGTCATACAGGTTGCAGCATTGGTTATACGCGTAATGGGATATGTTTTTCTTGTTTTTTGTATAAACGCGCCTTAAGTTTTCATCCCAGCCGTTTTCGTTTAAGATGTCGATGGCAATCTGTTTCATCCGCATCGTTTCGTAGAAATCAGGTATGTCGCCTCGCCGGTATATGATATTCCCCTGTTTATCGCCATACGCCAGCACCTTCAGGCGGTAAAGCTGTATCTCGTCGGTATTAAGCGTAACGGCCGTCCGGATCGTCTCGGCCCAGTTTTCAAGCGTTTCCCCCGGATGTCCGTATATGAACTCGATATTCACCTGAAACCCGTAATCTTTTGTGTTGTTTATCGCCTCGATTGCGGTCCTATCGTCATGCGCGCGGTTCATCAGCTTGAGCACATGATTGTCAAGGGACTGGATGCCGATTGTTATACGCGTCACGCCGTATTCGCGCATGATTGACAGACGCTGCTTTCCCTCTTCGCCCACAAGCGAATTGGGGTCAACGTCATAATTGAATTGTTTGCAGCCGCTCAAATCAACCTTTTGGTTAAAAAACTCCAAAAAATCTTTTAGCTGCGCCGGGGCAAGATATGTAGGCGTACCGCCTCCGATCAATACCGACCGCGGGCGGATTCGCTCAAGCTGAAACCGCTCCATATAGATTGTAAATTCTTTTTTAAGCGCCTTTATATATTTTTCCTTTTCCTCCGCCTGCGTACCCACAAGACCGGGATAGTGACAATAAGTGCAGGCTTGAAGGCAAAACGGAAAATGCACATAAATGTCCAGCATGCCGTCGTCAGGCTGCGTGTAGGTTTCAAGGATTTGATCCGGCGAACCCTCGCCGTACCGTGTAATGGGAGGATAATGCACAGACGGAACAAATTCGCCGCTCTTGCAAATAAGCCCTTCGTTTTGCAGCAAACGGAGTGTCTCTATCTGCGCATCCGCCCGCGTTAAATAATCTTTATAAGATTTCATAAGCTACACCTTTCAGGTTCATATGTTCCCTTTAGAATCCGGACGTATCCGGCAGGTCGAAAGCAACCGGTCTTCCGGGGTTAACAGGGCTGATGATAAAATCGACCGTCACGTCCCTTAAGACGGTCTCATTCGGCGGTGTAACGTCAAGATTCAGCTTAAACGCGATTTCAGAAACGTATCCGTTAGATACCGTAGCGGTGTAAACTACTGATTTCCAAGCCACCTCCGGGGATAATTCGTTCGACAGTTTTTCGCTGATAAACGTTCCGACAAGCTCGTCAATAGCCGCCGGAAGCAACGTCACTTCAAACCTTTTGCCGCCACTGACGTTTGATACGGATATTTTCTCCACATATCTTTCAGCGACAGGCTCAAGCGAATTTAGCTCCTTTATCTTGCTCGCGTCCAAAAGGCTTGAAAATTCGCTGAGATAAGAATCCATTGAAAACTGGGCGTTTTCCTTCTCACGGTGAGGGTCGGGGGTGGCTCCCATTTCCATTTTGTTTTTTGACTGTCCGTCGTCGGTATAAATATATACTCCGTCGCTAAACTGCGTAACGGTTTGTCCGCCGACTGTCATCACATTTAAAAACTGCGGCGTTGTATTCATGCCTTTCAATTTGAAATTGCCCGTGGAAGAAACGGTAGCCCCGTCCACGACCGCCTTCACGCTTGTGTTCAGCTCCATGCTGTCCGTGTTAAAGGTTTTTTTGAACGCGCCTGAATATGCCGAATAGCCGCTGCTTGAATAGATAAAATAAACGGCTGCGGCTGCAGCGACCAGTAGCAGGACAATGCATACGGAAATGATTGCTTTTTTGTTAGCCATGAAAAAAATCTCCTCCAGTTTATTAAGTATTTATTGGCTTTCGTCTTTCCATTTTAGGGCCACTGCAAAGATGGCGATATAAACAAACGATGAAATAACCAACCCAAACCATGAGCCATAAAAATTAGAAGTGTTTGTGATGCTGTACATGGCGTCAAGCGATTTTGTTTCCGTGCTCGATGACGTGGGAAGCGCGTTTAAATCCGTCAAAATCCCAAAGTTTTGCATGCTGAGTTTGCTGGGGATCAGGTTTGAAATAAAGCCCATAAATCCCGACAACTCAAAGACGACGCCCGAGAATAAGATTTGCGGCAGCAATATAATCGGGGCTATCGCCATAGCCCTGTCGGGATTGGGCGAAAGCGCCGAGACCGCAAGGCCAAGACAGGCGGCGCAAAGGGTTGTAAGGAGCACCGTCAGGAAATATCCCGAAAAAGGCTGAATCCCGAAAATGTTTTGGGGAAGCGGGCCTGTGTAAAGCCGTACAACCAAGGTGAGCGCAAGCGCCTGGAGTACACACAGCAGGCCTATAACCGCAAGCTTTGACGCGATGTAGGGAAGCGTGCGGACGGTCGATATTTTCTCCCGCTCAAAAATAGCGCGCTCCTTGCATATTTCCTGAATCGAGTTTAGCATACCGATCCAGAAAGCTGCGCACGTCAGCGAAAAAAGCATGGACTTCGCGGTCGAGGAATACGCGAATACCCCGTCGTCCGCCGAGCTGGTTGCAACCAACATCAGGAGGATACCTAAAACAGGGGCTTGCAGCAACAGCAGCAGCAATCTTTTCCGGTCGCCGAGTATCAGCTTCAAATATCGCGCCGACAGGATTGAAAACTGGCTGAACCCTGAATTATATCCTATTTTGTTGTCACGTTTTAGGTCCTGATGTGAAGCGTCCGCGCCGGAGCCTGCGTGCCCGGGATGTTCGGCCCGGTATTTTGCCTGCCATTTTTCGGGGGCGTTGTCTACTTTGTCATAAATATCTATAAAATTGTCCACGCCGAAAAAAGTACAGGCGTCGCCCGGAGTCCCGAAAAAGCACAGCTTGCCGCCGCGCCCAAGCACAATTAACTTATCGCACAAGTTTATGTTTTGCGTCATATGGGTTATGGCTACGATGGTTTTATTGTTTCTCGCCATGTCTTTAAGCATACCCATCAAATTGCGTTCTGTCGCGGGGTCGAGGCCGGACGTAGGCTCGTCCAAAAAGAACAGCCTCGGGTCGGAAAGAAGCTCAACGGCTATACTTGCGCGTTTGCGCTGTCCGCCGGAAAGTTTTTTGACCGGCGTGTTTCCATGATTTTCAAGCTTAACGCTTTGCATGGCCTTAGCCACCCTGCGTTCGTATTCGTCCTGCTGCGTGTCCTGGGGCATTTTGAGCTTTGCGGAATAAAAAAGCATTTGATATAACGTCAGGTCGCCGTATAAAATATCGTTTTGCGGGGCGTACCCGATCGTGCTCTTATAGGCGTTGCGGCTTCCCGCCATGCCGGAGCTGTCAAACTCGACCGCGCCGCCATGCTCCGATGTGATACCGCAAAGTATTTTCATAAGCGTGGATTTACCCGCGCCTGAGCCGCCGATAATCGCGACAAATTCGTTGGGCTTTATTGTCAGGCTTACGTCGTCCAATATCGTTTTTTCAGTGCCCTTCTGGATAACCTTGCGGCTTAAGCTTCGAGCATAAACCGGCAGTCCGTTATAGCCGCCTGCCGCATCCGCTATAAGCGTGCCGTTTCTAAGCCAAAAACATACCCCGCTTATATGGATGGCGTCGCTTTCCGTGATCCTTACAGGCTTTTCTATGCGCAGACCGTTCACAAAGGTGCCGTTGGTGCTGTGATTGTCCTCTATGTAGACGCCGTCGTTTTGTATCAGGAGCTTTGCGTGAAAACGTGATACTCCGGCCTGAGACAGCACAACGCCGCAGGAAAGGTCACGTCCGATAAAGACGGTGTTCTTGCCATGGAGCTGCGGCGGCTGTCCGGCGCCGGTATTTGCGTCTTGATGAATCGTAACGATAAAATGGACAGCCCCTGAGTCCGACAGGGAAACGACAGCGCCGTCGTAAAGCGGGACAGGCGCGGAGGAAACTCTCCTGTTATCAATAAAAGATCCGTTTGTGCTGTTAAGGTCGATATAGTAAACCTCGCCGCGCTCCCAAATAAACTTGCCGTGACGCCTGGACGCGGATTCATCGTTAATACAGACACTGTTGTCGGGCTCTCTGCCGACGGTCATGCCCGGATGGTTTTCGTCAACGGGAAAGCTTAATGTTTCAACGCCTTGATGTATCAAAGCAATATTTGCCCTGCCCAATGGACATCACCTGCTTTTCTTTAAAAACCTGTATTCACAGGCTCAACAGTTAAATAACCGGTCAGATGACCCTGAATTCAATATTGTTGTCAGCCAGATAAAAGCTGTCGCCGTAGTTGAGCGATACGCTTTCTCCCGGGTTCAGTTTTCGGCCTCCCGAAAGGAACGTGCCGTATGTTGAGCCTTTATCGGTCAGCGTTACGCCCGCCCCGTTCTGACTTACGCCGCAGTGCATGGAGCTAATACCTTTCGTGTCGTTGGGGAAAACAATCTGGCAGCGCAAAGGGTCGCGCCCGATGGACAGGCTGCCGTTGACGGGGAACGTCGTTCCGGCAAAATTACCCTTGGTGCAAATCAGGCTCGCCGCAGCGCTTGACTTGGCCGGTGTATTCACCGGTTTTTGCGAGGACGGAAGCGCCTGGGTTACAGCATAGGGGGACGCCTCTATGGGGGGAGATACCGCTGCGGGCGCGGGCGCGGATACCGGCATGGGAGCATGCTTCGCCGCGGAAGAAGGTCTGCTCATTACGAGTACCATTACGATTCCCAGCACGGCGACGACAGCCAGCAGCACCCACCAATAACTGGTCAGGAGCTGGATCGCGGTATTGGAGAAGCCGGATGTATCATACACAACTTCTTCTTCGGCGGCCTCCGCATCTTCCGATTCATCGTCGGAGGCTGCGCTGTCGTCCGTCACCGCGTTTCTCGAGCCCGCCGTTGTTACAATGGGGATGCCGAGCCGTTCGCATTGTTCGATGACATAATCGATGTATACGGCGCCTTTAAAGCCTTCCGTTCCAAGGGTGTGGACGCCGATTACCGCGCCGCTGTCGTTGATGACCGGGCCGCCGGAGCTGCCGGAGCTGGTGGACGCGTCATGCTGTAAATATCTTACGCCCCCTGATTCCTGGTTTATGTTCGTTATGGTGCCTGGGGCAACGGTAACGTCAGCCTCCGATGAGGGGAGGTTTTGCGAGCCGAAAAGATAATCGGAGGAGCCCGGGAATCCCGCCACATGTATAGAGTTGCCGCGGCGCTCATTCTCGGCGGGAGCAAGCGTTAAGACATTTCTGTTGCTCAGCCCCGTATCAACCCTGAGGATAGCGACGTCCATGCCGTCGTTAATGTCGTTTGACAGTATTATCGGCGTTGCCGTAAGACGCACATCGTTTACGTCATCCAGAAGCACGAAAAAGTTATCGCTGAAATCATAAACCTCAATCGGCTGCCCGGTATTGGAATCATATAAGATACCCATTATGACATGCCTGTTTGTCACAAGGTATGTGCTGCTTCCACTTTGCGCGATAACAAACGCGGTTCCGGTTCCGGCGCTCATATTGTCGAATCCGACTACGCGCACCACGCTGTTCGCGATCACGTCGTAATCGGGCGCGGCAAAAACAGGTACCGCCGTTAACGCCGCAATCAGAACAACGATTAGCATCATCGCCGTCATTTTAGCAATTCTTTTCATTATTACGCACCCCTATATTCGATTATTACTGAAGTAAAACAATCCTGATCCGGGTTTTATCCCGCAGCCTTTTTGTGATTGTTCATTAACCTACCGCGTTGCCGTCGGGCGACGAATAGATTGTCACCCTGGAGCCCACCTCTATCGTGCTTCCGGCGGAGGGGTTGGTTCTGAAGACGATGTTGTAATTGTCATTGTCGCCGGGTTGATATGTATAGCTTTGCAGGCTTACGTTGATGCCTAGATCGCGCATGACGTCAACCGCCTTGCTAACCTGCATTCCAACAAGGTTTGGCATTGTCACCGTTTTAGCCTTCTCCGGTCCGCGGCTCACCGTGATGGTTACGGTGCTGCCGCTCCTCGCCGTACCGCCGGACCTGGGCGACTGTGAAATGACGTTGCCTTCCTTCACGCTGCCGGAATATTCCCGCTGCACGGTTACTTTAAAGCCCGCGTTTTGCAGGGCCGACACGGCGCTGCTTTCGGATCTGCCCGTCACATCCGGCACACTTGGATCAGACGGTGGCGCAGGCTCGGGAGCGGGCGCCGGGGTTTGCTGCGCGGGAGGTTGTTGCGCCGGCGCCTGCTGTGCGGGGGCCTCCTGCGCCGGTGTCTGCTGTGCAGGAGCCGCCTGTTCCGGAGTTAATTTGGCTCTGTGCTCAAAGCTCCATAAATCCGACGGCTGCCCTCTTTTAAAAGTATCTACAGTACCGTCTTCATCAACTAGGCTCAGGGTGTTGTCCTTAATGAGATAAACATATGTCCACCCGGGAAAATCATTCACCGCTTCTATTTCAGATACGTCATACCCACCCTCGTCATGAATAGCCGCCCATGAAGCTTTCATTGTCAAAACGGCGGCCTCCGTGGTGTAGGTTCCCTCTATAATATAATAATAATCGCGGTCCATAATTTCAGGTTCAAACGTAACGAGATAAAATTCACCTTCGTTGTTAAACATTATCTCGCCCCCGATATCGCCCGTTGATATCCATGTGCCCTCGATAGTGGCGTCTGTTATTTCCGAGCTGCGGTTAAAGCCCCATAAGCCGGAGGGCTGCTCCTTTGTCATTGTATTCGTGACAATTCCATTTGCGGCAAAGGCAATAACATCTCCCTCGATGGAAACGTCAAACGTCCAGTTACCCCTGTTTTCATCCGCGTCCATAGGGGCTATAAGGTCGCCCTGCCTAGCGGCCTCCAAAACAGGAGTCATCCGCAGGCGGTCGCCTATGATTTCATATGTACCCTCGGTAATCAAGTGCAGACCGTCGTTGAGGGTATCCACATCCCTTTTTATCATGTAAAACTTGCCGTTTTCGTCAAAAGCGATTTCGATTATCTCATTATCGTTTTTCTCAATCCATGTACCCAAAATTCCGGTTTTAAGAGATTCCGCCGAGGTTTGCGCAACCGCGGGCTGCGCCGGCTCCTCAGCAACGGTGGTTGCCGGGTCTTCGACAACGGCTTGATTACCGCGCACGGCTAAGATGGAGCCTGCGATAATCAGCGCCGTAACCGGCAGTACAACCAAAACGGCGGCAGCCGCTAAAACCCCTGCAAGTACTTTGTTGTTTTTCACCCATGCAACTAAAGAGCTTGTCTTTTGCGGCGTTTGTCCGGCGCCTGCGGCAACAGCCGCGTGTGATTGCGCCCCATATTCGGGCGTGGAAACAGGTACGGCTGCAGTCGCCGGAACGCTTATGGGCGCCGCCGCCATCACCGGTACGCCGGTAAAGGCATGCGTTGTAACCGGGCCGTACAGCGCGCCGTACAGCTCCATGACCGTTTGATGACGGTCTTTTTGATTTACCGCAAGGCCCTTCATGATACCCGCCTCTTGTTCCGCGGTCAATTCAGCGCCAAGCTGGCGCGGGGGCTTCAGCGTATCCTCGCGCAGCCGCTCCAGCGCTTCGTCGGGCGTTACGCCCGTAATGGCTCTATAAATTGTCGCGCACATGGCGTAGATATCGGTCCATGCGCCTTGCACGCCGCGCGTGCGGTACTGCTCCTCCGGCGCGAAGCCGTGCTTGAGCATTACGGACAAGCTCTGCTGCCCGTCCGATACGCCGCGGGCCGCGCCGAAGTCAATCAGCTTGGGATTGCCCTCTTTTGTGAAAATAATGTTGTCGGGGCTGATATCCCTGTGGATGATGCCCGCGTTATGTACATCATAAAGGGATTTGATAACCGGCTTCATATATTCCAGCACTTCCCCGGCGGGAAGCCTGCCGCCCGCTTTGGACAGCCTGTCTTTCAGCGTATTGCCGTCGACAAATTCCATGACTATGTAGGCCGTTCCGTTTTCCTGGAAGTAATCCTTGACGGAAACGATTCCGGGCAGGGAAAAGAACTTGGCGAGCGTTTTAGCCTCACGGACAAAGCGGTCGCGGCCTTGTGTGAATATCTCCGTATTGCCGCCGGAATACGGAAATACCGTTGTCGCATTCTCGCGGGTAACCACGCCGCTAGGGTAATATTCCTTTATCGCGACCTTTATATCAAGATTGAGGTCGTACCCGATGTATGTGATGCCGAAGCCGCCCTCGCCCAAAGCTTTGCCCAGCAGGTACTTTCCGGAAAGGAATGTGCGCGGGCGAAGCTGATGCGGCGGAATGATTTCCGCCGATTCGTTATAGCCGCACACGGGGCATACGTCTACAGGCGCCGGGTGCTGCGTGAAACAGCTTACGCAGACGATACCGATTGATGAAGCGTCCAGCATGAGTATAACCTCCAGTAACAGATTGATACGCCGCTCCTAAATATTCACAAACACCGCCGCCGCCGAATAATTGTCATTGCCTTTCGGAGCGCGTCTCTCAAGTATCCTGATCATAAATTGCAGCCAGTTATCGGGCGAAGCTGCTTTTGCAAGCTCGGATTCCATCTCATTTTCCAAAACGTACTCCCAAAAACCGTCCGTACATAACAGGAATGCGTGGAACGCATGCGTTAATACGCATATGGGGGCGATTTCCGCGCTGAAGCGCTCTGCGCTTCCGAACGCTTTTAATACCATATTGCGGTCGTCATGGTTCCGGATTTGGTCTTGCGTTATCTCACCGGACAACACAGCCATCTGTGAAACGCTGTGGTCCATGGTTTGACAGGCAAGCGCCCCGTTCCTGAAATGGTATAGCCTTGTGTCTCCGGCATGACCCCATAAGGCCGCGCCGTTATGGATAAACAAGGCGGCGCCGGTGCTTTTCATTTTTTGCCCGGGCATCTGGGATTCCACCACTTTTTTGTTGGCCTGCTCAAAAAGCATCCGGATATGCCCGGTATCAATCCGCGGGTTCAGCATAAATGACGAGGCAATATGCCCGGCGACAATTTGCGACGCAATCTGCCCTCCGCCATGCCCTCCCAGGCCGTCCGCGACCACAGCGGCGCATATCCCGTCCCGGTTATTTAACATGACGCAATCCTCGTTATATTTTCTGCCGCCTTGAAAAGAACAGGAGGCTGCCGCTATCTGCATATCAATCACTCAATTTCAAAAATGTTTTCACGGTCCGCAAGATAAAAGCCGTCCCCGCTTTTAAGCGATACGCTTTCGCCCGGATTAAGCCTTGGCCCGCCTGTCAGAAAAGTGCCGTATGAAGAGCCTCTGTCGGTCAGCATAACGCCGCCTGCCTGCCACCTTACCTCGCAGTGCAGGGAGCTGATGCCTTTCGTATCATTCGGGAAAACAATCTGACAGCGCAACGGGTCGCGCCCGATTGACAGGCTTCCGTTTATCGGGAACGCCGTACCGGCAAAGCGGCCCTTTGTGCAAATCAGGCTCGCCCCGGCGCCCTGCGCCACCGGCGTATGCAGCGGCTGTGTAGCGGGAATTGGAGTTGGCGCCATCGCGGGAACCGGCGCCGGAGGGGCCATAGCTTTCGCGGGAACGGTAGCCGGTTTGCGCTTCATGATCATAATCAGGCAGACAGCGCCCGCTCCAATAGCCGCCCCTAATATCCACCAGTAGTTGATTTTAAAACCGGATTCATGTTCAGGCTCCGGCTCAGGGTCTGATTCAGTCACGGCTTCCATCTCCGGTTCCGGTTCAGGCTCAGGCTCAGGCGCCGGAGAGGGAGACGCCGCCGGTTCAGGCTCCGGCTCGGGCTCGGGCTCCGGGCTTGCCGGATTGGAATCTACCGTAAAGGGAACGCCGAATACGTTGCACGCCCGGATGATATAATCCGTGCAAATCGCGTAACTTGTACCAATCCCCGGGCCGCTTCCGATATTCACCCCGACGACCGCTCCGCCCTCGTTTAAAAGGGGGCCGCCGGGAACCCCGTAAAGCGAAAATGAAAAAGTATCGTTTTGAAAGCATGTGGAGCTGTTTGCATCAGCGTGAACCGCGCTTATAACCCCGCCGGTTACGGCGACGTCCTCTATTGCGGACGGAATCGATATGCCCGTGTCATGCGTGTCGTCCACGGTTCCCGTAAACCCCAGAGAGTGGACGCTGTCGCCTACTTTCACCGTGTCGGGCGGAGCAAGCGGCAGGGCTTTGTAATCCTCAAGCCCCGGCCCTGCCCTTAGGATTGCCAGATCAAGCCTTTCGTCAAACACATAACCTTCGTCCGTTTCTTCCGTTAAAAGGGTGACGTCGCATTTTACCCTTGCGGCAGCAGGGTCTTGCGGTAAAACATAAACCCCGTTTAGATCGTTTTCAACTATATGCCTGTTTGTAATAAGATATGTACCCCAGCCTGTCTGCGCGATAACAAAGGCGGCGCCGGTACCGGCCGGGACGCCGTTTCTGTAAACCACAACTCGCAGGACGCCGTTCCTTGCCTCGTCCGCCGCACGGCTTGACGAAAACGAAAGAGTAAATACGCCTGCTAAAACAATAACGGCCGTCAGCAGGCTTATTGTTTTGTCCAAAACCTTTTTCGTGGCTAAATACCTCTATATTCTAAAATTACCGCGGTTAGGTTATCCTGGTTCGGGTTTTGCTTTTCGAGTACTTTTTCCTGCAAAACGCCGGCGCTTCTGTGTGGCTCCGTCATCATGGATTCCAATATTTCGTCATTTGTGAGAACGCCGAATACGCCGTCGGACATCAGCAGTATCCGGTCGCCGCTAACCAACTGCACCGGCATTATATTGCGGTCGACCTTTTCAAGATTCCCCATGCCGAGGTAACTGGTGAGCGCGCCCTGTTCCGGACTGGTCGCGGCGTCTTCCCATGTGATTTCTCCCGTTGCGGCTTTTTCATAAAGCTCCACCGCGTATACATGCTCGCGGTTCAGCTGTATCAGCGCGCCGCCCCTTAGAAGACAGATGCGGCTGTCCCCGACGGCCACCCAATACATTTTCCCATCGCAAAGGATTGTCGCGACTACCGTAGAGCCGCCCTGTTCGCGCCCGTCAAGAAACCGGTTCACGTTATCGTTTGCCAGGTACAGCATATTGAGCAAATCCAGCTCCGGCCGGCCTGAGGTATCGGTTTCAATGAAGTATTGCAGCATTGCGCGCGCCACAATTCCGCTTACCTCGCCACCATCCGCAAGACCCCCCATGCCGTCGGCCACAACGCCGAACACTCCTTTGCGCCTTAACAGCTCCATGTTTGAAACATCGGATATGGCGAAGCTGTCCTGCTGGCTTTCACGCGCCCCGATATGATGCATGTTGCCAATCAGCACCGGTGCGCTGTCTGCTATGTTTTTCCTTTTTTTTAGAAAAAACATTTTCTCACGCCCAATCAAATTTCTCCCCGCACAACGGCATGAAAATAAGTTTTGTTTTCCCGATTAGCACGACGTCATATGTATGGATTACCGTAGTGGAAAAAACCCCTTTATCGTTGAGCCGTACAATGCTCCGGCCGTCCCCGGGCGTGAAATAGAAAAGCTTCTCTTTCGTATCATAGCTTATGACGGCATGGTTTTCGCGCGAGATTGTATCGTCGCCGCCTATGCAGATGTCCATCTTTTTATCGCGTCCAATATAGTTATTATCGCTGTGGATGCGATAATCGCGTCCTTTTTCCTCGCCCTCCACGCAAATCAGCCAGCCCACGACGGGATCAATCCCCAAAGCCTCCTTAACGAGCGCCACTGTTTTCCCGTCGCTGCCGGTTCCTCCCTGGGGTACGCCGCGGTTGTCCGCGGACGGCGACAGCGGCATGGTGCGCCCCATGTCAAGCGGCATTGTCTTCCCGATATTCGAGCTGTTGCAATACGGGCAGCTTGGATGGATAGACGCGTCGTAATAATGGCCTCCCTGAGCGCATTGTTTCATTTCCATTGGATTTCCTCCTTTAAGAATCATGTTTTGCGGCATTATGGCAAAAGCCGGCAAAACCCCGCATGGCTGTGCGCCGGTATATAAAGACACATCATTTCATTACACTGAAATTTGCATAATATAGTATTATAATATATGTCAATGCTTTTTTCAATAGCTTTAAAAATTTGCCAGGGCAACAGCATTTACTTTTTTATTTAGGCAGAACCACCCCGCCGTCTGCGGACGCCACCCCTCCGAGGAGGGGAATGGGGATAAAACGGAACGAAATTCCCCTCCTTGGAGGGGTGGCACGAAGTGCCGGGGTGGTTTTTCAGCCCATTTGCTGTGATTCACGCTCAGCAAAAAGTAAATGCTGTTGCCCTGCATAAGGCGCCGACACCCCTTAGGCTTTTTTAAAAAAGTAAAACAAGACATACTATTGTCGTGGTTGTTGTGATACGATATAGAAAAAAGAAAGGTTGCTTAAAAATGAATCAGGAAATTATTGCAAAGGCGAAGGAAATTATAAGCGCAAAAACAGGCTATATTGGCGGCGGCATGGAGGGGTATGCCGTTCTTGCCCTCATTGATGAAAATGGTTACCCCACCGCTTCTACATTGACAATAGCAAAAGCAGACGGTATCAAATGGCTTACATTTAACACTTCGCTTGGCAGAGATTCAGTAAAGCGGATTAACAAATGTAACCGCGCCGGCGTATGCATAAACTCCAGCGAATACAATATAACCCTTGTGGGTACGGTTGAAGTGTTAACCGACCCCGATACAAAAAAAGATATGTGGTTTCCGGCTATGGAGGGCCAATGGAGCGGCCCTGATGATCCGGAATATTGTGTTTTGCGTTTTACCGCGGAACGCTATAGCCTTTTTGTCGGATATGAAGAGGCGAAAGGCGCTTTATAATCCGCGGAACGGCAGCTATTTCCTCCTTTGAAGAAAAGTAATGACGATAAAGGTTATATCCTTTATCGTCATTATTTCGGTTTTTTGATACAGGGGTTTTTAAAATGTTAAAATTTATTCATAATAAATGGAGAAAGATGGCTTTACATTGAGAAAAAAATATTATATGATATAAAGGCATATTTTTGAAGGAAGCTGGTGAATGTTTGAACGCTGCAAACAGGCTTTTTAAGGTTGCCGTTTTGGTGTTCGTTGCAGCAGCACTATGCTTTAATGCTTTTGCAGAGCAAGCCGGTAAGGTTAAAGAAATAACGCCGCGTTTTCGGCGGCATGTAACGGAATACTATAAACACAACACCGATGCTGTGGGCTGGCTTAATGTCCCCGGCACTAATATAAGCGATGTGGTCGCGCAAAACCCGCCGAACAACAATGCGTTTTATCTTACGCATGACTTTTTCGGCAGGCCCGACAGAGACGGTATTTTTGCCGCAGACAGACGGTGTTCCCTAATCCGCGGCGGTGAGCTTAGCCGTAACACGACCATATACGGGCATACTTGGGACGAAGATCCGCACGGGAACCTTTTCCACCAGTTAAAGCGCTTTCAGGACCCAAATTTTGCAAAAGACCATCCTTATATCTTTTTCTCGACCGAAGATAAAGATATGGCCTTTGAAATATTCGCGGTATATTATACAACTACCGACCTGCCTTATATCATCCCGGATTTGTCATGGGGGCGCTTTGCAAGCGTTATACAAGTCGCCTTTGCCTCGTCGCTTTATAATTACGGCATACCCGTTAATAAAACGGATAAAGTCCTTACTTTATCGACGTGCACCTATGACGTTCCGGGGGTTGGAAGGCTTTCCGTCAATGTGCCGAACAAGTACCGCTTTGTGATTATGGCAAAGCTGGTAGACGGCGAGTCCCCCAGAAAGGAAAAGGCAAGCATTAAGCTTAACAAAAACATAATGCCTGTACACAGCCAGCCAACGATTATCCGCGACGACCCTGAGTTTTTAAGGATTCTCGAGTCGTATCGGGCAAGTATTACGAATTCCAAGTAAAAATCTGTTCCCGGCAAATGAATTGCCAGGGGTTTTTGCTTGGTATAAATAAAACGTCCCGGCTTTTTATTCCGGGACGTTCTTCTATATCTGTTTCTTTATACGGCTCAGCGCCGATTTTTCAAGCCTTGAAACCTGTGCTTGTGATATACCTACTTCTTTCGCCACTTCCACCTGTGTCTTGCCCACGAAAAACCTCAGGGATAAAATCCGTTTTTCCCTCTCGCACAGGTTATTGATGGCTTCTTTCAAGGATAGCTCGTCAAGCCAGTCCTTGTCTCCTGTTTTATCGCCTACCTGATCCATTACAAAGATCGTGTCCCCTCCGTCGGAATAAGCGGGCTCGTAAAGTGATACAGGCTCCACAATGGCTTCAAGCGCCATCACCACTTCTGATTTCGGGATTTCCATTTCCTTTGCAATCGCGTCGATCGTGGGCTCTTTCATGTTCTCGCCCACCAGCTTTTCCTTGACCTGCATGGCCTTATACGCCGTATCACGCAGGCTTCTCGACACCCTGATGCTGTTGTTGTCGCGCAAATACCGCCTGATTTCTCCAAGTATCATCGGAACTGCATACGTTGAAAAACGCACATTATGCTCGGTGTCGAAATTATCGATAGACTTAATAAGCCCGATGCATCCGACCTGGAACAAATCGTCAAGGTTTTCGCCGCGGTTTGTAAATTTCTGCACGACGCTTAAAACAAGCCGCAGGTTGCCGTTTACAAGCTGCGCCCTTGCATCTTCATCTTTATTTTCACGCACCCGCTTTAGCAGCTCAAGCTTTTCACTTTCTTTGAGAACTTTGAGTTTTGATGTATTTACCCCGCAAATTTCCACCTTATTAATCACAAAGTTCCCTCCGCTGTTTTAATACTTCTACACATAAGTATTGTCCCTACGGCGGCAGGTAATGCATTATTCTTTTTGGGAATTTTTAGGGTGACTATATCCTTGACAAATCAAACTGGACATGGTAATAATGAAGTAATATTTATAAGGAGAATACTATGAAAATTGCAATCGGAAACGACCATACCGCCCTTGATATGAAGCGCGAAATCAAAGCGCATCTTGAAAATAAGGGGCATGAGGTCATAAACGTCGGCACAGATTCCTCTGAATCGAGCGACTATGCGGTCTACTGCGAAAAGATCGCGCTTGCGGTGACGTCGGGTAAAGCTGATTTGGGTATTGCCATATGCGGCACGGGGATTGGCATGTCCATTGCCGCGAACAAGCATCGCGGCATACGCTGCGTCGTTTGCAGCGAACCGTATTCCGCGATGCTTTCAAGGCGGCACAACGACAGCAACATGCTTGCGTTCGGGGCGCGCGTCATAGGCCCGGAGATGGCAAAAATGATTGTTGACGCGTGGCTTGACGCCACCTTCGAGGGCGGCCGCCACAAAAAACGCGTTGATTTGATTATGGACATCGAACGGCGGAATTGCGTGTAGGCGGTAATATAATTGTCAGATAAAATGAACATAAATAAACATGCGGCATCCGGTTCAATTCCCGGATGCCGCATGTTATTGCCCTAGGGCGTGTTCCCATTTATTCACACATGCTTTCAAGATATTCAATAAAATCGGCTACCGCGCCATCCTCACATTTGCCTGCCACAAAATCGCAAGCCCCTTTGATTTCATCGAGGGCCTCCTCCACAGTTGCGCCGACCCCCGCGTATTCCAGCATTTCGAGGTCGTTGTAATAATCGCCTATCGCCGCAATGCGCTCTCTTTTAT
>WRLK01000013.1:0-22214 GCA_009777635.1 Oscillospiraceae bacterium | reverse complement strand
CTTTTTAATGCGGTTGGCAGACCTGCATTTATTTTAGCAAAAGGAGGTTTTCTTGTATCTAAAGATTTTTTATCCTCACCGGCAAAGCCGGTGGTTATTTCCGCTGAAGCTATTAATATAATTGTCAGATAAAATGAACATAAATAAACATGCGGCATCCGGTTCAATTCCCGGATGCCGCATGTTTTTCTATTTATCACATTTATTCATACATGCTTTCAAGATATTCAATAAAATCGGCTACCGCGCCGTCTTCACATTTGCCCGCCACAAAATCGCAAGCCCCTTTGATTTCATCGAGGGCCTCCTCCACAGTTGCGCCGACCCCCGCGTATTCCAGCATTTCGAGGTCGTTGTAATAATCGCCTATCGCCGCAATGCGCTCTCTTTTATATCCCTTCATCGAAGCAAGCGTCTTGATTGCGTTGCCCTTATCTGAATTTTCCGGCAGCAGCTCTATCAGGGTTTCGTTTGTTTCAACAAACCTTATACCTTTAAAATCGTGCGCACCTATGTATTTTCTAAGCTTTATAAGCTCCTCTTCTTTACCGGAAAACAACGTCTTGCTCCATTTTACGTCCATTGTTTCAGGGTTTACGTCTTTAAAATTTTTCCGGTATTCCGAGGTGAAGCTTTCAAATTCGATTTCAGGAGTAAGATGATAATAATCTTCCTTTACAACAACAAGGACTGAAATCCTCGGCAATTCTTCCATAATTTGTTTTACGTATACCTTTGCTTCATCCGGCAGAAACAACATTATCAGGTATTCTTCAGCCGCATAATCGTACAGGCCTCCGCCGTTTAACACGACGCACGGTACGTTTACCGGCAAAAGCTTTACAAACTCTTCGGCAGATACCTTGGAGCGGCCGGTTGCGAGACCGAAGCTTCCCCCCTGTTTGATAAAACGCTCTATTGCTTCGATATTTCTCTTAGGCACCTCCGCGTTTTCGGTATATGGCAGCAATGTGCCATCAACATCGCTGAAAAGCAGATAATCCTTAAACTTCATTCCTGTTCCTCCGGATCGTAGATTCTTTTGAGAAATTCCTCAAAATAGTGCGGTAACTCGGACGCAAACGTGAGCCTTTCGCCCGTTACCGGGTGCGTAAACCCAAGAGTCTTCGCGTGCAGGCATTGACCGTTCAATCCCTTTAACGGCGCTCCATAGACTGCGTCGCCCATGACCGGATGCCCGATATGCGCCATATGCACGCGTATTTGATGTGTTCGCCCCGTCTCAAGCATAAACTCTAAAAGTGTGTATCCCGTATACCGCATAAGAACCGTATAATGCGTAACGGCGCGCCGACCGCCTGAAAGCACGCGGTATTTCGTCCTGTTTATGGGATTGCGCCCGATTGGCGCGTCAACCGTTCCGGCGTCGTCCTTTAAGCCGCCTCGCACAACTCCTGAATACAGCCTTAGCATCGTGTGCTCCTCGGCCTGCTTTGCAAGGCTTAGATGCACATGATCGTTCTTTGCGATGACAAGCAGCCCGCTTGTGTCTTTGTCTATACGGTGGACGATACCGGGCCGCAGCTCGCCGCCGATACGCGACAGCCCGCCGCCGTAACGGTAAAGCAGCGCGTTTACAAGGGTCCCGGTCTCTTTCATCGGCGACGGATGAACAACCATGCCCTTTTCTTTATTGATAACGGCAATGCTCTCATCCTCAAAAACAATATTAAGCGGCAAATCCTGAGGGGTTAGATTTGCCTCCAAATCATCCTGAGTCACTTGGATTTCTATTTTATCGCCTGTTTTAAGCTTATAGTTTTTAGCCACCGCAGTACCGTTTACAAGCACGGCTTCCGCCTCAAACAGCTTTTGAAGCCCGGAGCGCGTAAACGCGCCCTGATTTTCCGCTAAGAATTTATCAAGGCGCATGTCGGCACTTACAGCCGTGAAAGACAGTGTGTGGCCTTTACCCATTTCCGGGCTCCTCCACGGCGCCTTTCTGGGAGCTTTCCTGCTTTAGGCAGTAAACGAGTATCACAAACGTAGCGCCAACCACAAGGCAATCGGCAAAGTTAAACACGGGAAACCCGAACAATGCCGAAAAATCAAAGTAATCCACGACAAAGCCCCTTATAACGCGGTCGTATAGATTTCCAAAGCCGCCTGCGATTCCGATACTCACGCACCATACAAGAAGCCGTGATTTGATTTTTCCAAGCAAAAGCGCCAGTACAATCGCAAAAAGTAAAATTCCCGATATGACGGACAGCAGTACTGTCTGCCCCTGAAGGATACCGAACGCGGCGCCTCGGTTCTCGACATACGTAAGGTAAAATAAGCCGGGGATAACGATGATTTGGTCTTGCGGCAGAAGTATGTCGAACGCCCAGTTTTTTATCACCTGGTCAACCGCAAACAGGATTGCCGCGACGATCAGGGGTATCAATCTCCTCATCCTTGCCTCTACCCTACGATCGAAGCGCAGCGCCCGCAAATTTCCGGATGCTCTTCGTTTTTGCCCACGCTTTCGCTAAACGACCAGCACCGCTCGCACTTTGCGCCGTCGGCACCCTCGACTAAAACCGCAAGCCCGTCAACCTCGCCGCCTTTACAAGCGCTTTGCCTTTTAAGCTCCGCCTGCGATACGATAAAGATGGTCGAAAGCTGGCTCAGCTCCGATTCCAGGAAATCGTAAAGCTCTCCGTCGCAGCAAAGGATAACCTTTGCCTCAAGCGATTTTCCGATTTGTTTCTTTTCGCGCGCCATTTCGAGCGCCTTGTTCACGTCCGCGCGCACCGCGACCAGCCGGTCCCATTTTGCCATAAAAGTATTGTCGTCAGCACTTTCATCCGGCTTAGGCAGCTCGTTAAACATCACGGAATCCTTGTCGTAGCCGTCGTCTTCCGGTAAAAATCCCCAGATTTCCTCGGCGGTATACGGGATGATTGGCGCGATAAGCATGCACAAAACGCGCAGGATACGGTACATGGCCGTCTGCGCCGAGCGGCGGGCCGTGCTGTCCTTCGCTTCGACATACAGCCTGTCCTTGATGACGTCGAGATAGAAGTTCGACATATCGATCGTGCAGAAATTGTGTATTGCGTGGTAGATGATATGGAAATCAAATCGGTCATACGCCGCGATGGATTTTAAAAGCAACGCGTCAAATCTTAAGAGCGCCCAGCGGTCAAGCTCTAAAAGCTCGCCGTCTGAAACGCTGCCTGATTTCGGGTCGAAGCCGTTTAAGTTCCCTAAGATGTACCGGGCCGTATTGCGGATTTTGCGGTAAACCTCCGACATTTGCGAAAGGATGTCCTTCGACACGCGGATATCCGCGTGGTAATCGCTCGACATGGCCCAAAGCCTTAGGATATCCGCGCCGTATTGCTTTATGATATCGTCAGGATCGACGCCGTTACCGAGCGACTTACTCATTTTGCGCCCCTCGCCGTCAACCACCCAGCCGTGGGTGCAGACGGTTTTATACGGCGCTTTGCCGCGCCACGCCACAGCCGTCAAAAGCGACGACTGGAACCATCCGCGGTACTGGTCGGTACCCTCAAGGTAGAGATCGCACGGCCACGACTGGTTCTCCCACTTCCCCTCAAGCACGGAGGCGTGGGAGGTTCCGGAATCGAACCAGACGTCCATGATGTCGGTTTCTTTTGTAAAATGCTTGCATCCGCAATCAGGGCACGCAAAACCGTCGGGCAGGATATCCTCCGCCCGTTTAATATACCACGCGTCGCTTCCCTTTTCTTTAAACAGCTCAATGACCGCGTTTATCGTCTCATCATTTATGATATATTCCCCGCAGCCGCCACAATAAAACACGGGAATCGGAACGCCCCACACGCGCTGGCGCGAGATGCACCACGCGCTTCTGTCCTCTACCATGCCGATCATGCGTCCGCGGCCCCATTCCGGGATAAACCTTACATTCTCGATCTGCTCGATCGTTTCTTTTTTAAAGCCCTCGACGTTGCAGAACCATTGCTCCGTCGCGCGGAACAGAATCGGCTCCTTGCAGCGCCAGCAATGGGGGTACTGATGGACGATCCGCTGCGACGCAAGCAGGCGGCCATCAGACATTAAGCGCTCAAGTATCGTCTTGTTCGCCTGCGATGTGGTCTGTCCCGCGATAAAATCTCCGGCCTCCGCGGTCATTTTCCCGTGATCGTCGACAGGCACGACGCAGCCAAGCTCGGGATACGATTTCATCACGACCTCGAAGTCTTCGACGCCGTGGCCGGGAGCCGTGTGGACCAGACCCGTACCGGATTCGGCGGTGACGTGTTCGCCTAAAATCAGCGGGGATACGCGGTCCAAAAACGGATGGCGGTACTTTATAAGCTCAAGCTCACAGCCCTTGGCGGAGCCTGTAACCTCATACTTGTCAATCCCCGCGGCTTTCATCGCAGCCTCAAGAAGCTCTTTCGCCACGAGATAAAATTCATCTCCCGCTTTTGCGACGACATATTCAAAATCAGGATGCAGACATATCGCAAGGTTTGCGGGCAGCGTCCAGGTA
The DNA here is from genome assembly GCA_009777635.1 of Oscillospiraceae bacterium. Classification (GTDB taxonomy): domain Bacteria; phylum Bacillota; class Clostridia; order Oscillospirales; family Ruminococcaceae; genus WRAV01. The sequence continues at coordinate 17,719 of WRLK01000013.1, read as the reverse complement.
GTCGTCGTCCAGATGACTGCAAACGTCTTTGATAATTCTGTGACGCCCATTTTTTGAAGGGTGCCGTTGTCCTCGGAGATTTGAAATTTTACATAAATAGATTCACACGGGTCTTCGGCGTATTCAATTTCCGCTTCGGCAAGCGCCGTTGAGCATTCGGGGCACCAATACACGGATTTTAAATCCTTGTAGATGTAGCCCTTTTTCGCCATATCGCCGAATATTTCGATTTGCTTCGCCTCATATTCCGGCGCAAGGGTGAGGTAAGGGTTATCGTAGTCGGCAAGGGTGCCTAAGCGCTTGAACTGTTTTTTCTGGCTTTCCACATGATACAGCGCAAACTCCCTGCAATGGCGGCGTAGCTCCACGCGGTCGGACGCGATCTGAACGCCGTGCTGCTTTATGGCCTTGAGCTCGATTGGCAGGCCGTGCGTATCCCAGCCGGGTACATACGTCGCGTTAAAACCCGAAATATTTTTGTATCTTACGATAATATCCTTTAAAACCTTGTTGAGCGCCGTTCCCATATGGATCGACGCGTTTGCGTAGGGCGGGCCGTCGTGGAAAACGTAAAGCGGCTTTTTGGCATTACGCTCCACCATTTTGTAGTATAGTCTTTCCTTTTCCCATTTTTCAAGCATAACGGGCTCGCGCTGTGGCAAGCCCGCCCTCATGGGAAAATCCGTTTTAGGCAGATTAAGAGTTTGGTTGTAATCTTGTGGCATTCAAATTGCTCCTAACATCAGTCTTTTCTTGTTAGAGTGTATTTATCGCCGAAAAGCAGATTGCCGTGGCGCGATTCGCGTTTCGGGTAATCCTTTTGCGGCTCTTCCTCATCTTCCCTGTCATCTTTTTTCAGCTGCTCGTTGCGAACGATATCGAACGGGCTTTCGGGAACCTCATCGTCAAAGCTTATGACAAAGTCCCGGTCTTTCGGCTTCGGCTGTTCCCCCGCCTGTGCGTCTTCATCCGGCTCGTATTCAAGCGACGCCTCCCGGTATGATTCTTCAAGCAGGATTTCCTCGACTTCTTCCTGAGGCTCCTCTGGATTCTCCGCTTCCGGTTTTGCCGGCTGTATGGGATATTCAAAATCATCCTCGTCGTAAGGGATAGACTTTACCATTTCGATGTGCTGGCGGTACATGGCTAGAATCTGGCTCTTGAATCTTGCCACCTCCGCCTGCATCTTATTCAGCGTATCCGTTTCGCGCTCGACATTCTTTTTGATATCGATTACAATCGAGTCTGATTTTTGCGATGCTTCTTCAATCATGGCCTGCGATTTCTGCTTTGCTTCCTCAATTAATTCCTCGGCCTTGCGCTTTGATTCACGCACCACGTTGTCGCCAAGCTTCTGCGCCCCGATTAACGCGGCGCGAAGGCTGTCCTCATCCTCGCGGTATTCCTCAAGCTTTTCGGCAAGCACAAGAATTTTCTGCTCAAGCTCGGTTTTCGCGTCAATAAGCTCTTCAACATAATCGGCAACCTCCGCCAAAAATACCCCGACGTCCTCCGGGCGGTAGCCGCTCATAGCCTTTTCAAATCGCTTGTTGTGTATCTCGTTAGGAGTCATGCTTCTTCCCCCTTAAAATAATAATCCTTAGAACCTGTATTCAATATTCGAAACACCGCCCCGGCGGCGAATTTTCCGCATTGCTGCGTTAAATTTTCTTGCAATGCACAAAGCATTACTTCAAAAATTTGCCTTGCACTGCGAAATATTCGCTTCGCCGTGTCGGCATTCCTCATTATTGAATACAGGTTCTTATACAAAATCGCCGGGAACACCGGCGGCTGTTTTCACGCCGGAGCTCCCAACATTAAAAAGCCTGTCCAGTATAACACGGTGAACCGGATTGAAATTACAGCGTATTTGTTCTTAAAAGAACACGCCGCTGCTTTCAAGCTCGTCTAACAGGTCGCCCATGATGCCTACGTTATACGGCGTGATAATGTATGTACTGTTTGCAACGCGCTTAATCTGGCCGTTGTTCGCGTATGCGACGCCGCTTAAAAAGTCTATCAGCCTGCGCGTTACATCCTTGTTCGCGGATTCAAGGTTTAAAACGATTGTGCGTTTTGCGTTTAAATGGTCGGCTATACCGCTTGCGTCCTCGAATCGCTCGGGCTTTACGAGTACGACCTGAAGCTGCGTCGTCGCGTGGATGTTTACTACCTTATTGGAGCGCTTGTCGTCGGAAGTCTGAGGCTCCGTGTAGCCGTTGTTGCCGTAATCCGGCAGACGCGCCGTCGCCCCTTCCGTATCGTCGTAGTAATCATCCTCCGGATATCCTATAAAATTTTTAAATTTATCAACAATTCCCATGCCGTAACCTCCAAGATATTTTCTTAGGAATAATCCCTTGCGCCAAACAGCGCGGTGCCTATGCGGATAATGTTAGAGCCGTGTTTAATGGCCTCTTTAAAATCCCCGGACATTCCCATCGACAAAACATCCATACTAACATTATCTATATTTTTACCCCTTATGTCAACAAATAGTTCGTGCATCGCCGAAAAATATTTTTCGGTTTGCAGAACGTCGTCGCTAAACGGGGGGATAGCCATGAGCCCTTTGACCGCGATATGGGGGAAATTAGAAAGTTCTGCCAGAAGTTCTTCTAGCCGCTGGGGAAAAACCCCGAATTTTGAAGCTTCGCCGCCAATATTTACTTCGACAAGCACGTCTGTTTTGATACCGTTTTTGTGCGACTGTTTGTCGATTTCACGCGCAAGGCTTACGCCGTCGACCGACTCGATCATCGAAACCTTGCCGATTATCTGCCTTACCTTATTGCTCTGTAAATGCCCGATGAAATGTATCTTTACGACGTTTTTATCGTAACCGTCATATTTTAAGAGAAGCTCCTGCGCTTTGTTTTCTCCTAACAGGTCTACGCCCAGCCTGACCGCTTCGTTTACGGCTTCAACCGGGATCGTTTTCGTCACGGCCATCAGCTTTACGCCGCCGTTGCCGCGCCCATATTTTTGTATGCTCTCGCCTATTTCAAACCTCAGCCGCTTTAGATTCTCCGAAATATTACTGTATGACTTTTCCATCGCTTAAATCAATTCCTCTTGTAATTACCTGATCGAACAGGTTTACGTACTTATCGTCCCTTACGTCGGGCGGTATCAGCCTTGACAGGATGAAATTCTGCTCCTCGTAAATGGGGTCTATCAGCTTAAAGCGCACCGTGTTCCTGTCAAGGACGTAAACGCCGCGCTGGTCGCCCTGAAACCTGATATCAGGCATGTTGATCCTGACGCCGGTGTATTGGTTGAACGCGATAACGGCAGACGTGTGCCGAAGCGCCAGAATATCTCCTGAAACCTGGTTGCACCTTAACAGAATCACGATTCTGTCTTCGTCCTTATCCTGTAAAATTTCATCGATGATTGCGGGAACCCTTTGGTTGACCGCGTCGAAAACCAGCGTGACCTCCTGTCCCGCACGGATCGCGTCGAGGTTATGCTTATCGCAGGCCGCCGCAAACGTCCAGTTCTGCGTCGTTACGATTTTGCCGATTTTGTCGGTCGGCGGCGTTCTTTTAGGCGCGTCTATAAACGAAAGGTAATCGGCGACAGTAAAGCTTTTGACGATATCCGGCTTGAGCGCCTCTTCATATCCGTCGACATTCCTTGAAAAGAACCCCGACACCGGCGCTTGCGTGATTACGGTATAGCTGTCGGCGTCCGTGTTTAAAAATCTTGCATACTCCGACTCCAGCTCTTCGATGCGCTCGTTGTAGTTTAGGACTTGTCCCGTCGCGACCTGCCTTTTATTAAAAAGCGATTTCAACTCGTTTTTGATGTCCGCGGCTGCGTAAAAACGCCGGCTGTCTGAAGCTTTCGTAAGACCGGCAAGCTGTTCCTTGATGTCGCGGTTTAGCATATCGGCGGTTGAAAAATTGTTGACGGAACGGTCCTGCGCGTCCCTGAGCATCCTTATTTCCGATTCAAGCTCGCGCATACGCCTAAGACCTATGTTGCTCTGCTCGTTTTTGTAAAACTCGGCGATGTTCTCACCCACCGAAACCCGCGTACCGTCGTCAAATATGCTGTTTTCAATCCCTCCCGGCCTGTCGCCGAGCACCGTTTCATAGCGTATCGCAATGCCGTCCGCAGTGATTGCGCGCGACACCGTATAATCGTAAACCGTCTCGGTTCTGATTGTGCCGTAAACTCCAAGGTAAACCTGATATCCGACGGTTATGATTAAAAACAATACAAGAAGCCCCGCTATGATTTTTTCGGGAATCCTGGTCATTCCATATCGCCGCCGCTATTTTTCTTTTCATCTTCCTTAAAAAGCGTGACGGGCGCGTATGGAACGACGGAGGAAACCGCATGCTTATAGACAAGGGCTTGCTTTCCGCCCATGTCAAGCATAAATGAGAAATTGTCAAAGCCCATTATTACGCCTTTCAGGTGCTGACCTCCCGTCAGATACACCGACACCGGAGCCTTTGTAATCCTTATCTGGTTCAGAAACGCTTCTTGAAGATTCATGTCTGTTCTCCCTTCTGAAATTCCTGTAAAATCAAAAATGCTTCACGTTTTGCGTCACATGCATCGACGGCAATCCAGTTTATGCGTTTGTCGCGCCGAAACCACGTCATCTGCCGCTTTGCGTACCTGCGCGTCTCGCGTTTTATAGCTTCAATCGCGGCGCTTTTGGTTTCCCTGCCGCTAAAGAAGCGCTCAAGCTCCTTGTAGCCGATTGCCTGCCGCGCCGTACCGCCCATCTGCCCTGAATCCAAAAGCGCTTTTGCTTCTAAAAGCAGACCCTGCTTCATCATCTTATCGACGCGCTCGTCGATCCTGTCGTACAGCTTTTGGCGGTCATGATAACAAAGCCCAATCATGCAAAGATCGTATTCCGGCGGGTTTTGCCTTGCTTTTTTCTGGTGCTCGCTCATCGGGACTCCCGTGCTCTCGAACACCTCAAGCGCCCGTAATACCCTGCCCGTATTGTTCGGGTGCAGCTTCCCGGCAAGAATGGGATCGCATTTCGAAAGCTCGCCGTGAAGGTACAAAGCACCCTTTTCCTCTAAAACCGACTTTAGCTTATTTCTGATTTCACTTTGGCCCGTATGCTCCTCAAAGCTTATGTTGTCGGCAAGCGAGCTGATATAAAGCCCTGTCCCGCCGCAAAGAACCGGCAGCTTTCCCCTTTCGCAAACACCGGCGATCGTCTTTTTCGCAAGCGCTACATACTGCGCCACGGAAAAGCTTTCGCCGAAGTCGAGAAAATCAATCAAATGGTAAGGGACGCCGCCCATCTCTTCTTCATTGGGCTTTGCCGTCGCGATATCCATATGCTTGTATATTTGCATCGAATCGGCCCCGATGACTTCGCCCTGAAACGCTTTTGCAAGATATACGGCAATTTCGGTTTTGCCGGTCGCCGTGGGTCCCAGCACAATAACCAATGGAGTCTTCCTGCTCACAAGCCCAGCCTTCCAAATCTTTTTTCAATCTCGCGTCGCCCGATTCTGACAAACACCGGCCTGCCGTGCGGACAATGCGTAACCGGCGGGTCTTTCGTCATCTGCCTTATAAGCTCCAAGAGCTCCTCGCCGCTGTTTTTGTCGCCCGCCTTTAGCGCGCTTCGGCACGCGATGCTGTAATAAAGCCTGTCGAGTGTGTTGGGATTTAAGTCCTTTGCGTTGTTTTTAAGCTTATCCGCAATCTCGCGCAAAAGATACGACACGTCGTCCTTATCAAGCTCAATCGGGATTTCCCGCACGACTACCGTGTTTTCGCCGAAATCCTCCGCCAAAAAGCCAATCTCCTCAAGCGCCATATAATTTTCCGACACCGCCGTATACTCATCTCTTGAAAGCACGACGGTTTGCGGCGTCAAAAGTACCTGTCGCCCGCCATGTCCGCGGTTCTCTTTAAGCTTTTCGTACAGAATCCGCTCATGCGCCGCGTGCTTGTCCACAAGCAGAAGGCCGTCATCGCCCTCAATCAATATATATGTGCCAAAAACCTCGCCGATTACAAGCAGGTTCGCCGACGGCTCCAACAGGCTTTCTTCCAAAAGCGCAGGCTCCACTTTAATATTAGTGGCGGTATTTTCTTTATTTGCTGCAATTTTATCAAATATTGCGCCATGATTTTTGTCATATGCGGGGGATTCTTCATTAACGCTGATGTCAAGTGAAGCCGCATTCATTTTAACGGGCCTGCTAAAATCGGATTCCATGCGGTTTTTATAAGCGAAAACAGAGGGCTCCGGCTTTTTTGCTTCAGATAAGAATTGTTCCCTGAATTCCCGCGCCGTAAACCTTGCCTGCTTTGTATCCTCCGCCATCGCCCTGAACGGCGATTCAAGCGCTCCCAACGCCGATTTCACGGCATAATACACGCAGCTGAACACAGGTTTTTCATTTACGAAACGGACCTCCGTCTTCGCCGGGTGCACGTTTACGTCAACCGCCGCGGCGTCGAGCTCAATGCTTAAAACACACGCGGGGAATTTTCCCGCCATTATTTTATTTTTGTACGCTTCCTCCAGCGCCGCCATGCCCGTTCTCGTCTTAACAAAGCGGTTATTGATGAAAAAAGTCTGGTAGGAGCGGCTCGGCTTTACGCCGGATGGCTTCGATACATATCCTGTTACCCGCGCAAAATTTTCGTATGTATAATCAACGGGGATAAGCTCCTCAGAAAAATCGCGCCCGTATATCTCATAGATGACGGCGAGTAAATCCCCTCCGCCTGACGTCTTTAATTTCAGCGCGCCGTCACGTATAAAGCGAAAAGAGATTTCCGGGTGTGAAAGTGCGCATTTGTCCACGACTTGAGCTACGCTGTTGCCCTCCGCGACGTCTTTTTTCAAGAATTTCATGCGGGCCGGCGTGTTGTAAAAAATATCCCGCACGGTGATAGTCGTGCCGTTTGGCCGACCTGCAGGAACAATACCGGACGCCTCCCCGCCTTCTATTGTATATGATGTGCCCTCGGTTTCGCCTGCGGTTTTTGTCGCAAGCTCCACTTTACTCATCGCGGCGACCGAAGCCAGCGCCTCGCCGCGAAACCCAAGCGTTAAAATCCCGTCAAGGTCTTTCTCCGTCCGCACCTTGCTTGTCGCATGGCGCAAAAATGCTTTAGGCACGTCGTTTTGTGAGATGCCGCAGCCGTTGTCCATCACTCGGATCAACCTGATTCCGCCGCCTTTGATTTCCACGGAAATATCGGTGGCTCCCGCGTCTATCGAGTTTTCCACAAGCTCCTTGACAACCGAGGCCGGACGCTCAACAATCTCGCCCGCCGCAATCAATTCCGCAACTGATTTTTCCAATACCTTAATCGTCGGCATAATCAACCTCCGGCCATCTCTTTCAGCTTATATAAAAATGTCAACGCCTCAATTGGCGTAAGAGTGTTAAGGTCTAAAGCTTTAAGGGCCTCGTCCACCTTACTCGGCGCACCGAGCAGAATGACCTGATCTGTTTTGTTTTCGCGGTTATCATGCTTGTTCCCGCGTTTTTTCTCCCGTACAGGCCTTGCGCTTTCCAGGTCTGTCAGCACCTCGAACGCCCGCTCTATAATCCACTGGGGGATGCCTGCAAGCTTCGAAACCTCGATCCCATAGCTGTCGTCGGCGCCGCCTCTGATAATTTTATGTAAAAACGTGATGTCGTCCCCGCGTTTTTTAACGGCGGTATTATAATTTTTCACACAGGAAAAAGAGTCCTCCATCTCGGTGAGCTCGTGGTAGTGCGTCGCAAAAAGCGTTTTCGCGCCCAGCTTTTTCTTGTCGGCTGCATACTCTATCACGGCCCGTGCGATGCTCATGCCGTCGTATGTGGACGTTCCACGCCCGATCTCGTCGAGTATCAGCAGGGATTTTTCCGTTGCGGACTTTAAAATCTGCGCCACCTCGCACATCTCGACCATAAACGTGGACTGCCCCGTCACAATGTCGTCGGAGGCCCCAATCCGCGTGTAAATTCCGTCAACGATGCCGATTTTCGCGGCCGCCGCCGGAACAAAGCAGCCGATTTGGGCAATCAGCACAATCAGCGCGGTCTGGCGCATAAAAGTGGATTTACCCGCCATATTCGGCCCCGTTACGATCGAAATCTGGTTTTCGCCGCGGTCGAGCAGCGTGTCGTTAGGCACAAACGGGGCGTCCTCCAGCACTTGCTCAATCACGGGATGCCGCCCGTCTTTGATTTCAATAACATCGTTTGTGCCGATTATTGGCCTTATGTAGCGGTTTTCAAGCGATACGCCGGCAAAAGAGGAAAGCACGTCGAGCTTTGCGATTGCCGTAGCCGTCCGCTGAATCCTGTGAAGCTGCGAGATAACCTTCCCCCGCATATCCTCGAACAATTTCTGCTCAATCGCGATGGATTTGTCGCGTGCCGTAAGTATTTTTTCCTCAAGCTCCTTGAGCTCCTGTATGATGTACCGCTCGCATCCCGCAAGCGTTTGCTTTCTTATATACGCTTCCGGAACCAGCTCAAGGTATGATTTCGTCACCTCAAGATAGTACCCGAACACTTTGTTGTACCCGATTTTCAGGTTCTTGATGCCGGTTTTTTCGCGCTCTTTTACTTCAAGCTCCGCTAAGTATCCCTGTGCGTTCGAGACCAGCGAGCGAAGCCCGTCAAGCTCCTGATCATACCCTTTTGCTATTACGCCGCCGTCTTTCAACGTAACCGGAGGCTCGTCCATAACCGCTAAACTGATCAGTGTTTCCACATCTTCAAGCAGGTCAATCCCGCCGTATATCTTTGTCAAGTTATTAGACTTTACATTTTCCAGCGCGGATTTTATCCCCGGCAGCCTTGTAATAGCCTGAGCTAAGGTTTTATATTCACGCGGGTTTGCATTTCCGTATACAATGCGTGTCAGCAGCCTTTCTATGTCGAATATCCCGCCGAGTTCTTCTGTTAAGGTTTTTAGCTTTACTTCATTTTTATACAATTCTTCTACAGCGTTTAAGCGTTTTTCAATCTCGGCGGGGCTTGTGAGCGGTCTTAAAATCCATGATTTAATAAGTCGCTTGCCCATGGGTGTTTTTGTTTTATCCAAGACCCATAAAAGCGAGCCGCGGCGCTCCTTCGTGCGCAGCGTATGCAATAGCTCGAGGTTCATTCTTGCCGATGAATCAAGCTCCATGTAACGGCTTTCTTCCTGGATATTTAACGTTACTAATCGCTCAATGCCTTGCTTTTGCGTTTCTAAAAGGTACAAAAGCATCGCGCCAAGCGCTTTTGCGCATCTTTCTCTGCCGTTTAGCCCGATATCCTCGAGGCTTGCTTTTCCAAAATGGTTTAACACAGCCGGTGTAGACGCCTCGTCCGAAAAAGTCTCGTCGCTCAATAAATCAGCCGTGCAGCTTAGCTTTTCGCGCATATATTTCGCGATTTCTTTTTTATCCAAAAATGCCGTGTTAAACACAACTTCGCGCGGGGAATACCGCGCAAGCTCGCTCATAATCGCGGAATCATCCACCGTTTCGCTTTCAATAAGGTTCATTTCACCGGTCGAGATATCGGCGAAAACAAGCCCGCAGCCTTTCTCGTCAAGAAAAATACAGCATAAAAAGTTGTTGCTGTCCTCTGTTAAAAGATTGTTTTCCAAGACTGTGCCCGGCGTGATGACGCGCACGACTTCGCGGCTGACAACGCCCTTAGCAAACGCAGGGTCCTCCGTCTGTTCGCAGATTGCAACCTTATAACCTCGACGCACAAGCTTCGCGATATAATTCTCACAACTGTGGTGCGGAACACCGCACATGGGCGCGCGTTCTTTAAGCCCGCAGTCGCGGCCCGTCAACGTAAGCCCCAGTTCCTTTGACCCGAGATGGGCGTCATCGAAAAACATCTCGTAAAAATCACCGAGCCGAAAGAACAGAATATGCTCCTTGTGCTTCTCCTTGATGCGGAAATATTGCTGCATCATCGGTGAAAGTTCCGCCACAAAGCAGTCCCCCTTATTTTTTTGTCACGTGCAAACATAATATAAGGTATTATGCCTTAACATTCATAAATGCTTATTTACAGCCGGTACATCCGCCGCATCCGCTTGCACAGCTTGCCGCGGACGGATCGATTAAATCAGGGTCTTGTCCGCTTGCGCTGCCGCTGATAATCATGTTGATATGCCCGATCATTTCTTCCATATCGCTTTTCGCGGCTGAAAACGCTTTCATATTTTCGTTTTCAAAAATTTTCTGGTACATCTCTTTTAATTCAGCGTCAAGCTCCTTGATTTTCTCGGTGTCCTTTTCAGGTTTTTGCACCTCTAAGTTTAGCTGTGTACGCTGTAAATTAAACGCGCCGATCGCGTCCTGCAAATCCTTGTCGGCGTCGTTTTTCTCCTGCGTCGCAACGATCCTTTTATATCTTTCGTCCGCCTGTATTGTCTTGCCAAGCTCTCTTGCCGCGCTGATAACATCCATTTATTTGTCCCTCGATTCATTATTTATTTCACCCAGAACAGCCCAGTTGAGCGCTCCGGTAATACTAACGTTAACAAACTCGCCGATTTTTTCTTTTGGCCCTATGAAATCCACAATGACGCCCGCTTCGCTTCGCCCCGTAAGATATTCATCGCCCGTTTTACCGGTCCCTTCGGCTAAAACGCGGATATTTTTCCCTATAAGCTCCGCGTATTTAGCGCTGCCGATTTCCTGCTGGAGATCAAGCAGCTTCTGAAAGCGGCGGGATTTTTCTTCAGAAGTGGCGTTATCATCCATCTCCGCCGCCTTTGTGCCGACCCTCTTTGAGTATAGGAAGGTAAACAGCGAAAGGTATCTAACTTTACACACAAGCGAAAGGGTGTCTTCAAAATCCTCGTCCGTCTCACCCGGAAACCCGACGATAATATCGCTTGTAAAGCTGATTTCTGGGATTTTTTCTTTAGCGTAATCGATAAGCGCAAGGTAATCGGCCCTTGTATAGCGCCTGTTCATGGCGGCGAGTATCCTGTCGGAGCCTGACTGAACCGGCAAGTGGATGTGCTTGCAAATCTTATCGTATGCGGCGATTGTGTCGATCAGCTCGCGCGTGCAGTCTTTCGGGTGGGACGTCATAAACCGGATCCTAAAATCGCCGTCAATCCCGGCGATCTTTTTAAGAAGCGAAGAAAAGTTTATAGGCTCAGGTAAATTCTTTCCGTATGAATTGACGTTTTGCCCAAGAAGCGTGATGTCCTTGTAGCCATTATCGACAAGGGCTTTGGCCTCGTTGAGGATATCCGCAGGGTCGCGGCTGCGCTCGCGCCCGCGTACAAGCGGTACTACGCAGTATGTGCAAAAATTATCACAGCCATACATGACCGGCAAAAAAGCTTTTACAGCGCCATCGCGGAACACCGGAAGCCCCTCGATGATTTCGCCTTTTAATTCGGTGATATCAAACTGCCTCGATTCGCCGTTTAAGCGGCTGTACAGCATTTTAGGAAAGCTTTTCACCGCATGGGTGCCGAACAGCAAATCTACATACGGGTATGATTTTTTTATCTTTTCAACGATATGCTCCTGCTGCACCATACACCCGCAAAGGCACACAACCATGCGGGGGTTTTGGCTCTTCGCATGCTTGAGCGCGCCTACGTTGCCGAAGATGCGGTCTTCTGCGTTTTCCCTCACAGCACAAGTGTTATACAGCACTAAATCGGCGTCCTCGGGGCTTTCGCACAAGACATAACCCATATGAAGAAGCATGCCGTTTATCTTTTCGCCGTCGCTTACGTTTTGTTGGCAGCCGTAGTGTCTTGCGTACGCCTTCGGCGTTTTTGCCGTAGCTTCAAAGACCGCGTCGTTATACGACCGCACATGCTCTATGTACGCATAGAATTCCTCTAAATCCACCGTATTTTTCCGCGATGTTTCCAAATATAGTCTCCTCACCCTTAATAACAATTAATTATACACAAAATGTGGTAATAAATCAACTGCTAATATAAAGAAAAATGTATGCCGAAACAGTATGCGGGCAGTATAATTACAACAAACTATACTTAAAGGAGAATTAAACGTGGCAAAGATAGCTGATATATCGGCGATAGAAATACTAGATTCACGCGGGAACCCAACGCTTGAGGTGGAGGTTTTCACGCAGTCCGGCGCGTATGGATGCGCGCGGGTTCCATCAGGAGCGTCGACAGGCGAGTTTGAGGCCGCGGAGTTACGTGACGGCGATCAGTCGCGATACGCCGGAAAAGGCGTATTGAAAGCAGTTTCCAATGTAAATGAGATCATAGCGCCGTCGCTGGCCGGTAAATACGACGTTACGGAGCAGATAGCTATCGATCAAAAGATGATCGCGATGGACGGCACGGAAAACAAATCAAAGCTCGGCGCAAACGCGATATTAGGCGTATCGCTTGCCGTTGCGCACGCCGGCGCCGATTATCACGGGCTGCCGCTTTACCAGTATCTTGGCGGAACAAACGCAAAGCTCCTCCCCACGCCGATGATGAATATTTTAAACGGTGGCGCCCACGCTGATAACTCCGTCGATTTTCAGGAGTTTATGATCATGCCCATCGGCGCCGAAACCTTTTCAAAAGCCATACAAACAGGCGCCGAGGTGTTTCACGCGCTCAAATCCGTGCTGCGCGGCATGGGCGAAAATACATCAGTCGGCGACGAGGGCGGCTTTGCCCCGAATTTAAAGTCAAACCGCGAGGCGATAGAGGTCATAATCCGGGCGATTGAAACCGCGGGATTTAAAGCGGGCCGCGATATTAAAATCGCGCTCGATGTGGCCTCCAGTGAGTTTTACGACAGGGATTCAAAAAAGTATGAGCTGAAAGGCGAGAACCGAAGCCTTTCCGCCCATGAAATGATCGATTTTTATGAAAAATTGTGCGGCGAATTCCCGATTGCGTCGATCGAGGACGGTCTTGACCAAAACGACTGGAGCGGCTATAGGCAGCTAACATCACGGCTTGGTTCAAAGGTTCAGCTTGTTGGCGACGATTTGTTCGTTACAAACGTAAAACGGCTTACAAAAGGCATCGAAGAGGGCGTGTGCAATTCTATCCTCATCAAGGTAAACCAAATCGGCACGCTCACCGAAACCCTTGACGCGATTGAGACGGCGAAGCGCGCGGGGTATACAGCGGTCATATCGCACCGCTCCGGCGAAACCGAGGACGCCACAATCGCGGACATCGCGGTCGCGACAAGCGCCGGACAAATTAAGACGGGCTCTCTCTCCCGCTCCGACAGAACGGCAAAATACAACCGGCTGCTGAAAATCGAAAGCATGCTCGGAAGCTTTGCGGTCTACGGCGGCGAAAGCGTATTATAATATAGCAATGGGAAGAAATAACGGAAAACAGGAGCGCAGGCGAAATGTTTGCGCTTTTTAATTTTTTAAAAATTTTTACCAATTTTATTAAAGTATTTTTAAAGGCGGACGATATAGGTATTGTAGGTGTTATAAGGCAGTAGTACCCAACATATTTTAGGCAAGACGCCGAGAATGTTACAACAGGCAAGGAGGAGCTATCATGAAAATCAGCGGTCCAATTACAATGGGAGCGCCAAAAACAAGAGACGGCACAAGCATCAAGGAAATAATGAGAGACACAAAAGGGAAATCTATCGTCTTTACCAACCGCGACAGGCACGACAGGGCCGAGTTTGGAAGTAAAGCAGCAGCGTCCGAAAACAAAATACCGGAAGCTCCGCCCAAAGAATCCGCGTCGGAAAAAGAAACGGTGAAAACCGGCGACAAAGCAGAAAACAAACATCACGCGCCGCACAACAGCGTATACAACAGGAACGGCACAATCGGCGCCGATAAAATCCGTGAAATTAAAAGTGATATGAAAGGAAATCTCGGCGCTTTTCGTAAAATGGTCGAGTCGAATTTGAGCTATCAGGCAAAGCATGCGGGCAAGGCCGGTAACGGCACGCTTAAAAGCATGTTGAAAGGCGTTATAGGCAACTCGCCCGCCGAAGCGCAAAGCGCAATTTCAGAGGACGGCGAATGGGGCGCTAAGAAGACCGCCGAAAGGATACTTAACTTTGCAATCGGTTTGTCGGGCGGCGATCCTGAAAAAATCGGGCTTTTGAAGAACGCCGTGTTAAAGGGGTTTGCAGCCGCTGAAAAGATTTGGGGCGGCGGTTTGCCGGGCGTCTGCTATGAGACAAGGGACAGGATTATGGCGGGCTTCGACGAATGGGAGAGAACCGGCAGCGCTCAGGCGGCGCAGGAATTTATGCGCAAGTAAGCACGGGAATCAGTTTAACTTGATTGTATAGGACAGACAGGAGGCAGAAAAATGGCGGTAGGTATGTTTTATAACTACAACAACGCGGTCTTCTCATGGGCAAAGCACAATTCCCCGAATGACAACGGCATCAACATGGCGCTTCTTCACAAAGGCAGGTTTCTTCAATCCATAGAGCAAAACGGCAAGGATTACTATGGCGTAAGCTATACTTCCGCGATGCAGAAAGAGGGCATCATCGGGATTCCCGACGAAAGCGGCGACCCTTCAAAGTACCGGATCGTACCCGTGGATTCAGAGGAAGGCAAAGCGCGTCTTGCGCAGTTAAAGCAGGAGCGCACGGCAGCGCTTGCGGAGGTTCAAAAGTACGACAGCTTCATTTCAAGCAAGAACTCGGGCGAATCGAAAGCACCGGCGGAAGCCGAGGAAACCGAAAACCCACCGGATACGAGCCTCATTGACGACATGTGGCCCAAAAAAGATCACGAGCACAAAAATTCATGGCTTCACAAGGCCGGTATATACTCTAAGGACGGCCAGCTTAACTCCGATTGGAGCAAGCTGCTCAAGGCGCATGAAGAATACGCCGCAAGGCGCGCGGAGTCTTCCGCACACAAAAAGACGTAGGGGGTATTCTATGTACGATACACGCGCTTTTTTTAACGAACGCGCGGCGGCGTGGGATTCAAAGGCCATACATGATCCTGAAAACCTGCGCACGGTATTGCATCTCAGCGATTTAAAGCCCGGCTGCAGCATACTCGACGTAGGCTGCGGCACGGGCCTTCTGGAACCGTATCTTCTTAAATATGAGCCGTCTATGATACTGGCGGTGGACTTTGCCGAGAACATGATCATACGCGCGAAAGAGAAGCTCAAAGACCCGCGCGTGGAGTTTTTATGCGCCGATTATTTCGACATCTTAGGGCTTGCGTTTGACGCATGCTTTTTTTTAAGTACGTTCCCCCACTTTACCGACCCAAAGAGCGCAGCCTTACATTTGACGCGGGTTTTAAAGACAGGCGGGCGCGTAACCATATCGCATTCGCAGGGCAAAAGCGGGGATCCGCCGGGCGTTATGACGCCAATGCTGCCGGCGCAGGGGCTTTTAAACCTGCTAAGACCCTATTTTCGTATCGACGTTATGGTTGACAACAGCATACTGTTTATGATTTCCGGAACAAAGCTTGATGTTGAGGTTACGTAAGCCGGTTCTATTCCCTAAACCCGAACAGCATCGGGAAGAAATATGTAAGCACAAGCATTACGACGGCGGAGGTGCATACGCCTGCCGCAATCGCAAAAAACGAGCGTTTAATCGGTATTCCTAAGAAAGATGCGATTAGCGATCCGGTGCCGGTGCCGGTAAACGGTATCGGAATCGCGACATAAAGATAAATCGCGAACAACAAGCCCTTAGGGTGGTTTTTCCGCAGCTCCTCAGCGCCTTTTATTACTTTCATTTCGTATTTTTCCGCAAGCTTCTTAAACTTTTTCGTCTTTTTCAGCGTTTCAATGATCTTGTTAAAAAACAACAAAATAAGCGGTACAGGCAGCATATTGCCAATAATACAGATTATAGCGGCCCTTCCCCACGGAATCCCCAAGACAGACGCCGCGATAAGACCTCCGCGCAGCTCCAGCACTGGCAGCATAGAGATGAAAAACACGACAAGCTCCGGCGAAACACGCTGTCTTAAAACTTCAATCGCAGCTTCAACCATTTAATTTAATCAATCCTTATTTTTATTTAAAAATAATTTCTTTAAAATCCCGGCGGCAAGCTCAGGATCTTTTTCAATGATCGTTTTAAGGCGGTCGTCACGCGTCTCCTGCCAATTTGTTTTCGGCGCGAAACTAGGAGTCGGCGGTTTTTGTGCAGCCGGTCTTGACGGCGGTTTTACATCCTTTGCCCCATCCGGCTTGATTTTGCCCTGCATAATCATCAATTCTTTTAAGGTCGGTTTCTTTTTAGGCTGCACGCTTGCCTCTCCCCCGTCTTATACTGATTATCCTTATGATTTTATCAGTAAAGCAAAAATAATTCAAGTTTTATATTTGCAAAACGAAACCACCGGTGAAACTGGTGGTTTTGTTTGCCTTTGTATTCTTGCTACCCGTAAACGGGTCTGGATAGTCGGAATGGACAGGTACGGTTGATTGTGTTCGTTAGATGGATATGGTAGAATTATTAGTAGAATTATTTTCTGCGTTAGCGGTAGGTAAGACAACTGAATGGCAGTATTTATATTTTTACATGGAGATTAAAATGAAAAAGTTGTTTTTAGCATCATATTTCACAGAGGTGGCTAATTTACTCCCTAAATTTGTGGGGGGAGATTTGGCAGGGAAAAGGGTAGTGTTCATTCCTACTGCGGCTTTGCCGGAGAAAGATGCGTTTTATGTTGATACGGATAGGGCATCACTACAAAAGCTTGGTCTTGCCGTTGAGGAATTAGAGATTTCAACCGCCTCCCCCGAAACAATAAAGACAATCATATCTAACACTGATTATATTTTCGTGGGCGGCGGGAACACGTTTTTCCTTTTGCAAGAGCTAAAACGAAAAGGTGTAGATAAGCTAATTATTGAGCATATAGAAAAAGGTAAGCTCTATGTAAGCACATCTGCTGGCTCAGCTCTCGTTCAAAAAGATATAGTAGTAGATGATGGCGATAATCCTGCACTTGCCCCGGATTTGAACGGCGACTTTACCGCACTTTCGATTATAGATTTTTATTTGTATATGCATTACGGTCATAATTATTGGGGCAACGATGACGAATGTATTGACAAGTATTATTCCAAACTTGAATTAAAGCGAATCAGCGACAAGCAGGCGGTTACTATTGATGGTGAGAAAGTTAAAATTGTTACAGCACCTTGTGTAAATATACAAGCTATATGTGCAGAATATCGCGAAGCTGTAAATAAAATATTAGCCGAAGAATGGAATTGTCCTCCTTGTATTTCGCGCGGAAGGGCGATAGATACTACGCTATTACCGGGTTTTGTCTCTTTATCGGAGAATAAAATCAATGGTGTGATAACTTATAGCATTGAAAACTCCGAGTGCGAAATCGTAACGTTGAACAGCCTTGAAGATAATAAAGGAATTGGGACAGCTTTAATTGATTCGGTTGTAGCTATCGCTAAAGAAAATAATTGTCGCCGTGTTTGGCTCGTTACTTCAAATGATATGACAGGCGCAATTCGTTTTTATCAAAGAAAAAGTTTTGATTGGGTGGCGGTACATTTCAACGCAATGGAAGTGTCAAGAAAACTAAAACCATCAATACCTTTACTTGGTGTAGACAACATACCGCTTAAACATGATTTGGAATTTGAATTTTTGTTATAGTATAAGCATTTCCCCATATCGCCTGCGTTTTTTGCACCGCGCCATCGCCGGACTGCCCCCTGCCGTGTGCATTCCTCCTCATAATTCTCAGGCAATTCCTTTATCAGTCTTGATACGCTGTACATATTCACACCGCCTTCTTTC
>WRLK01000012.1 GCA_009777635.1 Oscillospiraceae bacterium | reverse complement strand
GAATGCACACATGATACACATAATACCGCTAGTTTTTCTTCCTTAGCTCCGCGCGTTTTATTTTGCCGCTGATGGTCTTTGGCAGCTCATCGACAAACTCGATGATCCGCGGATATTTATAAGGCGCAGTCAAGCGCTTCACATGCTCCTGAAGCTCCTTTACAAGCGCATCGCCGGGCGCGTGGCCCTTGTTGAGAACGACGGTGGCCATGACAATCTGTCCGCGTTTTTCATCGGGTGCGGCGGTAACGGCGCATTCAAGCACGGCGTCATGCTCCGACAGGATGCTCTCGACCTCGAAAGGGCCGATTCGGTAGCCTGAACATTTTATGACGTCGTCGTCCCTGCCGACAAACCAGTAATACCCGTCATGGTCGCGCCACGCGACGTCGCCGGTGTTGTAAACGCCGCCCCTAAACGCAGCTTCCGTAATCTCGTCGTTTAAGTAATACCCCTTGAAAAGCCCGACAGCGTCAAGATTCCTGACGACGATCTGGCCTTCCTCACCGTCCTTGCAGGATTCGCCGTCTGAGTTTATAAGGTCGATGTCGTAAAGCGGGGCGGGCTTGCCCATTGAGCCGGGACGCGGCTCAAACCACGGGAAATTCGCGATCAGCACGGATGATTCCGACTGGCCGAAGCCCTCCGCCATATCGAGGCCGAGGATAGATTTTATTTTGTTGAATATTTCGGGGGAGAGCGGCTCACCCGCGTTGCCTAAGCGCTCGATCGACGAAAGGTCATATTCCTCCATGCCGTCGGCTAACATGAACCGGAACATGGTCGGCGGCGCGCAAAACGTGGCCACCTTGTATTTCTGAAGCTTTTGCATCAGGTTTTTTGGCACGAATTTGTCCATATCATATGCGAATACGACTGCGCCGCAGATCCACTGGCCGTAGATTTTGCCCCAGCCGAACTTTGCCCAGCCGGAGTCGGATACCGACATATGCAGCTTGTCCGGCCTTACCATCTGCCAGTATTTTGCGGTGACGATGTGGCCAAGAGGGTGCGAGAAGTCGTGAAGCGTCATTTTCGGCATCCCCGTCGTGCCGGATGTAAAATAAATCAGCATGGGGTCGCTGCATTTCGTATTAGTGCGTGGGAAATCGTCCGGCTTGCCGTAAGCCTCGTCAAAGGAAAGCCAGCCGTCGCGCTCGCCCGCGACAAGCAGCTTGTGCTCTATCGTGGGGCAGCTTTTAAGCGCTGCTTCCATCTGCGAAACCACAAATTTATCGTTGACGCAGACAACGGCCTTGATTTTAGCGGCGTTCGCGCGGTAGATAATATCTTTTTCCGTAAGCTGCAAGGTAGCGGGTATGATGACGGCGCCCAGCTTGCACAGCGCAACCGCCGTTATCCAGTACTCGAAACGCCGGCGCAAAACGCACATCACGATGTCGCCTTTGCCGATACCAAGGCTTTTATAGTAGTTTGCGGCCTTGTTTGAAAGCACTCGCAGCTCCTCAAACGTAAAAAAGCGCTCCCCGCCGTTATCGTCGCACCAAACAAGCGCAAGCTTATTCTTATCGCGTTTCGCCCATTCATCGACGACGTCAAACCCGAAGTTGAAGTTTTCCGGTATATTCACTTTATAATTTTGCAAAAAATCCTCGTAGGAATCAAATTCCTCACGCGGTAAAAAATTCTCAAGCATATGACCTGCACCTTTTCTTTAAATCTGCACTTTTCGCGTTATGGCGCCGCATATCGCGCTTTCTATAAGCGGCGCTATTCTACAATGACCGTTAAAAATCTTGACTTTTTATCGCCTGCGGCGCGCTGCCCGTGAGGACGTGCGGGGTCGAAATAAATCGCGTCACCCTCGTTTAGAATATGCTCAGAGCCGTTGTAGGTAAGGACAATCGAGCCCTCAAGGACAAGATTGAACTCCTGGCCTCTGTGCGTTACCATCGCGGCCTGTGCGGCTCCGGGTTCTAGGGTTACGAGCAAGGGCTCCATGATTTTACCCGTGAACATTGACGCCAAATCCTCATAGGCGTACCCCTCATAACGGCTGATCGTGCGCCCTTTGCCGCGCCTGCAAATTTCATATGTGTTAAGGCGGGATGCGCGCCCCGTCAGGATTTCGTTCATATCCACGCCGAATTTATGCGAGATACGGTACAAAACGCTGATTGGAACGTTCGTGCCTTCCTGTTCGTAAATCCTGTATTCGTCCGTCGAAACGCCGACGTCTTTCGCCATTTCCTCCTCTGTTAAACCGAATATTTCACGAAGCTCCCGAATCCTTGCGGCTATTTGCCTCATTTCATCTACCATGCAGCCCTTGCCTCCCTACGATAATCTTTAAATATACTAATGTAAAAACTGTGCTTTGTCAAGGCGAGGCACACTTCCACGGCACACGAAAATGTGGTATTATGTGAGTAAACATGGACGGGAAATCCAAAACAAATAGTATAATAATTTTTATAATAAACAAATAGTATTAAGGAGGAAGCAGTTTTGGAGAGCATTTTAGCGGTTTTGGTAGAAAACAGGGCGGGCGTGCTCGCAAGGACGGCGGGGCTTTTTGCGCGGCGCGGATTTAACATCGGAAGCCTTGCGGTAGGGGAAACGGAAGACCCGGCGGTTTCGCGCATGACGATCGTGGCGGAGGGCGACGAGCGCGCCATAGACCAAGTGGCAAAACAGCTAAACAAGCAGATAGACGTGATAAAAGTAAAGCCACTCCCGCAGGAAAGCGCGACAAGGCGCGAGCTTGCGCTGATAAAGGTAAAGGCCGCGACAAAAACGCGCGGCGAAATCTTTGATATTGCGTCGATCATGAAAGCGGATATCGTCGATATTTCGCCGTCAACGCTGACGATTGAGATCGCCGACAGGCCGGAGCGCGTACAGCTTTTCCTTGATATGCTAAGGCAGTACGGCGTGATTGAAATGGTGCGCACCGGAATGGTCGCGCTGCAAAAGGGCGGCGGCTCGATCGAAAAGGTCGAATAGGTTTTTTCTTATGAAGAAAAAAATATATAAGGTTGGCAATATTCCGGTTATTCTCTGGGGAGAAAAATCGGATTGCGCATACATATGCGTGCACGGAAAGCATTCAAACAAAGAAGAAGCGCAGGGCTTTGCCGAAAAGGCAGTATCGAAAGGGTTTCAGGCTTTAAGCTTTGACCTTCCTGAACATGGCGAACGCAAAGACGAAGATTATCCCTGCATGGCTTGGAACGCCGTTCATGACTTAGGTGTTATCGGCAAATATGCCCGGCAGAATTGGAGCAGTCTTTGTTTGTTTGGGAGCAGCCTAGGCGCTTATTTTAGCTTGCTTGCGTATCAGAATTTTCCCCTTAAAAAAAGCCTGCTTCTTTCCCCCGTGCTTGATATGGAGCATTTGATACAAAAAATGATGAAGCGGTTTGGCGTTAGCGAAAAAGAGCTGGAGGAAAGGCGGGAAATCCCTACTCCAATGGGCGAAACGCTGTATTGGGATTATTATTGTTACGCAAGGGAAAACCCAATTGGTAAATGGGAGGCTCCAACGGAAATCCTTTATGGCTCGAAGGATAATCTGACAGCGCGTGATGTAGCCGAAAACTTCTCGAAACGGTTTCATTGCGGCTTAACTGTTTTAGAGGGAAGCGAGCATTGGTTTCATGAGGAATGGCAGTTGGCCTTTCTTAACGGCTGGCTCGACAAGCATATCGGAACAGTATAAGACTCATCATCCTCAAAATCCTAAAGAGGCTTATATAACCATAAATAATATAATAAAACAATATTCCCATGCTTTATCCCTGCACGGACCGGATAAAACCGCGCGGCGAACGCGAAAACTTAACAGGCCGGCAAGAGAAGCGCCAGTACCGAACCCCCGGATGCTGCATAGACTGTAGCATCCGGGGGTTTATAATATTTTCGCTTTGAGAAACCGAGCCTTGGCGGTGGCGCAAGCCGCGCCCCCGAGCAGCCGCCTCGGCGTAGACGTTTTTCTTAAAGATAGCCGCGGGAGGTTCTCCTTCCGCGGCAAAATCTATTGTATAACGCCCTTTTTCAGTATAATATTCGCGTAGATTGCGGATTCTCCCGTCGCGACGATGGCGTATGCCATTGTAGCGCGGTCATAAAAGGAGAACCGTTCCACAAGCTCAAAGCCTGATAGCTCCTCGTGTTTTCCGATGATTTCGCGGTATGTTTGCCAGATTGGCGGCTCCGGTTCGAAGTCCGGCACATTCATGAGCGCTGCGGGCCTTTCGACGAACTGGTCGAGCGGGAACAGCGCCATCACCGCGTCTAAGATTTCAGGCACGCCGTGCCCGTCAAGCCTTACTACGCGCCGCCCCATGCTCTGTGCCGGGAAATTGCCGTCGCCGATTACGATTTCATCGCCATGCCCCATTTCCATCAGGATTTTTAAAAGCTCAGGCGACAGGATGCTTGAAATGCCTTTTAACAAGAAAACCCCTCCTCTACACAGCAGACCTCTTACGCAAGAGGTCTGGTAAACGCCGACGCCTTGCCGACTAACTTTTTATCGATAAGCGCGTCGATTTCCGTACCGTTTTCCACGTACTTCTCCTCGAAAATTTTGCCGCTCTTGCGTATTTCGGCGATAAACCCGCTTTGTTCATACGGAATCAGAAGCCGCATGCGACGCTGGGCGGGCGGAAGCAACTCCTCGATTTTATGAAGCAGGTTTTCAAATCCAAAATGCGTTTTTGCTGATACCGCAACCGTATTCATACCGGAAACCGGCGCGATTTCCTTTATAAGGTCGCATTTGTTTAAAACGGTGAGGACAGGCGTATCCATCACGCCCAGACTCTTAAGGACGTCGTTTGTGACTTTGATTTGCAATTCGGCGTCGTTACTTGAAGCATCGCAGACGTTTAAAAGCAAATCTGCGTGGACAGCCTCCTCAAGCGTTGATTTAAAAGCCTCTACAAGATGGTGCGGCAACCGGCGGATCAGCCCGACCGTGTCGATCAGCATCACGCTTCGCCCCATCGGCAGGCTCAAGGCCCTTGCCGTGGGGTCGAGGGTGGCGAAAAGCTTGTCCTCGGCAAGGACGCCCGCGTCTGTCAGCGCGTTTAACAGCGTGGACTTGCCGACGTTCGTGTATCCGACGATAGCGGCGGTCACAACGTCGTCCTTGCGCCGTCTCCGGCGCATCTCGCCGCGCCGCTTCTCAAGCCCCTCAAGCTGGGATTCCAGCAGTTGTATCCTGCGGCGCAGATGCCTGCGGTCAAGCTCAAGCATGGTCTCGCCCTTTCCGCGCCGGGCGCCCGCGCCGGCGGCGCCACCGCCGCCGCCAAGCCGCGACAGGCTTTTGCCGAGACCGGAAAGCCGCGGCAACATGTAGCGGTTTCTTGCAAGCTCGACCTGAACCTTGCCCTCGCGGCTTTGGGCGCGACGGGCGAAAATCTCCAAAATCAGCATGGTGCGGTCAATCACCGCCGTATCACATGCTTTCTCGATATTCCGAAGCTGTGTCGCTGAAAGTTCGCAGTCAAAGAGGATCATCGAGGCGTCAAGGGATTTTACGTATCCCGAAAGCTCCTCAAGCTTGCCAGAGCCCACGCACGTCGCCTTATCGACGTCCGGGCGCTTTTGTATGATTTCGGCAACCGTTTCGATACCGGCGGCATCGGCAAGCTCCGAAAGCTCCGCGAGGGAAGTCTCGGCGTCAAACGCACCTGTATCCACTGAAACTAAGACCGCGCGCTCCGCGTCAATGATATTTTCGGTTAATTCCGGCATTATTCACCTCTGCCTACTTGCACGGACAAGTTATTTAATCGCCCGAACCCTGATAACGCCGTCGATTGCGCTTAATTTGGAAAGCACGTCGGTCGAGACCTCCTCGTCGAGGTCGATGAGCAGGTACGCGTAGTCGCCCTTTGAATTATTAAGCAGGTTATTGATGTTTTGGCCGACGGCTCCGGTAATTTGCGAAATCATGGTGGGCTTGTTTTCGTGTATGACCGTGATACGCGGTTTCGACGAGCGCTCGACATAAATGTCGGGCATGTTTACGGAATTTTTGATGTTGCCGTTTTCCAGGAACTCCTTTAACTGGACGGCCGCCATCTCAGCGCAGTTATCCTCGGATTCCGGCGTTGAGGCCCCGAGATGGGGCAGCGCAATCACGCCCGGATGCCCCAACACCGCGTCATTTGGGAAATCCGTGACATAGCAGTAGACTTGCTTGTCGTCGAGGGCCGCCAGCATATCGGCGTCGTCGACAAGCTCCGCGCGGGAGAAGTTGAGGATTCTGACGCCCGGCTTCATCGTCGCGATGGACTGCGAGTTTACCATGCCGCGCGTCTCGCCGTTGAGCGGAACGTGCAGGGAAATGAAATCGCAGTTTTCGTAGATTTCTTTTAAGGACTTTGCGTGCTTTACGTTTCTTGAAAGGTTCCATGCAGCGTCAACCGAAAGGTAAGGGTCGTAGCCGTAAATCTCCATTCCAAAGTGCGAAGCCGTGTTGGCGACCATGATACCGATCGCGCCAAGCCCGACCACGCCGAGTTTTTTGCCCTTGAGCTCCGGGCCCGTGTATTTTGACTTTTCCTTTTCGACGAGCTTCGGTACTTCGCCGCCTTTGCCCTTTAAGCTCTGCACCCACTGCATGCCGGGGAAGCTTTTCCGCGCGGACAGCAGCATCCCCATAATGGTGAGCTCTTTAACGGCGTTCGCGTTGCCGCCGGGGGTATTGAAAACGACGACGCCGATTTCGCTGCATTTGTCGATGGGGATGTTGTTCGTACCGGCGCCGGCCCTTGCGATTCCGCGCACCGATGACGGTATTGGGGTATCGTGCAGCGACGCCGACCGGACGATCATGCCGTCGGGGCTTTCGATGTCCTCAGCGCATTTGTATCCCGCGTTTTCGAGGATTTCAAGGCCGGAGGGGCTGATTTTGTTCATGAGCTTTATTTTACGCATTTTGTTCAAACTCCTTCATAAATTCGACCAGCTTCCCGACGCCCTCGATCGGCATGGCGTTGTAGATAGACGCCCTCATACCGCCGACGGAGCGGTGGCCTTTCAGGTTTATAAGCCCGTTTTTCGCGGCTTCCGCGCAGAACTTTTTGTCGGTTTCGTCGCAGCCGGTCACAAAGGTGACGTTCATGAGCGAACGGTCCGACTTGAGCGCGGTGGGCTTGAAGAGCGATGAAGAATCAAGGAAATCATAAAGGATTTTGGCTTTTTTCTCATTGTGGGCTTTCATACCCGCAAGGCAGCCGAATTCGGATTTGATCCAGTCTAAAACAAGCCCCATCATATAGATGGTGTAGCAGGGCGGCGTGTTGGCCATGGAGTCGTTGTCGGCCATGTTTTTGTAATCCATGATCGACGGGGTCTCGGGCCTTGCGTTCCCGATCAGGTCCTCGCGGACAACCACCAGCGTAAGCCCCGCCGGAGCTATGTTTTTCTGTGCGCCTGCGTAAATCAGCCCGTACTTCGCAACGTCGCAGGGCTCGCTTAAAATGCACGAGCTCATGTCGGCGACAAGCGGGACGCTCCCCGTATCGGGCAGGCTTGTAAAGCGCGTGCCGTAAATCGTGTTGTTCTGGCAGATATGGAAATAATCTGCGTCTGGGTTGCACTTCGACTTGTTAAGCTCGGGAATCCTTGCGAAATTATCGGGTTTGCTTGTCGCAACGCAAGTAACCTCGCCGTACTTTTGGCCTTCCTGAAACGCCTTGTTCGAGAACTGTCCCGAGACTATATAATCAGCTTTTCCCGTTTTATTCAGCAAATTCATGGGGATACCTGCAAATTGCAGCGACGCTCCGCCCTGCAAAAACAAAACCTTGTAGTTTTCCGGTATACCCATGAGCTCCCGCAAATCCGATTCGCAGGACTTGATGATAGCGTCGTATTCTTTTGAGCGGTGGCTCATTTCCATGACCGACTGGCCGCTTTTGCCGTATTCAAGCAGCTCCGACGCCGCTTTTTTAAGTACCGCTTCGGGCAGGGTGGAGGGTCCGGGTGAAAAATTGAAAACTCTTGCCATGTTTGTAGTCATTCCTTTCGATCTAATATTAAAAAGCTGTTCCAATAGCTCAAAACACCATTACCACGGCGATTTAACCGTCATTTCCCGTCTATGAGAACGGCTTCTAAAAATCGGAATCGGTGATGGATTTTACGATTTGATCGATGTCCAGCCCCAAATCCTTTTCAAATTTAGTCTTGTCAAGGTATCCCGAAAGCTTGCCCGGCATCAGAATCTCCCCGTTATTCGTAATGGATACGGTTGTTTTCGAAGATTTGTTCGATATGTAAACGATGCACTCTATCGGTATGTTATAGAGCTTTTTCTTCGAGAGAAGCGTGCGGATTGCCGCCGACTGCCGCTGCATCAGCAAAACGGGGTTTTGAAGATGCGTCCTTTTATCATTCAGGACGACCGACCACTGCTCACCGGAAAGGGTGCCGTAATAATTCCCCTTTGCGCCGAGCGTATGGATCAGCAGGATGCCGAAATATCCAATCAGTATGTTTTCGGCTGCAAGACCGTCGCCGAGATTTACGTTAGACAACACCTTAAAACGGCGCAAAAACGCAAACTGCGAAAGGACGCGCGCCGTGGCCCGGGGCGCCGATTTACCGCGCGTATCGAACATTTCGCGCCTTAAATACAAAAGAAGCAAAAGTACGGCGATAAACAGGCAAACAGCGGTAAAAATGAATAAAGTATCCTGCATATGATACGAACCCCTTGCGTTATAACTTAAGTAAAGTATAGCATATTTAAAAGTCAAATCCAAAGAAAAATATAAATTATAGCAATATTATAAACCAGATTGTTAAATTATTCGCAAATTCTGTTAAAAATGCTTGACAGAAATCAAGGTAATGGTCTATTCTAAGTCATAAACCTAAGAATATCCCATGGAGGAAATACGATGAGATCATTTTACATTTATGCGATGATTATACTGATTTTGCTTATCTTAGCGTCAGGATGCCGGCAAAACGACACAGCGGTAGCCGTGCCCGAGCAAGCAAACATAAGGGAAGCCGTAACCGTCGCAGAGCCGCAAAAAGCGGTTGATAAAATCTATTCTTCGCTGGAAGAGTATAAAGCAAACCCCGTGACCGCGCTGCAAATTGAGGAGCTGATCGGTATCAGGGAACGTGATGTTGACGCGTTTTACGGGAAGATATCCGACCCGACCGGCGGGCTTTCGGATGTCTTGATCATAGAGCCGAAATCCGACCGGCGCGAGGACGTTCAGCTTGCCCTGAGCAAATACAAGGAAAAACGCATGGCACAGTTCGAAAACTACGATATCCTCGATGCGTACCCCATCTCGCAAAACGCCGTTATTTACGACCAGGGAGATTATATTATCATGCTGATGCTCGCGGATAACGATGCGGCAAGAAGAATCATAGATGAGTACATACCGTTATAATTATAGATATAACAGATAAAACAATTATGAGGATTTGGAATGGAACAAGCAAATAGCGTCAAATTGAGGCGTGCCGGACTTTTAGACGAGATACGCGGGGCAGATATCATACTGATGATACTGTATCATCTGGGATATAATCTGGTATTTATATTTGGCGTTGACGTCCCATTTTACCGCAGCTTTGCCATGCCTTACATCCAGCCGCTGATAGCGGGCACGTTTATTGTGCTTTCGGGAATTTCCTGCCGTTATTCCAAAAGCAATGTAAAGCGCGGAATAAAAACATTTCTGCTCGGAATGCTGCTTACGGTCGTAACGCTTATTTTCATGCCGAGTGAGCTCATCTATTTCGGGATTCTGCATTTTATGGGCGCGGCCATGATTTTATTTGCGCTTTTGCGACCGGCTTTAGACCGGATGCCGCCGGTAACAGGCATACCCGTTTTTCTGTTCCTGTACGTTTTTACAAGTCGGCTATCGTCGGGATATTTGGGATTGCCCGGCGTTTTTACCGTAACATTACCGGCTTTTCTCTACGAAAACCCATATCTTTTGCCGCTTGGATTTTACGCGGCGGGCTCCGATTACTTCCCCCTGATTCCGCATTTATTTTTGTATTTTGCGGGCTCGTATGCGGGGGTTTTGTTTATCCGGGATTTTTTCCCCGCATGGGCTTACAAAACGCGCTTTCAAATTTTATCTAAAATCGGGCGGCATACAATCATCATATATTTGCTTCACCAGCCTGTCCTAATGGGAATACTTCTTCTATCATATGATTTTTAATATGATATAAGTGTATAATAATCACAAAAAACACATTGAACACTATGTGCCGAAAGTGGCTACCTTTTTTCAAGA
Organism: Oscillospiraceae bacterium; assembly: GCA_009777635.1. Lineage (GTDB taxonomy): Bacteria > Bacillota > Clostridia > Oscillospirales > Ruminococcaceae > WRAV01. Next base: position 51,832 of record WRLK01000012.1, on the reverse strand, counting down.
AGTGAGTTTACAAGCTCTTCATCGGGGTCAACATAAACCGTTTTATAATGGTCATAAATGACCATCCCAGGCTTTGCTCCGGAAGGTTTTTTCACATGCTTTACCAAGGTGTAATCGACCGGAACCTTGCCCGATTTTCTCGCCTGAGATTGATATGCTGCAATAATGGCGGCTTCCTTGATTGTATTATCTGTAATATTTGAATCATCAACAATAATCACAACATGAGCACCGTGAATCTTTTGCGTATGAAGCCAAATATCGGTATTCCGGCTATCTTTTAATGTGAGCTTATCGTTTTGCGTATTATTGCGGCCGGCTAAAATCAAGTGCCCGTCCGATGAGCGGTAGCGCAACGGGGGCAGCTTCTCATGACGCTTTAGTTTTGCCTGCCTATTCTGCCGCCGTATATACCTGCCCTGAGCAAGCTCCTCGCGGATCGCATCGAGCTCCCCGAGCCCCGAAGAGCGAGTTAATGCGTCAAATACCGAGTCAATGTACAATAGCTCCTGCTCGCCTTGTTCGATCAACGAGGCGAGTTTTTTTTCGGCGGTGTCGGCCTTGCGGTAAAGCGCGTAATAACGCTGCGCGTTCTGCGGAGGCGTCAGCCGCGGGTCGAGCTCGATTTCAATTTCATCGCCGGCAGAATCATAAAAATTCGGTAATCTAACGGTTTTATTACCTTTTTGAAGTGCATACAAATTTGCGCTTATAATATCCCCTTTTATCTTAAGCTGCTCCCGTCCGGCGCATTCCTTCAGCTCCTCGCGCTGGACGGCGACCTTGCGGCGTATCCTGTCGGAAGTATTTGCAAGCAGCTTCAAAAGGCCGCCGGATCGCTGTTTGATGCGCTCCATGTTATCGCGCTCCGAGTAAAAAGCATCCAGCAAATCGCCGCATGACGCATATTCGCGGGTGAGGCGCGCCGCGCCGTATTGCGTCACCGGCATGAATGTGAAGTCTCGCGGACGCCCATCCGCCTCGCAGACAATAGTCGGGGTGCATTTACCGGTTTTTAAGCCGTCAATAAAGGCGCTAAGCGCGTAGCTAAGCCGCTCGACCTGGTTTTCGGACAGATCGTGCGCATTCGTTTCAACACCGCGCGTCGCAAAATGGGCAATTTCGCGGCAAACGATGGGCGAAACTCCCTGAATCCTTTCCAACAGAGCGTTTGAAAGCTCTATATCTCGCCCAAAGCGGACTTGCGCTATCATCTCGGCAGCGGAAGATTCAAGCGGATTGAGCTTGTCCTGCGCGGGCGGCGGCTCGTAAAGCATCCCGGGCAAAATCTGCCTGACGCGCGACGTCTCAAAATCGATGCGCTTGATGGCGTCGATAATACGGTTTTCATCCTTAATTAAGATAATGTTGCTATGCCGGCCCATAATTTCAACGGCAATGGTCAGCGTCAAAGGGTCTCCAAGCTCGTTTGTCGCCTCAAAGTCAAGGAAAAGGCTCCGATCGAGCCCTATTTGGCGCATGGATTTGAATTTTGCGCCGGATAAGTACTTACGCAGCAGCATGCAAAACATCGGCGGAGTCTTCGGGTTATCGGGAGCGGTATTCGTAAAATGAATGCGTGATGAGCCTGCGTTTGCCGACAAAAGCAGCCGCCTGCCGCCGTCGCGCCCCCGTAGAAGTATGATGAGCTCTTCGCGTGAAGGCTGTGAGATTTTATCGATGCGTGAACCTATTGCGCCAGCGTACAGTTCATTTCTTACTTTGCTTAAAAAAGCACCGTCAAAAGCCATTTATAAGGTCATTCCTTTCAGGTTAAACATACCTCGCGGGGTCGGATTGCGACTGCGAGACAGTTATTTTCGCTTTCGGCAAGCGTTCCGATAGCCTGTTGCAAAGCAAGGGCAACGCGATGACTTCCGTTGCGTAGTGGCCTGCGTCAACTAAGGTAAAACCGGCTTTTTTGGCTTCAAGAAGCTGATGGTGCTTGACTTCGGAGGTTACAAGCGCCTGTGCTCCCGCAAGCCGGGAGTCCTTCCAGAGCTCGCCGCCGCTGCCTCCGCTAACAGCGACAATTGATATTTTAGTACCTTCTGTATATTTAACAGAATAAGCATTCAACTTTTCTTTAACGAATAAAGCGAATTCATCAGGTTGCATAGGATTTTCAAGCTTGCCGATACGCGCAAGCCCCGGACTACCGGCGCTTGTAAGGACGCTCACACCGCTAAGCCCTAAAACCTTTGTTAATGCGGAATTAACGCCATAGTCGGACTTGTCAAAATTAGTATGCGCGCTTATGAGATTTATATTTGATGCTATTAGCCGATAAACGGTGCTGTCACTGTCAATACTGTTTAAATAAGGAAATATCACCGGGTGGTGTGTGATGATAAGGTTTGCGTTTATGCGCTTTGCCTCGTTTATAACGTCGGGAGTGGCGTCTAGGGCGATCAATGCGGCATTTACACTGTTTTTTTCGTTTCCGATCAGTATTCCTGTGTTATCCCAGTCCTCTGAATCCCCGAAATTTGCCGTTTCATCTATAACGTCATAAAAATCCTTTATTGTATAAATCATTTATCATTCCACCTTTTTTCGGCTTTGTTCTTTATTTCTTTTGTTATTTTTTTATAATATTCTATTTTTTCATCACTTTCCGCGTTTTTTGACATTTTGACCCCGTTTATCTTTTTCTCAAGCCGCTGTATTACCCGGGAAATATATAGCTGTGAGGAAAAGTCATTGCTATATAAATGACACCCAGTATAGAAACTGAACTCTTCAATACTACATGATGATTCTGTATAATATACATACATAACAGTATATAATTTATTATCACTAAAAACACATGTTTCTTTTGCGATAGTAAAGCCATTTTCAAAAAGAAGCCTTCTAAGTTTTTCTTCTTTTGTCATGGGGTTTAAGATAAATCGAAAGCGACTGTTCCTTGTCCACATATGAGTTAACACGATATCGGCAATCAGTTCACCCCCCATGCCGGCAATTATGAACGTATCAATCGTCGAATGCGGCAGGTCAGTCAACCCATTTGTCAATACAGTGTCTATACTGTTAGAAAGACAGTTGTCCGCGATGGTTTTTTTAGCGTGCAAAAGTGGGCCTAAATTGGCTTCACAAGCGAAAACGTGTTTTGCGCGGCCAGTTTCTATCAGAGCGCAAGCCAGCAGCGCATGGTCACATCCGATGTCGGCTACGACGCCTTCAGGCGGAACCATGTCAAAAATCGCGGAAAGTCTTGCGTCTAATTTAATTTTCATGCTTTTTCCCCTTAGCGCATGAAAGAAGAGTGTTTACAAAAACACTCTCCAATGTCGCGTAAATCATAAAAATAAGCTGTGCTCCTATTTGTTGTTTAGCTGCTCCAATAATTTGTCAACATCCACGCCGTGGATTTCGCAGGCTTCGGCTAAAGTTTCACCCCGTGACGCAGGGCAGCCCAAACAATGCATACCCTGTTCGAGCAGTATTTTTTCAAATTCGGGGTTTAAGTCAAGTAAATCGCTGATGATGACGTCGCCTTTAATCTGCATGTTTACACCTCCGCGGTTTTTATATTTATTATACCCATAATAATACTTAAAGGGGAATTTTGCAATCATTAATAGGCAATTTCAAGCGAATTTTTTTGTATTTTTACCGGAAGCCTCGAAAAAGGCTTGATCCATGCGAAATCGCCGCGGCTTATGCAGCCGGTGGAAAACAGTGCCAAAACATAAACGGCGGTGAGAATGATAAGCCCGAGTATAAGCCCTTGCCACAGGGAAAGCGAATCGAACAGATAAAAATTGTACGCGGCCCGAACGGCTTGCCCTGCGCATAGCGCCGCGATTACAGGCTTTACGATCCAGTCGTTGATTTTAAGATTGATTTTAGTTATATCCAAAAGCTTATTTAAATGAAGCGCGGAGGTGAACAGATTACTTGCGACAATCATCCAGATAAAGCCGTTTACGCCATTTGACGGTATCAATACGGCAACCATCGCGATGCGAAGCAAACAGTCCGCGATGGAATAGCGCATGCAGGCGGACTGCTCGCCCAGTCCGTACAGGATGCTGACAACAACCATTTCAACACACATAAACGGGCATAAAAACGCCATTTGTTTGAGCATACGCCCGGCGCTTTCGTCGTTATAGGCGATGACGCCGATTTCAAATGAAAAGGACATGAAAATGACGACGATAAAAATCCCTACGATGCAGGTGATTTGCAGTATTCTTGATATTACGCGCTCAAGCCTTGCGCTGTCGTTAGAGGCTCCGAGCCTTGAGATTTCCGGCGTCAAGGTTACGACGAAAGCCGAGAGCAGCGACAGCGGGAAAATCAAAAGCGGCATAACCATGCCTTTTAAAAGGCCATAGACCTCCGTGGCGCCGCTGCCCGCGCCGATATAGCGGCGAAACCCCGAAAGGATCAGTACGTCTTCTAGAAGCCGCAGGGCGCTGCGTGTCGAGCTTGAAATTGAAACCGGTATGATGATTCTTAATATTTTTGCGGTGGCGCCGCGGATTGTCACCTCCTGATTCGGGAAAGGCCGCTTTTTCTCGATTAAGTAGCCGGATACTGTGTATATAAAGCATATAAGCTCCCCGAATGTGATTCCGAGGACCACGGCGGCGCAGGCGTGTGCGATCCCCTTCGGGAGCCAGTAAGCCAGCAATAAGATGATGAAGCCCATTTTGAAGACCTGTTCTAAAACTTGGGCGGCGGCGGGGTTGCCGACATGGCGGGACGCGATGAAATATCCGCGGAAGCACGCCGACAATGAGAGCAGCGGCATTCCCGGCGCAAGCAGCATAAGCGGAACCTCACATCTTGGATCTTTTAATATGTAAAGCGAGATGGGCCTTGCGAACAAAAGCATGACGGCGCATACAAAAAGGCTGAAGAAAAGCGAGAGGTAAAGCGCCCGCTTGAGGATATGCCTTGCGTTTTCGCGTCTGCCGCATGCAAGCTCCTCGGCGGCGAGCTTCGATACGGCCATGCTGACGCCTGACAGTGAAACGGTCGCCCCAAGCGCGTACAGCGACATAATCAGGGTATACAGCCCCATACCCTCCGCGCCGATTTTATTTGACAGGTATATCCGAAACAAAAAGCCCATCATCCTCACAAAAATCGAGGATGCACTAAGCAAAACCGTTCCCGCGACAACGCTGGGAGCTTTCATCATACCAATCCCCTTACTTCTATTTACCTATTTATATGTATAAGGGTTTTTAATATATAGTATGAATGGAAAAAATTTGTACACAATAATGGCAGGATAAGTTTACAATCTTATGCTATACTTTAAATCAAGAATCGATTTTTGTCGGCTTTTGTCGATAAGCCAATCAAAGGAGAAACCATGAAACGAGTAAAGATTATCGCAATGATAATGGCTGTCGCCATGCTTTCGGGATGCGGCTTGCCGCGCCAAAACGATAACCCCGTGAACGCGCCCGCCCTATCGGAGCCTGTAACCGAAGCGCATGAGGCTCCTGTTCCGAAAGCGCAGCAACCTATCTGGGAAACCATAGAAACCGAAGAGGACGAGCCCTTGCAGGATGATATGGAAGCTGTCCCGACGAATGAGTACCTTGAGTCCTTAGGCGTCGATTACGCGGAAATATTAAAGCTTAGCAGCCAAAAGGAACCGGGGTTTCCCGGCGGGCCGGTTGACGAGCTGAACAGGCCGTCGGGCCCGATGTCGTACCAGCAGAAATACGGTAAATATAACGCCTATTATATTCTTCCCGATTCCAAGAAGATTTTCCTTACGTTTGATCAGGGATATGAAAACGGCTACACGACAAGAATACTCGATATACTAAAGGAAAAAGAAGTTAAGGCGGTTTTTTTCATCACATATCCATACGCGCAAACGGAACCGGAGCTTATAAAGCGTATGATAGCTGAGGGGCATACCATCGGGAATCATTCTACAAAGCACCGTGACTTTACCTCTATTACGCTTGAGGAAGCGGCGCAGGATTTAATGCAGCTACACGATTATGTCCTTGCGAATTACGGGTATGAGATGTGGCTTTTCCGCCCGCCGGAGGGTTCGTTCAGCGAGCAGACGCTGGCGCTTGCGCAGCAGCTTGGGTACAGCACCATGCTCTGGAGCTTCGCGTATAAGGATTACGACGTAAACAACCAGCCCTTTGCCCTTGACGCGATCGCAAACATTATGGACAAGGCGCATCCCGGGCAGGTTTGCCTGCTGCACGCCGTTTCGAAGACGAACACGGAGATTTTGGGCGATGTGATTGACCAGTTAAAAGCAAGGAACTTTACGTTCGCCGATTATTTTTATTTTCATTAAGCGAAACCTTCAATAAAAAACCGCTTGCAAAAGCGGTTTTTTATTTTATTACAGAATACCTAAAGTTTTTACCGGTTTGCCCGATAATACTTACAGAGGCAACGAATATAAGATTGTCTCGGTTTTGTGCACGGCGCTTACCGCGGAGCGCCTGCTCAAAACCAACCGGCGGCGCAGCATTCGAAAGATTCGGGGAAGCTGCTTGCCGGAAAACAATCAATAAACACAAAACAAGGAGGAAAGAACCATGATTATCCAACACAACATTCCAGCTATGAACTCCCACAGGCAACTGGGAATCAATAACTCGGCAACATCAAAGAACCTTGAGAAATTATCGTCCGGCTTCCGTATCAACCGAGCTGGCGACGACGCCGCAGGCCTTGCGATTTCCGAGAAGATGCGCGGTCAGATCCGCGGTCTTGCGCAAGCAACCCAGAACGCGCAAAACGGTATCTCGCTAATCCAAACCGCAGAGGGCGGCCTCAACGAGACCCACGCGATCCTGCAAAGGATGCGCGAGCTTGCGGTGCAGTCCGCAAACGGCACATACGCAGACGAGGTAGACCGTGATAACATCCAGAAGGAAGTCGTAGCACTCAAATCCGAGATCGACAGGATTTCTTCCAGCACGAACTACAACGGAATCCAGCTTCTCAACGGGACAATGGGCGGCGTAGCCGTTAACAACGACGCCGACGGGCTTGCCAGCGCCGAGCTGACAGCCGCGTTAGCCGACGGCACCGGCCTTGGCGTTAGCGCTGTCTCCATCAACGCCGGCGTGATTGACAATGAAGACGCGACAGCAACCATTACCCGCACCACAATTAACGGCACTGACGTTGTAAACGTACAAATCGGCGACAACTCCTACACAGCGGAAGCAACAACCGACGGCGCGACCATTAACCTTTTCAACGCTGACGGCGCATCGATAGGCACGATTACCTTCACCGGAGCGGGAGGAGTCAACGGCGTAGTTTCCGGCATAAAGCTGTCCGGCGCCGCAGGAGCAGCCAAAACGATTAATGCCGCCACAAGCACGGTAGACGAAGGCGCAAGATTTGCAATCGAAGGCAATGCCAAGCTCATATTCCAGATTGGCGCGAACGGCTCCGCCGACCAAAGAGTCGGCCTGAGTGTCGCCAACATGAGCTCCGGTACCCTCGGCGGCGCGGAAGGTGTTGTCAACAACATCAGTGTCGCGACCGGCGAAGATGCGAAAGACGCCATCAAAGTTCTCACAGCCGCAATGAACATGGTATCCGGCACACGCGCCGACCTCGGCGCATTGCAGAACCGCCTTGAGCACACGGTCAACAACTTGGGCGTAACACGCGAGAACCTCCAGAACGCCGAAGCCTCGATCCGTGACGTTGACATGGCGAAAGAAATGATGGAATTCACGAAGAACAACATCCTCGTTCAGGCGTCGCAGGCGATGCTTGCGCAGTCGAACCAGCTCCCGCAGGGCGTCCTGCAGCTGCTCCGCTAAGCTGAGTTAAGCTAAGCTTACGCGTTACTATACTATAAGCAACCGGGAACGGAATAACTGAAAGATTCGGGGAATCCGTTCCTGGAAAATCAAACAACCCATAAAACAAGGAGGAAAGAACCATGATTATCCAACACAACATTCCAGCCATGAACTCCCACAGGCAACTGGGAATCAACAACTCGGCAACATCGAAGAACCTTGAGAAATTATCGTCCGGCTTTAGAATCAACCGAGCTGGCGACGACGCCGCAGGCCTTGCGATTTCCGAGAAGATGCGCGGACAAATCCGCGGTCTTGCGCAAGCAACCCAGAACGCGCAAAACGGCATCTCACTGATCCAAACCGCGGAAGGCGGCCTCAACGAGACCCACGCGATCCTGCAAAGGATGCGCGAGCTTGCGGTGCAGTCCGCAAACGGCACATTCAAAGACGAGGTAGACCGCGATAACATCCAGAAGGAAGTCGTAGCACTCAAATCCGAGATTGACAGGATTGCTGCCAGCACGAACTACAACGGTATCCAGCTCCTGAACGGGACGATGGGCGGCGAAGCTCTGAAAACAGATGCCGAAGTAACAGACGCTTTAGGAGCCGCCGGAATCAATGTCACAGGCTTCACCCTAACCGACACTGACCTTATTGCGTCACTTGCAGGCTCAGACGCGACAGCAACGATTACCCGCACCTCAATTGGCGGGGCTGCCGTTGTAAACCTGCAAATCGGCGACAGCTCATACACTGCGGACGATGCCGGCGTTCTTTGGAATGCAAACGGCACAAGCGTAGGTAGTATTACTGTCGTAGCAGGCGGAAGCAACGGCGTAGTTTCGGGCCTAAAACTTAATGCTGCCGGCACCGGGCTTGCCGCTACCGATATAGCGGACGAAGGCGCAAGGGTTGCAATCGAAGGCACTGCCAAGCTCATATTCCAGATTGGCGCGAACGGCTCCGCCGACCAAAGAGTCGGCCTGAGTGTCGCCAACATGAGCTCCGGTACCCTCGGCGGCGCGGAAGGTGTTGTCAACAACATCAGTGTCGCGACCGGCGAAGATGCGAAAGACGCCATCAAAGTTCTCACAGCCGCAATGAACATGGTATCCGGCACACGCGCCGACCTCGGCGCATTGCAGAACCGCCTTGAGCACACGGTCAACAACTTGGGCGTAACACGCGAGAACCTCCAGAACGCCGAAGCCTCGATCCGTGACGTTGACATGGCGAAAGAAATGATGGAATTCACGAAGAACAACATCCTCGTTCAGGCGTCGCAGGCTATGCTTGCCCAGTCGAACGCGCTACCGCAGGGCGTCCTGCAATTACTTCGGTGAAGCTGATTATTAAGCTTCCCGTCGCAGCATAAAGCATTACCGGCCGCCCGCCACAAAAGGACGGCCGGTTAAGGCTCTCTAAAAAATCATAGGGGACGTCGAAAGATTGTCTTACTATAATGACCGGGGCAGCGCGGAGCACCGGTCTGAAGTCAACACGGGTGCGGAGCACCCGAAGGATTCGGGGAGACCGCAACCGGATAATCAAACAACCAACTTAATACAAGGAGGAAAGAACCATGATTATCCAACACAACATCCCGGCCATGAACTCCCACAGGCAACTGGGAATCAACAATTCGGCAACGGCGAAGAACCTTGAAAAGCTGTCGTCCGGCTTCCGGATCAACCGAGCGGGCGACGACGCCGCAGGCCTTGCGATTTCCGAGAAGATGCGCGGACAAATCCGCGGTCTTGCGCAAGCGACCCAGAACGCGCAAAACGGCATCTCGCTGATCCAAACCGCGGAAGGCGGCCTCAACGAGACCCACGCAATCCTGCAAAGGATGCGCGAGCTTGCGGTGCAGTCCGCAAACGGCACATTCAAAGACGAGGTAGACCGCGATAACATCCAGAAGGAAGTCGTAGCACTCAAATCCGAGATTGACAGGATTGCTTCCAGCACGAACTACAACGGAATCCAGCTTCTCAACGGAACAATGGGCGGCGCGGGTCTAAACGCAGCCGGCACCCATTTCATGGACGGCTCCAATTCCGGCGCCGGAACTGCTCATGCAACCGCAAGGGCAAATGTCCTCGGCGCCGCCGGAAATATCACATGGACTACAGCCGCAAACGGCGGATATATGCAGGAGGAGCTCGCGGGCATGTCCGAAAAAGCGGTTGCAACCATTGTCACCGCACAGGTAGGGTCAAGTTGGGTCACAAGCGTACAACTCGGCGACAGATCCTTCACGATTGAAGACGACGACGGCGGCGGCGGAAATCTTGTCGACGCAAACGGCGTAGTCGCAGGCACGATTGCAAGCTGGACCCAGGCTACTACCGCAAGAGTTATTTCCGGCGTGGAGATTGACAACGACGCAACGGGAGCTTTCTCCGGCACTTATGCCGAAGGCGCAATGTATGCCAATAGCTCCTCAAAGCTCATCTTCCAGATTGGCGCGAACGGCTCCGCCGACCAGAGGGTCGGGCTGAATGTAGCCAACATGAGCTCCGGCGCTCTCGGCGGCGCGGAAGGTGTTGTCAACAACATCAGTGTCGCGACCGGCGAAGATGCGAAAAACGCCATCAAAGTTCTCACAGCCGCAATGGATATGGTATCCGGCACACGCGCCGATCTCGGCGCATTGCAGAACCGACTTGAGCACACGGTCAACAACTTGGGCGTAACGCGCGAGAACCTCCAGAACGCCGAAGCCTCGATCCGTGACGTTGACATGGCGAAAGAAATGATGGAGTTCACGAAGAACAACATCCTCGTCCAGGCGTCGCAGGCGATGCTCGCACAGTCAAACCAGCTACCGCAGGGCGTCCTGCAATTACTTCGGTGAAGCTGATTATTATTAAGCTTCCCGTCGCAGCATAAAGCATTACCGGCCGCCCGCTATCAAAACGGACGGCCGGTTCATTTATGTGAACAGACTCTAAATTTTATCTATAAACGCTTTAAGCTCCCGGCTGTAAAGCCGAGCGAGATTATTTACCTCATCCCGGGTTTTGCCCACAAGGGAGTAGTAGATTTTGATTTTAGGCTCCGTCCCTGACGGCCTTACGATTACCGCGCACGTATTATTAAGCCCGTACTCAAGCACGTCGGACGGCGGCAAGCCGGTATCACTAGACAGGTAGTCCGTCGTTTCGACTACGGCGGCCCCGCCGATTTGCAAGGGCCCGTTCCCGCGGAGAAAACGCATGATACCCGCCATTTTCTCCATGCCGTCGGCGCCCTCAAAGGCGAAGCTCTCGACTTTATTGTAATAGATGCCGTGTTTTTCATAGATTTCATTTAGTCTTTGCGCCAAGGTTTTGCCCTGTTTTTTGTACGCGCACGCCATCTCAATGATCAGCATGGAGCCGTTGACAGCATCCTTATCGCGCACATACCCCGCCGAAAGATATCCGCAGCTCTCTTCAAACCCGAAGATAAAGCGGTTTTCCTCGCCTTTTTCCTCAAGCTTTAGAATCTCCTCGCCGATAAACTTAAAGCCGGTCAGGACATTTTTCATCTCCACGCCGTATTCTTTCGCGACGGCGTCGGCAAGCTTTGTGGAAACGAGGGACTTCACAGCGACCGGGTTTTTCGGCATAATGCCTTTTTGGATTCTCGCGGCGCAGATGTAATCGAGCAAAAGCACGCCGATATCGTTGCCGGAAAGGATTTTAAAATCGCCCGAGTCATTTACCGCGGCGGCTACGCGGTCGGCGTCAGGGTCTGTTGCAAGAAGCAGGTCCGCGCCCGTCTTTTCGGTGAGCTTAAAGCCTAAATCCAGCGCCTCAGGCATTTCGGGGTTCGGGTACGGGCATGTCGGGAAATTGCCGTCGGGATGCTCCTGCTCCGGTACTACCGTTATATCGGTGACGCCGAGCTTCTGTAAAACCGCGCGGACGCATTTGTTGCCGGCGCCGTTTAGCGGAGTATACACGAGCTTTAATCCGGCGTCTTTGCAGACGTCGGGGTCGATTGCTTCTTTCATCACGCGGTCGATGTATTTTTGCACGAAGCTGTCGGGAATCATTTCGATTATCCCGCTTTTAAGCCCTGACTCAAAATCCATGCTTTTAACGCCGCTGAAAATATCGGTTTTAAGAATATTTTCCATAACGGATTTCGCGGTCTTAGGCCCGATTTGGCAGCCGTCGCCGCCGTATGCCTTGTAACCGTTATATTTCGCGGGGTTATGGCTTGCCGTAATCACCACGCCGGAGTCGCAGCCAAGCTCCCTTACCGCGAACGAAAGCGCCGGCGTCGGCATCAGCTCGTCATAAAGATATGTTTTGATTCCGTTTGCCGCGAAAACAGACGCTGCCTGCCTTGCGAAAAGCGAGGAGTTTATGCGGCTGTCATACGCGATTGCGACGACAGGGTTCTCTTTTTCGGACTTTAAAAAATCGGAAAGTCCCTGCGTCGCGCGGCCTACTGTAAATACGTTCATGCGGTTGGCGCCTAGCCCCAAAACGCCGCGCAAACCGGCCGTGCCAAAGTCGAGCTCGCAGTAAAAGCGGTCTTTAATCTCGGCCTCATCATCCTTTATGCCGTTTAGCTCCACGCGGTATTTTTCATCGTTTTTAAGGTTCTCGGTCCAAAGCTCAAAAAGTTCACGCTCTTTGCTCATATCAACAGTCATTCCTTTCACCTTGCGATATTCTAATCATATTATTATAACGGCGGCTTGTCAACATTGATTCTTGTAAAATCTTACATATTTCGGTATACTTTGCTATATAAACGCGAAACCAATTCGGCACAGCCGAATTGCCGCCCGCTTCGCGGGCTTAAAGCGCGCCGCGCTTTTTGTTTCGCGCCATGACTTGCATCAAGGGGGAATTGCTTTGTTTTGCGCGCTTTCAAGTCTTGGGCTTATGGGGATAGAGCCGTATATCGTGTCTGTCGAGGTGGACGCAAGCCGCGGTATGCCGGGCTTCGAGATCGTGGGGCTGCCGGACGCGGCGGTAAAGGAAAGCCGCGACCGCGTGCGCTCGGCGCTGCTCAATATGGGATACAGACGCCCTGACGCCAAAATTATCGTGAACCTGGCGCCCGCCGATACAAGAAAGGCGGGCTCGGTGTACGATTTGCCGATAATGCTTGGGCTTTTGGCGGCGCTTGGATACGAGAACTTTGATTTTGAAGGTACCGCGGTGATTGGGGAAATCGGGCTTTCCGGGGAGCTTCGCGGCTTACCCGGCGTACTACCGATGGTGCTGGACTTAGAAAAGCTTAAAATCAAGCGTGTGATCGTACCGGTCCAAAACGCGGCGGAGGCCGCCGTGGCGACGGGGGTGGAAGTCTTAACCGCTATGCACGCTAAGGATGTCATCGCGTATTTTCGAGGCGAAAAAACGCTGGTGAAAGCGTCGGACATCCCGTCGGAGGCGTCTGCGGAGCCGTATCTTTTAGACCTTGCCGACGTCAAGGGGCAAAGCGAGGCAAGGCGCGCGATGGAAATTGCCGCAGCGGGAGGGCATAACCTTTTATTCATCGGCCCGCCCGGTACGGGCAAAAGTATGCTGGCAAAGCGGCTGCCGTCCATCTTGCCTGAGATGACTGTTGCGGAGTCGATTGAATCCACAAAAATTTATTCTATAGCGAATCTTTTGCCGCCGGGCGGGGGGCTTTTGCCGCACAGGCCGTTCCGCGCACCGCACCATACAGCGTCGCCGGTCTCGCTCATCGGCGGCGGCGCGAACATTGTGCCGGGTGACATTTCGCTGGCTCACAACGGCGTGTTGTTTTTAGACGAGCTTCCGGAGTTCAACAAAATGGCGCTTGAGGTGCTAAGACAGCCGCTTGAGGACGGCGTTGTGAATATCACGCGGGTACGCCAGCGCTTAAGGTTCCCGAGCAGGTTCATGCTTGTCGCAGCAATGAACCCCTGTCCGTGCGGGTATTTTGGAAGCGGCGACAAAAACTGCAAATGCTCCCAGGCGGCGATACAGAAGTATCTCGGGCGCGTATCAGGCCCGCTGCTCGACCGCATTGACATCCACGTTGAGGTACCGGCTGTCGAGTATGTACAGATTTCCGCTAAAGCGAAAGGCGAAAGCTCCAGGGATGTGCGAAAACGCACGGCGGCGGCGAGAAAGCTCCAGCTTGAGAGGTTTTCGGGCACGGCTGTCACATGTAACGCGGACATCCCGTCAAAGATGCTAAACGACGTTTGCGTAACGTCGCCCGCCGCCGAGCGTATCTTAAAGTCCGCGTTTTCGCGGCTCGGGCTTTCCGCCAGGGGCTATGACCGCGTTTTAAAAGTTGCAAGGACAATTGCCGACCTTGACGGCGAAAAGCTTATCGAAGCGCCGCATATCTCGCAGGCGATCCAGTTTCGGAGCCTTGACCGCAAATACTGGGGCGGGTGAGACTTCAAGCACAGTGAAAGGAACGGGCATAAATATATGGATAAAGGTTTTTTTCAGCGGGTTTATGAAATCGCGAGGCAAATCCCTGCGGGAAAAGTAATGAGCTACGGCCAGATAGCCTCCCTCATGGGCAGCCCGCGCTCCGCAAGGACTGTGGGATACGCTATGCGCGCCGCTCCCGAGGATATCCCCGCGCACAGGGTGGTGCATAAATCCGGCGGTCTTTGTCCGGAGGAGGATTTCGGTGCAAAGCAAAAGGAGAGGCTTACAAATGAAGGCGTAGGTTTTCTGGCCGACGGCCGCGTGGACATGAAAAATTTTATGTGGATGAAATTATAGGAATTTAGGGTCGACAGACCTTAGTATACCCCGCCTGAAAAGATATCCGCGACTGCCGCAAAATCGCGCAGCGTGAGCTGCTCCGCCCGCACGCTTGCCGGGACGCTCGCTTTACTTAACAATTCGGCGGCCCTTGCTTTCTCAAGCGCAAACCCCGACGCGATACAGTTTAACAAGGTCTTGCGCCGCTGTGAAAACGCCGCTTTGACAACCTTGAAAAACATGGCTTCGTCGGCTACATTTACCGGCGGCGTGCTCCTGACGTCCAGCCTTATAACCGCGGAGGTAACGTCGGGGGACGGCATGAAAGATTCCGGCGGAACCTCAAACAACAGCTTAGGCTCGCTGTGCCAGCGCACGGCGACGGTCACGGCGCCCATTTGCCGCGACGGTATCGGCGCGCAGATCCGCGCCGCCGCTTCTTTCTGCACCATGACGGTGACGGACTTTACAGGCAGCTTCGATTCTAAAATCCGCATGATCACAGGCGACGTTATATAATACGGCAGATTCGCGCAGACGATTACCCGAAGCCCCCCGGATCTTTCTCTGATCATGGCGTTAAGATCCGTTTTCATAACGTCGCCGCAAATAACCTCGACGTTATCGCAGCCGGCGAGGGTTTCGCTTAATACAGGAAAAAGCCGTTTGTCAATATCAATCGCGAGAACCTTGCCGCAACGCTTTGCAAGCTCTGCGGTAAGCACCCCGAACCCGGGGCCGATCTCAAGCGCGCAAACGTCTTTTGCAGCGCCCGAAAGCTCCGCGATTTTTGGGCAAACGCTGTCGTCTATGATAAAATTTTGTCCGAGCGTCTTTGAAAATCTAAATCCATGTTTTGACATTAGGCCGCGGATTGTTGCAGGATTCGATAAATTATTCATGTTTTCCTCGCTTTTAATATAGACGTCTTGTTTTTTTATATGAAATAAGATATACTGACTTAACATGTATTTTTGATAAGGGGCTATTTATTATTTAGGGTCTGTTAGCTTTATGTCAATAGACCCAATAGAGGAGCAATACTTTATGATGCCGAAAAGACGCGATAAAATCAACTATTACCTTGACATCGCCGAGGTCGTTTCGGAGCGCGGTACTTGTTTAAGACGCAATTATGGCGCAATTATCGTAAAAAACGACCAGATTATCTCAACCGGGTACGCGGGCGCGCCGAGAGGGACGCGCAACTGCTGCGATACAGGGCAATGCATGCGGCTGCAAATGAACATACCGCGTGGCGAGCGCTACGAGATGTGCCGCTCTGTCCACGCGGAGATGAACGCGATCATACACGCGTCGAGAAACGAAATGCTGGGCGGCACAATGTACTTAACAGGGCGCGAGGCCGGGGCTGATGAATACGTCAAGGATGCGTCGCCGTGCTCCATATGCCGCCGGATGATTATCAACGCCGGTATTTCAAACGTCATAATACGCGATTCAAACGACACGTTTCGCAATATTGTAGTGCTTGACGAATGGGTATCGAGCGATACGTCGCTCGTGGGCTCGTATTAGATTTCAAAGCCGCCGGTGAGGCGGCTTTGTTTTTGTGGTTTCTACAAATTCCCTTATTTGATGATCCGACGGCTCATGCCCCTGCGTTTCTCATTTCGCACCGGCGAGCTTTTCGATCCCCGCCCTGACGCGCGTTAACGCTTCGTCGCGGCCAATCAGGTACGCGGCCTCAATGCCGCCGCCCGGCGTAAACTGCTTGCCGGTAAGCGCAATCCTGAGCGGCCAGAGCATATATCCGTTTTTCACGCCTAACCTTTCAATCAGCCCGAAGAGCGCGTCGTGTATGGCCTCTGTATTCCAATCGGGGATGTTTTCCAAAACCGGAAGAATCTCGTTTAATGAAATAAGCGAGGTTTGCGTATCGGTTTTCATTTTTTTGCTGATGAACAAATCAGTCGAGTAATCCGGCAGTGAATCGAAGAAATCGACCTGCTCCGGAATGTCGCTTAGCACCTCGCACCTCGCCTGTAAAAGCTGCGCTAAGAATACCGTGTCAAACGGCTCTTTTTTAAGCGTTTTGCGTATCCAGGGCAGCGCGGTCTCGTGGAATGCTTCAGGCGATAACCTGCGTATCCATTCGCCGTTTAAATAGTTGAGCTTCTGGCTGTCGAAAATAGCGGGGGACTTTGAAATCCCGGCGACGTCGAAGGCGTCGACAAGCTCGCTTAACGTAAAGATTTCGTTCTCGCCGCCCGGAGCCCAGCCAAGCAGCGCGATATAGTTTAAAACGGCGCCGGTAAGGTAGCCTTTCGCGACCAAATCCTGGTACGACGCGTCGCCGTTTCGCTTTGAAAGCTTCTCGGTCGCTGTTTTCATAACGGGCGGACAATGGATGTAAGCGGGAATTTCCCAGCCGAAAGCTTTGTACAAAAGGTTGTATTTCGGCGTGGAGGAAAGGTATTCGTTGCCGCGGATGACATGTGTGATATTCATCGTGTGGTCGTCTATAACGTTTGCGAAGTTGTAGGTCGGCATACCGTCGGCTTTAAGCAGCACCTGGTCGTCGAGGGTGGAGTTTTCAACCGTGATCCTGCCGAACACAAGGTCGTCGAATGATGTTGCCCCGTCGGACGGCATGCTTTGCCGGATAACGTGCGTTACGCCGTTTCTTATGTTTTCTTCGATTTCTTCAGATGAAAGCCGCTTGCAATGCCCGTCGTACATTGGCGGGATGCCGCTTGCCTTTTGCAGCTTTCTGACTTCCTCGAGCCGCTCTTTATCGCAGAAACAGCGGTACGCGGCGCCTTTCCCGATGAGCGTTTCGGCGTAATCCTTGTACATCCCCATACGCTCGCTTTGAATATACGGCCCCACCGGCCCCCCGATATCGGGACCCTCGTCCCAGTTTAAGCCGGTCTCGCGCAGCGTGCTGTAGATGAGCGCGGTCGCGCCCTCGACAAGCCTTTCCTGGTCGGTGTCCTCGATTCGCAAAAGGAATTTGCCGTCATGCTTTTTCGAAAGCAGATAGGCGTAGAGGGCCGTGCGTAAATTCCCGACATGCATGTATCCGGTAGGGCTTGGTGCGAAGCGGGTGCGTATGTTTTGCATTTTTATCAATCCTTATTTGCAGTTTTTATATTTACTGAAAAAATTTGTTATATCAAACGCAGGCGTTATGGGGTAGTTGAGCTTCGAAAACAGGCGGTGGTTTTGAACGCGAAAAGTCTCCGGTATGCGGCCCGTTGTGATTCCCTGCTCAAACGCGTAGTTAAAGCCGCTTCGAAGAAGCCCGTCAAAAAGCCAGTAGTCGGCGTCGTCCAAGCATTCGTAAAGCAGTGCGGTCACGCTGTCGCCGCTTACCTCGAAAAGGCACGACGCGAGCTCCTCCTCCTTGTCGGTGGCAAGGTACAGGTAGAACGACGCGTCCGGCAGCTTCCCACACTTCTTGCATGCCTTTGTGATCATTTTCATATTGACGCAAGGTTTTAGTTCTAACATGGTCACTTCCCCCGCTTGTCCGGTTTTGCGTTTTTGTTTTTCCGGGATTTCGCTTCGGACTCTTCATGTTTTTGCCGGTTTGTCGCCTTTTGCACGCAATTCCGAAGCGCCGTGAGCTCCGAGGCTGTAAGAAGCCGCCATTTGCCGGTCTTTAGCATCCCGAGCTTTAAGGGCCCAACGGATACGCGCTTGAGCCTTGCGACCTCAAGCCCCAGCGCCTCGCACATCTTGCGGATTTGACGGTTTTTCCCCTCGAATATCGTGATTTGTATCACGGCGCGCTCAGGCTCCCGCGCAACGACGTGAACGGTAGCGGGCAGCGTCATAACGCCGTCGATCTCAACGCCGGACGAAAGCCTTAAAAGCTGGTCTTCAGTGACGCCGGGCTTCACGGTCGCGCGGTAGGTTTTTGAAATGTGGCCCCGCGGATGCATGATTGAGTCGGCGAAGCCGCCGTCGTTTGTGAGCAGCAAAAGCCCCTCGCTTGTTTTGTCGAGCCTGCCCACGGGATACACACGCTGCGGGGCGTCTGCGACAAGGTCCAAAACGCACGCGCGGCCCATCTCGTCGCTTGTGGTCGTTACGTATCCGCGCGGCTTGTTCAGCATGATATAAACGTTTTGTTTTCGTTTATTGAGCTGTATATTCACGCCGTCAATCGCGATTATATCTTTTCGGGGGTTTATCTTCTGCCCGATTTTGGCGGGGCGCCCGTTTACCTCCACGCGCCTTTTAAGGATTGCCTCCTCCGCCTTGCGCCGCGACATAACGCCGTTATCCGACAGTACTTTTTGTATCCTTATCCCGGAATTATCCATACAGTTTTTCATCCAATCCGACCAGTTTTATTATCCTGTCTAAAATAGAGACTTTCTCTTTGTATTCGTGCAGCATCGCAACGTCAGAGCCTGCCGTCAGCGTCACGCAGGAAACCTGTTCCCCGTCAAGGAAAATTCTTGCTTCGCCGATATACTGCCCGCGCTTGACGGGCGCATACAAAAAAGGCTCCGATATGATCTTATACTCCACCTTCGCGCCGGCTGCAAGTATGGGAATCTTTGCCGCATCGAACTTAACGGCGGCGACCGCGGGGCTGACGCCGCCCGTCACCGGAACGGTAAACGCGGGAATGCCCTCTGACAGGTCTTCAAGCTGCAGAATCCCAAAAAAGTGATTGTAAAGGCTTTTGTGCACATTCCAGTCGTTTGAGGCGCTCAGCGTGATACAGATAAGCTCAACGCCGTTGCGCCTTGCGGCGGTTACAAGGCAGCGCCCCGATTTTCTGGTAAACCCCGTTTTTACGCCGAATGTCCCCTCGTAATCCCTCAAAAGCCTGTTGTGATTTGTGAGCCAGCGCTCGTATGGCGGGTTGCCGTATGACGTGCGAATCCTGTACTGTGAGCAGATTTGCGCGAATTCGTCGTTTTTGAGAGCTTCCCTTGTGATGAGGGCAAGCTCCTTTGCCGTGGAATAATGCTTCTCCCCGTCAAGTCCGGACGGCGTCTCAAACGACGTGTCAAGAAGCCCCATCTCCTTCGCCCGCTCGTTCATCATGGCGACAAAAGCGGGGATGGAGCCTGAGATTCTCACAGCCGTGGCGTTCGCGGCGTCGTTGCCTGAAGCGAGCAGCATCCCCGTCGCCAAAGCGCGCAGGCTTGCCCTGTCGCCCTTTTGCAGACCCATGGACGAGCCCTCGACCATGATAGCGGCTTCGTCCACGGGAAAAACAGCGTCGATGTTCGGCTGCTCAAGCGCGATCAGCGCGGTCATTATCTTTGTGGTGGACGCGATCGGCAGCCTCTCGTCAATGTTATGGGCAAACAAAATCCGGCCTGTGACGGGCTCCATAACAATCGCGGCTTTCGCGTTTATACGAAAGTCTTGTATCGGAGGCGATACGGTTTCCAAGGCAAAGCCCGAAAACGGGAACAGCGCGCAAAAGTACGCCGTAAGCGCCGTCGAAATCAGTTTTTTCATATAATCCCCCCAGAATTATACCGGTTTATAATTTATAAAACAAGTATATTCCGGGACGCGCCGTAATATTAACGGTCTTGGCAAATTGACGGCGGATAGACGCCTTTATTCCTTTTCGCCGTTTTTCTTTGACTTTAAAACCTTATCGATGATACCGGGAACGGCGTTCACGATACGGTCGGCCGTGTTGTCGGCAGGCTGCGGCATTGACAGGATCTCCACATCGCTGCCTCTTAGGACCAGAAAAGCCACCGGGCTGATCGTCACGCCGCCGCCTGTGCCGCCGCCGAAAACGTCCGGCCTTGATGTGGGCCAGTCGCTGCCGCCGGAAGCGTAGCCGAAGGCGACCTTCGAGACGGGGATTATAACCGTGCCGTCAGCTGCCGTGATGGGGTCGCCGATGACGGTGTTGACGTCTACAAGCGAGCGCAGGCCGCTTAGCGCCGAATCTGTAAATTCACTGACCGGATGCTGTTGTTGGCTCATTTTGCTTACCACCTTTTTTACGTTTATTTTTATTTTTTAAGATTATCTTGACGATTTCATAAATCACCCTAAAGCCTGCCGCAAAGACATAAAACGGCGTTATCCTCATACGGAAGGAGATATCCGCCGCCGTTTTGTCAAGCATAAAATCAGGCCGGATTCTCACATTTGGCTTTTTGACTGTGAACAGGGCCGAAAGCAGCGAGATTATGTTTGCCGAAAGGGCGCAAACCATCCCGTAGCTCGTAGCGGTTTTCATGGCGTCATCGCCGCCGACTGCGATGGCGACGTCGATTTTATAAAAGATAAGGCGCCGCCTCAGCGCATCGACTTTCTTGCAGGCTTTAACGATCTCCCATATATTTTTGACAGATCCTAAGTTGCCCGATATCTTTTTCTGTTTTGTTTCGTCTTCATCTTTTTTCTTAGCGGCTTTTTTAGATATTCTGGCTTCTTGCCTTTTTCTGCGCTTTGCCTCTTTTTTTCTATCGGCTTCTGTTTTTTCCCGCAAAAGACTGATTTTGAAAAACACATAATGCACGCTTGCGTTTATTTTACCGCCGCGGTACGCAAATCTAAGACACACGGGGGAGAAAAGCAATACCGCAAAAAACAGCGCGATAGAGCCGGTTATGACAAGTCCCATTATACATTGCTCCCCAATTATAATGTGTTTGGCACGTAAAAACCTTAGAACCTGTGTTCAGCACCGCTCAACGTCCATTCGAGCACTGAACAAGGGCGCTTAAAATAACGGGCGCGCGGGGATAATCCGGAAGCAGGAAAATCAAGGAGCACGATGTGCGCGTCGTGGGGCTGCTACTCGAAGAAATCGATCTGGCCGTCGAGCTGCTGCTCGGCTTCCTCATCGTCGGGCGTTTCCGGTGCGAGATGTGGCAGCTCCGGGAGCTGCTCTAAATTTTCAAGCCCGAAACACCGCAAAAAATTCGCGGTCGGCTTATACGAGATCGGCTTTCCGGGAATCGGAAGACGGCCCGCTTCCTCGATCAAATCCTTGTCCACAAGGCTTTTGACGATGCCCCCGCAGTCGACGCCGCGCACCTGCTCGACGAACGCGCGCGTAACCGGCTGGTTATACGCGATTACGGCAAGCACCTCAAGCGAAGCCTGCGACAGCGCCGTGGTTTTTCTAAGCGTCAGCGCGCGGCGTATGATTTCGGCATACTGCGGCAGCGTGCACATCTGGTACGCGTCGCCCAGCATGACGATGTCAAACGGCGAGCTCTGGTAAAGGTACCGCTCGCGTATACGCTCGATTAGATTCTTGACGGTTTTTTCGTCTGAATCCATAACCTCGCAAATTTTTTGAAGCTCAACGGGCTCCCCGCTTGCGAAAAGTATGGCCTCTATGCTGTGTTCGGCGTCGTGTAGCTGCAAAATAACTCTCCTATTTCTTGATTGCCACGGTATTTTTACCCGTGATTACGATTTTTTTTGACTTAACAAGCTCCAAAACCGCTAAAAACGTGGCGACCATGCCGCTTTTCCCTGTCTGTGCGGTGAAGAGCCTGTCCATTTTAATTTTGCCGTCCCGGCGCAAAAGTCTTAAGACTGAGAAAATCTTCGACGTCACCGATACCACGGGCTTTGATACAAGCGGCTCAAAACTTTCGCGGGGCGGCGGCATACGCCTTGCGTTTTTGCCGAGCGCGTCCGTGAGCGCCGAGAACAAAATCCCAGCGGGATGCGTCATAACGTATGTCTCGTCGATTTCAACAGGCATCGGCCTGCGCACGAATATATCGCCTGATAAATTGTTAAGCCCGAGCTGCTCCGCCGCGACCTTGCAAAGCCGATACTCGATGAGCTGGCCGCTGAGCTCCTGCCTGAGCCGTTCGGATTCCTCTTCGTGGCGCGGCAAAAGGCTTATCGTCTTCATATGTACAAGACGGCTCGCCATCTCAAGGAACTCGCTTGCGACGTCGAGGTTTTTCTCGCGCCAAAGCGAGATTGCCGACATATACTGCTCAAGCAGCGACGTCAAATCGATGTCGAAGATATTAAGCTTATGCTTTGAAAGCAGGTTCAGAATCAAATCGAGCGGCGCGTCGTATTCCTGAACCTTGAACGTCAGCTTCGCGTCCATAATTGAATCCACCATTCTACTGGCATTGTAATGCGGTCGAAAAAGATAAAAACCCATGATGTGGCAAACTGAATAGGAAAAGTGAGGACCCTGAAAATAAGCAGCAGCATGAAGACAAACGTAATCTGCCGCTGATAACGCAGCATCGCCCAATAAATTTTTTGGGGGAGCAAAATTCCGAGGATTTTCGAGCCGTCAAGTGGCGGCAGGGGAATCAGGTTAAAAACCGCCAGCATTATACTGTAAAAGCACAGCGTACCTAGAATATCCGCAATCAAGGCCGAATTAGAGGCAAGCGCGTACTGCGGCGACGAAGCCAACAGGATTTTGTAAAGGATCATCAAAAAAAACGACAGCAAAAGGTTTGATAAAGGTCCCGCGAGTGCTGTGACCGCCATATCGCGGCGCGGATGCTCAAAGTTTCGCATATCCACCGAAACAGGCTTGCCCCATCCGATCCCTATAAGCATGATGAGTATGCTGCCTGTCCAGTCAAGGTGCGCAAACGGGTTGAGGGTCAGGCGCCCCTGAGCTCTCGGCGTATCGTCGCCTAAGCGGTCGGCGGCAAAGCCGTGCGCGAATTCATGCACCGGAAGCATCGTTAACAGTATTAGCGCGCGTATAAGATACGGCAAAATATTTTCCGGCGCAAAGCCTAAATCAGACAAAGAAACATCCCCTAAAACGCATGGCTGTATTGCTGCCAAAATAGTATAACATAAAAGCCGCCGGCTTCGCAAGTTGCACATGGCCGGGACAATTCTCAAAAAAAGCTTGCAATGTTAACTTGAATCTGATAAAATACGAATGTTGACCTTTTATATTTAATATTTAAAGGAGGTGCAGAATATGGCAAAATGTGAAATCTGCGGTAAGGGCGTCGGTTTTGGAATCAAGGTATCTCACTCGCACAGGCGCAGCAACAGAATGTGGAAACCGAACGTAAAGCGCGTTAAGGCAATGGTGAACGGCACCCCCCGCCGTCTGTATGCCTGCACCCGCTGTTTGCGTTCAGATAAGGTGACGAGGGCGATTTAACGTACCATAACCCCGCTTAACATCAAACACTCCCCGCGAAAACGGGGAGTGTTTATGCTAATATTATTATTTCTTCATTTCTTCGCTTTTTCCTTCGCGTCGTAGCCAATCCTAAGCTCCGAGTTTTGGATAAGGTTTAACAGCGACGTCGAGAAAAGCGGGTAGTTATGCGTTAAAATTTCGATTGAAACGGCAAGCTGCGAGATGTCCGAGATAGGCTCCATTCCGAGGATCGGCTGGTTTTTCGCGATGGACGACGCGTTTGCCTGAGCGATCTGCATGGCGGCCGATGCGTATGTATCTGCGATATGCGACGGAATCTGGAACATCTGCTCCTGGTTTTTCGGGTTTGCCGAGTAAAGCACGCGGAACATCCGGTAGCAGCTTAGCATCAGGAACGCCGACACCTCGACGGTCAATGCCTTGTTTTTCGTTTTGCCGAGCAGGTCAAACAAAATATTAAGCGAATTTGCAACAAGTTTTTTGTTGAGAACCGACAAAACGGAGCCAATCGCGCGGCTTTCCTTTACCTGCTCAGGGTCGGGGATGTCGTCGAGGCTTAGCGTATGGCCTTTCCTGTCGGGTGAACGGCCGAGCAGGTAATCGCATGAAACACCGTAAAAATCGGCGCATCTTATAAGAAAATCCAAACCGCATTCGCGTATGCCTTTCTCATAATGCGAAAGCAGCGCCTGCGAGATTAAAAGCTGTGCGGCGGCGCTCTTTTGGCTGATACCCTTTTCTTTTCTGAGAAGCGTCAATATGCGCGGGAAATCTGTGCTCATAAATGCCCATCCTCCGAAGACTCTCAACGTATTGTATATTATATATCAATAAAAACATATTGTAAAGACATATTTTTACTATTTTCGCCTTTTTGTGCAGTGTTTTTAACAATCTGCACCGTAATTTGTACAAGAATGAAGGTGCATATTTAAGTGATAACCTACAAAATACATTTTATAAGAACCGGGAAAACAAGCGCGGGAGACGAAAAGCGTTTTGTCGGGCGCGTGGATTTTCCCCTTTGCAGTGAGGGCGAACGGGAGCTTTTCGCCATGCGCGAAAAGTTTTTGTATCCTCATGCGGAGATGGTTTTTACAAGTCCGCTTGCACGGTGCGTAAAGACGGCGGAGATACTTTATCCGGATATATACCGATTGGACGATGACGGCTTTACCGACATGGATTTAGGCGGGTTTTCCGGCAAAAGCTTCGAGGAATTGCGGTATGACGCGGATTTTTCCGCGTGGATCGGCAATTCTGTTTCAAACCCTCCGCCAGGCGGCGAAAACATTGAGGATTTCACGAAGCGCATTGTCCGTGCGGCAAGCGGGGTTTTCTTTAAAATGATGGACGAAAAAATCAGGGATGCAGCGGTAATCACGCATGGCGGCGTTATTATGACGCTGCTGGCGGCGATTGGGCAGCCGAAGGTCCCGCTTCAGGAATGGGCGATGGGAAACGGCGAGGGCTATACGCTGATATTCACGCCGCAAATGTGGATGCAAAGCGGATCGGCCGAGGTATTCCGCAGGCTCCCGGAGTTTAGGGGATAAGACGGATAATAAATCCTAAAGAGTTTCGCCAAGTAATATTAAACCGTAAACAGGGAGTCAATAATAGATATGAACAGTTTGTCCGGGATAGAACACAAAGGCTTGGTGCATCTTTACACAGGCGGCGGAAAAGGGAAAACTACCGCTGCCGCAGGGCTTGCGGTCCGGGCGCTGGGTACAGGGAAAACCGTGTTGTTCTGCCAGTTTCTGAAAGGCCTTGCAAGCGGCGAGCTTAAGGGCTTACAGTTGCTTGGCGCGAAAATCCTGCGGGCTAAAGTATGCGGAAAATTTGTCTCGCAAATGGACAATGACGAGCTTGCGCTTTTAAAAAAAGACCACGAGGAGTGCTTTTTAGAAGCTTCAAGTCTAATCCTTTCAGGCGGGATCGACGTGGCCGTGTTCGATGAAGCCGTGGATGCCGTAAATCTCGGGATTATCTGCGAAGACAGGCTTTTCGAGCTGATTGCTAAGCGCCCTGCCCATGTGGAAATTGTAATCACAGGGCATAAGCCGTGGGAAAATCTAAAGCGCTTAGCCGACTATGAAACGGATTTTGTATGCGCGAAGCATCCGTTCGATAAAGGCGTACCGGCGCGGCGCGGGATAGAATATTAGGGCGTTGAGCGGTAGTGGGAACACGTTCCCTAGCCTGCCGACAGGAGATTTGACAATGGGACTTTTTCTGGCGCTAAAGAAAAACGCAAAGCTTGCCATGCGCGGTCACTGGATCGGCGGCATGCTGATTCTGCTGATCCAAATTGGGGCGAACGGGGTAATCAACGTGCTTCAGCAGGCCGCCGTCGGAATGTTTGTCTTAGGGCCCGCGGTTGACAGGGTTCCGTATTACGCCGAAAACCAAAGTGAATATACACAGATACTCAGCGATGTCATAGTAAATTCCACGGCGGAATGGGCGATTATCGGGGCCGCCGCATTGCTCCAGCTTCTTTTGATATTTCCGCTTTCACTCGGCGTGATACGCTGGTATTTCAGGATCGTGCATGGCGGCAACCCGTCCATCACGGAGGCCTTTTACTTTTTTGAAACGCCGAAAGCATACTTAAGGGCGGTTTGGTACGACATCAGCATCGGTATACGCACGACGCTTTGGGCGGTTTTGTTTTACGCGCTGCCAAGCGCCGTTATGTTGACGTCCGTCTACTTTCTCAGCGCGGAGGACGACTCGCTCAGGCTGGAAAGGATGGCGGCGTCCGCCGGCGTTGTTTTTTCCGTGCTGATGTTTTTGGCGGCTACCGTGTTTTTCTGCGCGTTTGTCAACCGTTACGCGCTTGTGGCGTACCTTGTCGGCGCCGATGACGAAATCACCGTCGGCAAAGCGATCAAAATGTCGATACAGTATACAAAAGGTTACAGGTTTCGCATATTGTTGTTTTCGCTTTCATTTATCGGATGGTTTTTGCTTTGCGTATTTTTCATTCCCCTGTTTTTTGTTGTGCCGTACTATATGGCGGCGTATGCGCTTTACGCGCGGTATATCATAGACAACGGCGGCGGGCATTCTTTTATGAATCACTAAAATTTAATATTAAAAGTACTTGAAATGCGGGAAAGTGTATTGTATAATGATAAAAAGTCTATCTAACTGAACAGGCGGTAAACCTTTGCGGTTTATATCGCCGGGCCGCGATACAAAGGCAGCAGATGAGTTATATGCGCATCTGTGGGACAGTAAAATGTTCCGCAGGTGCGTTTCTTTATTTTTTAGGAGGTATTATGATGAACAGGGAGAAAACAAAATCACAAATTCTGGAAGGGATTATATCTATTATCATAAACGCCGTCTTATTTGCTTTAAAATTTTGGGCCGGCATGGTTACCGGGTCGATTGCATTGATAGCGGACGCGTGGCATACCATGTCAGATTCGCTGTCATCGGTATTCGTTGTGTTTGCGGCAAAGCTTGCGTCTAGGAAGCCCGACAAGGAACACCCTTTCGGGCACGGGCGGTGGGAGCAGATTTCCACTATCTTCATTGCGTTTCTGCTCGGTATTATTGCCTATGAATTTTTAACAGGCTCAATAGAAAGATTCCAAAACCGGGAAAGCGTTACATATGGCACGCTTGCCGTTGTGGTGACAGTCATATCGATCGCCATGAAGACGCTGCTGTCACTATACGCGTTTTATCTCGGGCGGAAAACGGAGAACGCGATTGTAAAAGCGGACGGCTGGCATCACCTGTCCGACGCGTTTTCATCGGTAGTTGTGCTGATCGGTATAATCGCGTCGATGATAGCGCCGCAATTTTGGTGGATGGACAGCATCCTCGGAATGATCTGCGCGCTTTTGATATTATACGCGTCCTATCAAATTATTAAGGAATCCATCACAAAGCTGTTGGGCGAAGAGCCGGAGCAGGATTTAATAGACGAAATAAACATCGAAGCCAAAAAATTATATTACGATGATTTAAAGCTCCATCATTTCCATATGCATGATTATATTTCGCAGAAAGAATTGACCTTACACATCATGCTGGATAAAGATATAACAATTGAAAACGGGCATAAGGTAGCAACCGATATCGAAAACATGATTAAAGAAAAATTTGATATGATAGCAACGATCCATGTCGAACCGCTGGATTAAAAGCTTCAGGCTGAAAACAAAGCGATCAAAACTCAAACGCCCGGCTTTATGCCGGGCGTTTAGGCTTCCTTTTCACTTTTCAAAAGCTTATTTAGCTTGAGCTTTTCCGTCACGTACCGCCTGTACATACGTTTTTTTTGCAGTAACGCGATGAGCTTTCGCCTTTCAGGTATCCGGGCGGGCTCCGAGTCAAGCACCGCTTCAAGGTATCCGATGATTTCATCCGTGTGGTCCGATTCCGTATCCTTTTCAAGCAGCCCTATCTTTAACATAAGGCAATGGCTGCATTTAGAGCTGCTTTGAAGCGCCGTGTTAACGGCGTTAAGCGCGCCGGGTCCGCCGTGCAAAATCTGCATATCGGCAATCCTTTCAAGCGCTTCATGGTAATCAGCCTTAAGCGACAAGGCCTTGTTGTATTGCCCGAGCGCCGCCGTTTCCAGATTTAAGGCGTCGTACAATTCGCCGCAAAGCAGATGATATTCCGGAATAGCGGTGTTTTCTTTGATGGCGCGAAGGCAGTAACCAAGCGCTGTTTCCGGCTGCGTCTTGCGCAGTATCGAAGCGAGCCCGTAATATGTCTCGGCCGTTTCGCCGCCGAGCTTTGCCGCTTCCTTGTATTCCTCCAGCGCCAAATCGGCGGAGCCGAGCAGCATAAGAGCCTTGCCGCGAAAGGCGCGGTACGTGTAATCTTCCGGCGAAAGTGCGATTGCGCGGTTTAAGTACTCGATGGCTTTCGCGGGATCGTGTTCCGCGAGCAGGATGCCGGCATGCCCCAAAGCTTCAGCGCATTCGGGGGCAAGCTGCGCCGCTTGCCCGTAATACTCCGCCGCTTTTAAAAGACGCCCGGACGCTTCCAGTGCCTTTGCTTTCCCAAAGATGTATTCCCAGTTGTCCGGTTCGATCGCAAGGGCTTGGTCATAAACCGAAACGGCGGCAGCAAAATCGCGGCGTTCTAAGAGGAAATCAGCTTTACATGCATAATAGGCGGCGATCTTGGGCTCTAAAGCGATGGCCTTGTTAAATGAATCAAGCGCGTGCGAATCTTGGTTTGCGGCAAGGCACCGCGCAAACCCGAAAAGTGCCGCGTGGTTTTTTGGCTCAAGCCTCAAAACTTCCTCGTACTGGCTTTTTGCTTTTTCTGTTTCTGAAAGCCGTAAATACAAATCGGAGCGGGCGCATAAATAATCCGCGTTATCAGGCTGAAGCTCGATTGCACGGTTTAGGTACGCAAGCGATAAGCGCGGGCTTTTCTTGCCTGTGAGCGCCGAGAGCTCGTTTAAAATCTCCGGGTTTTTGCCGTCCGCCGAAAGTGAATCCGTCAACGTTTTAAGAGCGCCCTTGTTATGCCCCAGCGCGTTTAGGACCTGGGCTTTCAGG
Organism: Oscillospiraceae bacterium; assembly: GCA_009777635.1. Taxonomy (GTDB): domain Bacteria; phylum Bacillota; class Clostridia; order Oscillospirales; family Ruminococcaceae; genus WRAV01. The sequence goes on along the minus strand of WRLK01000012.1, from coordinate 22,716 downwards.
TAATAGTAATCCGCGTTTGTTCCGTCAAGGCTGAGGGCGCTGTTGATATGCATGAGCGCAACGTCCGGCTCCGCGCTGAAGGTCAGCCTTGCAAGGCGGTAAAACGTATCGGCGTCGCTTCTTCCGGATGTTACGGCGCGCCGGTAATGTTCCCCGGCGCTTGCGACGTTTCCGGTTTCTTCCAGCAGCCTTGCGATATGTATGTGAAGCTGCCCGTTGTTCGGGTCATGCTTTGAGGCCTCGCTAAAACACGCGATCGCCTCGGCCTTGCCGTTTTTCGTTTTCATCAAAAGCTCGGCCTTCGCGGCGTAATAAAAGGCGTTTTCAGGCATAATGGCGATTGCCTTTGTGTAGCATTCGACCGCCTCTTTCGGCTTCGTGTCCGCGAGCAGGGACGCAAGCCGCCCGTAAGCGCGGGCATTATTTTTGTCGGCCGAAATCACCGTGCGGTATTCTTTTATCGCGGCCTGTACCTGCTCAAGGTTTTCGAGCGCGCGGGCTTTACCCATATGGTATTCGGCAGTTTTCGGCGCAATGGAGATGGCCTTGTTGTAGTACAAAACCGCCGACTCAGGCTCGCTTATGACCAACAGCGATGCAAGCCCCGCGCAGGCCTCGTGGTTTTTCGGCATCTCCAGAACCAGTTTTTTGTATTCCACCGCGGCTGCCGACTCGTCGCCAATTTGGCTTAACAATCTACATTTAATAAGCTTGGCTTCTTTGTTTTCGCCATCGAGGGCGACGACCGCATTTGCGTAGGAAAGCGCAAGCTCCGGCTGGGATTCCTGGTACAAGACCGCAAGCCGCCAGAGACTCGGTATATGCTTGTCATCGAGGGCAACCGCTTTTTTGAACATGGCGACCGCGGCAATTTCCCTGCCGGATGAAAGCAGGAGCTCCGCTTTATGGTACGGGTAATCGGCCGTATACGGCGACGCCGACATCGCAAGGTCGTAACACGTGACGGCGCCATCGGTATCGTCTAGGAGCATCAGGATTTTTGCTTTCGTGTCGTAGTAAGCGCCGTCCGTCGGTGAAAGCTCGATCGCCCTGTTCACAAGCTCGAGCGCTTGCTGGGGATTTTTCCCGGCGCAGTGCTTAGCAAGCGAGTTTATCGCGCCGTGGGCGGCATCGTTCAGCTCGATTGCCTGACGGTACATCTCAACGGCTTCAAGCGGCCTTCCCATATGGTCGAGCATCCAGCCGCGCACCGTATGCACCGTTGAGTTTGCAGGGTCGATCTTAAGCGCCAAATCGCAGTATGAAAGCGCTGTTTCAAGGTCCCCGTCAAGCTCGTTTAGCACCGCGAAATCCTTGAAATAATCGGCGCTCCACACGATGCTGCTGTCGGCGCCGCGCAAAAGATGCACAAAAACAAAGGGGATACCGTTCTTTTTAAGCAGCTCCGTCAAATGCGCTTCAAGCGTTTCGTTTAGGCCTAGCGACGTGAAAAAACGCCGGTATGTCCGCAAAACAGTGAAGAATATATCCGGCCAGCGCTCGGCCTGATACAGGCTTTTTATGTTGTCTTCAATAAACTTGGCAGCGCCTTTGTAATCCCCGCGAAGCGAAAACGACGATATTTGACGGCGCAGTAAAGCGGCCTCCTCCACGTTTTCATGCAGAGAAAGGGCTGCATCCTCCATCGGCTTCGTATTGCCCTGCGAATGTTTTTCCACGTTTGCTCACCGCCGCCTCTATCGTAACACAATTCGGACAAAAAAAACAGAGTATTATATCACACAGGCGATCTGGCACTCTAATTATATGAGTGCCAGATTTTTTGTAAATAATTTGTTAATGCGCTTGACAAAACTTGAAAAATATGATAAATTAAATTTAGCACTCGTGCGCATAGAGTGCTAAAGAGGTGAGATCAAGTATGAATTTAAGCCAGCGCAGACGGCAAATACTGGCCGCGATCGTGGAAAACTACATCAAAACGGGGGAGCCCGTCGGCTCGAAGCTTTTAAGCGGGCAGCTTGAGATGAACGTTTCGTCCGCGACAATAAGAAGCGAAATGGCGTGGCTTTTTGAGCGCGGATATCTTGAGCAGCCGTACACCTCGGCGGGGCGTGTGCCCTCTCATTTGGGATACCGCGAATACATCGATTCGCTGATGAAGTGCAAGCCGCTCACCGAAAGCGAAAAAAATGAGATCAATTCGCTGTTTAACGTGCGCGACCCCGACCCTGAAAAGCTGCTGGAGGATGCGGCGGAAGCGCTTTCGGGATACACGAACTGCGCCACCGTCACAAGCTCTATAACCCCGAAGAATGTGCTTGTAAGGCGGGTCGAGCTGATTGCGGTCGGTCCCGGGACCGTTGTGATCATGATTGTAGCCAGCAACGGCGTGATCAAAAGCAAGGTTTGCCGCGTGGACTTCAAGGTCACTCAGGAGCTTATCGAGTTTTTCAGCAAATTCTCAAACTCGCGCCTTGCGGGCCGCAGCATCGATACCATCACGTCGGATTATATCAGCTCCGTTTCGGTGACGCTCGGCGAATACTCAAGCCTGTTTACCTCGCTGCTTGTAGCGATATTCGAGCTGTGCAAGGAGATAAACGACGGTCAGTACTACATTTCGGGAAGCGCTAAGCTGCTTGAATACGGGGAGCTTTCGCAGCTTGTCAGAGACCTGATGGTTATGCTTGAAAGCCGCGAGCGGATTCAATCCCTGTTTGATTCGAACAAGGATTTTAAAATTCTAATCGGCAAGGAAAACACGTCTATGGAGCTGTCAGGCGCGTCCCTTGTTTCAACAAGCTACAGCATCCACGGGCAAAAGGCCGGGACAGTCGGGCTGATCGGCCCCGTGCGGCTTGATTACGCGAAGATCATCCCGCATCTTGAATATTTCGCGAGCACGCTCGGCGAGCTGCTTTCAGACACGTATGAGATAGATGAGGAATAAAACGGGAGGAGACTTGACTTGAACAAAAACGAGCAGGACATGGCCTTTGACGACGAGCTGCCTTTAGAGGAAGCAGAGCAGCCGGAAGCCGAAGAACAAAATGAAGCTGAAACACCGCAAATGTCCGAGACGGAGGCTTTAAACAAAAAGATTGACGAGTTAAACGATAAGCATTTAAGGCTTATGGCGGAATACGACAACTTCCGCAAGCGCACGCAAAAGGAGCGCGGCGACGCGTACCAAAGCGCCGCGGCTTCGACGGTGGCAAAGTTTTTGCCGGTACTTGACAACTTTGAACGCGCGGCGGGATTTCCGCGTCCCGACGACGATTTCGGCAAAGGATTCGATCTTATTTACCAAAGCTTAAAAGAGACCTTAGAGTCAATGGGCGTCGAGGAAATCGGCAAACCCGGCGAAGAATTCAATCCCGAATACCACAACGCGGTTATGCACATTGAAGACGAGGAGCTCGGCGAAAACGTAGTCGCCGCCGTTTTGCAGAAGGGATACAAGATGGGCGATAAAATCATAAGATATGCAATGGTGCAAACCGCGAATTAACGGTAAGATTATAATATAAACAATCATGCAAATTATATAATCAAACAAATAAATTATATACACAAATTAGGAGGATTTTATAATGGGAAAGATAATCGGTATAGATTTAGGTACAACGAATTCATGCCTTGCCGTTATGGAAGGCGGCGAGGCTGTCGTAATCCCAAACCCGGAGGGGGCGAGGACTACGCCGAGCGTCGTTGCGTTTTCAAAAGACGGCGAGCGCATGGTAGGCACCGTCGCAAAGCGTCAGTCCATCACGAATCCCGACCGCACGGTGATGTCTATCAAACGCCGTATGGGCGAGAACTACGACACGAAAATCGACGGGAAAACATATACGCCTCAGCAGATTTCCGCGATGGTCCTGCAAAAGCTGAAAGACGACGCGCAGGCGTATCTGGGCCAGCCGGTAACGGAAGCCGTCATCACGGTTCCCGCTTACTTTACGGACGCGCAGCGCCAAGCCACGAAGGACGCCGGCAGAATCGCGGGGCTTGACGTAAAGCGTATCATCAACGAGCCCACGGCCGCGGCCCTAGCTTACGGCATGGACAAGGAAAACGACCAGAAGGTCGTGGTCTACGACCTTGGCGGCGGTACGTTCGACGTATCCATCATCGAGATGGGCGACGGCGTTCAGGAAGTTCTTGCGACCGCCGGCAACAATAAGCTCGGCGGCGACGATTTTGACGAGCGCGTCATCGGATATCTTGCAGACGAGTTTAAGAAAGACAGTGGAATTGATTTAAGAAACGACAAAATGGCGATGCAGAGGCTTAAGGAAGCCGCGGAAAAAGCGAAGATCGAGCTTTCGGGCATGACCGGCGCGAATGTGAACCTGCCGTTTATCACGGCGGACGCATCCGGTCCGAAGCACCTTGACGTCACGGTTACGCGCGCGAAATTCAACGAGCTTACCGCTGACCTTGTCGAAGCGACGATGGGGCCTGTCCGCCGGGCGATGAGCGATTCCGGCTTAAAGCCTTCGGATATCCACAAGATCCTGCTTGTCGGCGGATCGACGCGTATCCCCGCCGTTCAGGACGCTGTAAAGGGATTCTTCGGCAAAGAGCCGTTTAAAGGCATCAACCCGGACGAATGTGTGGCTATAGGCGCAGCGATTCAGGGCGGCGTGCTCGGCGGCGACGTAAAGGGCCTGCTGCTGCTTGACGTAACCCCGCTTTCACTCGGCCTTGAGACCTTGGGCGGCGTGTTTACAAAAATCATCGATCGCAACACAACAATCCCGACTAAAAAATCACAGATATTCTCGACCGCGGCGGACGGCCAGACCTCCGTTGAGGTCCATGTCCTTCAGGGCGAGCGCGAAATGGCGAGCGGCAACAAGACGCTTTCCCGCTTCCATCTTGACAACATCCCGCCGGCGCCGAGAGGCGTGCCGCAGATCGAGGTTACCTTCGACATCGACGCGAACGGCATCGTAAACGTATCCGCCAAGGATATGGGCACCGGAAAGGAACAGCATATCACCATCACGTCGTCGACGAACATGAGCAAGGACGACATAGAAAAGGCCGTTAAGGAAGCGGAAGAACACGCGGCGGAGGACAAAAAACGCCGTGAGGAGGCCGAGCTTCGCAACGGCGCCGACCAGATGCTATTCCAAAGCGAAAAAGCGCTTAACGATATGTCCGACAAGCTTTCCGACGACGAGAAAAACAACCTTAAGGATAAGGGCGAAGCGCTCAAGGAAGCGCTGAAAGGAAGCGACCTCGACTTAATCAAGCAAAAGCAGGAGGAGCTTCAGAAGGTGCTGTATGAGGTGTCGTCCAAGATGTATGAGCAGACGCAGGCACAGCCCGATATGGCGGATGAGCCCGTGGGAGCGTCCCCCGGCGGCGACGGCGTCGTAGACGCCGACTACAGGGAAGTTGAATCGAACGATTAATATTATATGGCAACAGGGCGGAAAACAACTCCGCCCTGTTGTCAGGGGATTGCTTTTGTGCTATACTCACTTGGTGACTGTGCATTGCATACCCTAACATAGAGGTGGTAAATTTGGCGGAAAAAAGGGATTATTACGAGGCGCTTGGCCTTGCTAAGGGCGCCTCGGACGATGATATAAAGAAAGCGTACCGCAAGCTTGCAAAGGAATATCATCCCGATTTAAACCCCGACAATAAAGAAGCCGAAGCCAAGTTCAAGGAAATTGGCGAAGCTTATGAGATATTATCCGACCTGCAGAAGAAAAGCCGGTACGACCAATTCGGCCATGCGGGCGTCGACCCGAGCTACGGCGGCGGTGCGTACAGCGCCGGCGGCTTCGGCTTTGAGGATTTGGGCGACATCTTTGAAAACTTTTTCGGCGGCGGTTTTGGATTCGGCGGCTCCACACGCACGAGGAACCCGAACGCGCCGATTAAGGGCAGCGACATCCGCGTGACTCTGGCGCTTGATTTTATGGAAGCCGTGAAGGGCTGCCGCAAAACGGTATCAATCAGCCATCTTGAAAACTGCAAGGAATGCTTGGGGACAGGGGCCTCGAAAGGCACGGCGCCTGAAAAATGCTCCGAATGCGGCGGCACGGGACAAGTCAAGGTCACACAGCGCACGCCGTTCGGCGTGGTTCAGACGGCAAGGGCGTGTGCAATCTGCGCAGGCAAGGGTCAGGTCACAAAAGACCCCTGCAAGGTGTGCGGCGGCAAGGCGCGTGTCCGCGTAACACGCAAGGTGGAGGTCAACGTTCCCGCCGGAATCGACGACGGGCAAAGCTTCATCATACGCGGCGAAGGCGACCACGGCGTCAACAACGGGCCCGCGGGCGACTGCGTAGTGACCGTGAACGTAAGGCCGGACGTCCTGTTTGAGCGCGACGGGTTTGACATCTGGTGTGAGATTCCGCTTACCTACGCGCAGGCGACTTTAGGCGACGAAATAACCGTGCCGACGGTCGACGGCAAGGTCAGCTACACGGTGCCGGAGGGCACACAGCCCGGCACCGTGTTCAGGCTGCGCAACAAGGGCGTGCCTTATGTCAACGGGCGCGGGCGCGGCGAGCAGTATGTGCGCGTGTCGCTTGAGGTGCCGAAAAACCTCTCAGGCAAGCAAAAGGATGCGCTTAAAGCATACGACTCGCTTGTGAGCGAGAAAAATTATGAGAAGCGCAAGACCTTTTTTGAACGCATTAAAAATGTAATGAATAATAAATAAGAACAAAAGACCGCCGAATGGCGGTCTTTTGTTCTTATTTTCTCTCGAACGCGGCTATCCGGTCTTTGATGTTCTGCCTTATGGAGCTGTAGTAAAACGCAATATCGTGCCTGTGGTACTTGCCTACCCTTGGACTCAGCGACCGGTACTTCGATTCGTCCACCGACGTCACCATCAGCAGGCCGCGCTGCTTGTCCACGGTCGCGTCGGCGTAGCCGCTCACCATCCCGAACGATATGTTGTCGCCCGCGATCACCTTTGAAGCCCTGTTCTGCGAAGCTGCGGCGGGCGTTTCGTCGCTTTTCCATGTGATGGGGTTCGTTACAAGCGCACCGCGCTTCCATGTCCCGAAATTTTCGTAAGCGCCGGAGCTCACCTCGCCCGGAGCCGTTGCGTTCCATGAAAGGATTACGCCGGTATCGTCCTTTTCCCGCGAGAATTTTAGCGCAGGATTTTTCTTGAGCCGGCTTTCCAGCACGGAAAAGCCGATTGCGTACACGGCGATTAGGTTTTCATTATGCCGCCTGTATTTCTCGCGGCCCAAAAAGGTCGTCGCAAGCTCCGTTGCAAGGTATGCGCCCTGTGAATGCCCGAATATGATGAACGGTCGCTCACCCTTGTTCACATGGTTCAGGTAGTATTCAAAGGCGCCGAAAATATCCTCGCGCGGCGTTTTGTCGGCGATTGGCACAAATGTGTCATAGGCAAAGGAATCAAGGTCAATGCCGTTCGCCTGGCGGTAAAGCGGCGCGTAGACGTTCGCCGAGCCCGTGAAAATCCCCGCGTTTTCACGCAGCCATCCCGCCGCAATCAGGCGCATCATCTGGTTATCGATCCGGACATAAGGGCGGTCGGCGCTGTCGGTACTCTGTGTGATGGTGGGGTAGATTACGAATACGTCGACGCTGTTTTTTTTATCCCCGCCGAAGCTGAGCCAATGGTTTATATTTGAGTAATCGGTTTTATTTCCTACAGCCCCGCCTGTGGAGGCAAAAGCCGCGGTACCCGTCATCATTATGAACGCCATCAATGTCGAAAATAACGGTATAATCCTTTTCATCATCATGAGCAGTCCTTTCGCGGTTTTAAATGGATACAACCAGTATAACACGGTTTAATGCCGTTTGACTATATAAAAATTTTTACCGGTGTTATCAACTACCCTTTAACCGGCAAATGAAAAGTAACGGGCGTTGAGCGGTAGTGGGAACACGCCCTAAATCAATTGACAAATTATATATACTTTTTCTTGCCTTTATGTTATACTAAGCAATATGGATAGGGGGCTTTCACATGCATGACAAAGACGAAAACGGCGTTGCATATTACATCGATATGGCGCTTTTGAGAAGGGCGCGCGAGAAAGCCCTGAGGAAAGAAGAAATCGAAGCGCTCGACAGGCAAATCGAGCGGGCCGAGCTCGACCTGAATATTGTTAAAACGACCTCCATGTCGCTAAAGATGATTCAAGACGTGCTTGCCGAAATGCGAAGAATCGCGGTGGAGGCCGCACTGAACCCGACAGCCGACAGGAAAGCTTTAAACCGCAAGCTTAATGAGCTGAAACTCGAAATCAATAGAATAATCGAGGGCGCGACGGTTGACGGCGTGAACATGCTCGACGGCAGTATGGGCAGTATTGATAATGCCATCAAGGCAATCGGCGACGCGTTAAGCGACCTGCCGGACGACTGAGCCGACGGGAGCCGACGGGACAAATATATCGTTGACAAGCGGTACCGTTTATGATAAAATATTTTTTGCCGCATGTTCCGGGCTTCAAAAGAGCTTTAACGCCGCCTTTGAACAGCGAGACTTGTAGAAAGAGGCAAAATCCATGTATGCAATTATCAAAACCGGCGGAAAACAGTACCGCGTTGAGGAGGGCGACATACTTTTCATTGAGAAGTTAAACGCCGAGTCCGACGCAACCGTGACATTCGACGAGGTCGTAGCGATCGGAAAAGACAGCGGGATAACCGTAGGCGAACCCACAATATCGGGCGCGAAAGTTACCGCGAAGGTAATTAAAAACGGCAAAGCCAAGAAAATCACGGTATTTACCTATCGCGCGAAGAAAAACTCAAAGCGCAAGATGGGACACCGGCAGCCGTATACAAAGGTTCAGATTGAATCAATAACCGCTTAAAATTTGGAGGTGTATGCTTTATGGCACATAAGAAAGGTATGGGTTCGACCAGAAACGGTCGCGATTCGGAATCCAAACGCTTAGGAGTAAAACGCGCGGACGGTCAGTTCGTTCTTGCCGGGAATATACTTGTACGCCAGCGCGGGACGAAAATCCATCCCGGAACAAACGTCGGAAAAGGCAGCGATGACACGCTCTTTGCGACGGCGGACGGCACGGTCCGCTTCGAGCGCTTGGGCCGAGACCGCAAAAAGGTTTCGATTTACCCCGTACAGTAACAATACATCACGGCGGCCGGCTACTGCCGGCCGTTTGTTTTATTTTGCAACATTCCCGCAAGGCTTGGCTACTATAGTTAAGGAGAACCCACCATGTTTATAGATATCGCGAAAATCACGCTGAAGGCGGGCGACGGCGGCGCGGGGGCTGTGAGCTTCCACCGCGAGAAATATGTGAGCGCGGGCGGGCCTGACGGCGGTGACGGCGGGCGCGGCGGGAACATAATTTTCGTCGAGGACACGAATCTTTCCACGCTCGCAGACTTCCGCTATAAAAGGAAGTATAAGGCCGGGAACGGAGAGAACGGCTCAAAGAAGCGGTGCTCCGGCAAATCGGGCTGCGATTTGGTTATCAGGGTGCCGCGCGGAACCTTGATAAAAGACGCGGAGAACGGCAGAATTCTCGCGGACATTTCAGGAGAAGCTCCGGTTATCGTCGCAAAAGGCGGAAAAGGCGGATGGGGCAACGCGCATTTCGCGACGCCGACACGGCAGGTTCCGCGGTTTTCAAAGCCCGGTATCCCGGGTGAATCCATCGAAGCCGTGCTCGAGCTGAAATTATTGGCAGACGTCGGGCTGCTGGGCTTTCCGAATGTGGGAAAATCCACGCTAATCTCCGTGGTCAGCGAAGCGAAGCCCGACATCGCAAACTACCATTTCACAACGCTTTCGCCGGTGCTGGGCGTCGTGCGCGTGGGTGAGGAGCAAAGCTTCGTCATGGCGGATATCCCCGGGCTGATCGAGGGGGCAAGCGACGGCGCCGGCTTGGGCCACAAGTTTTTGCGGCATGTCGACAGGTGCAGGCTTTTAGTCCATGTCGTCGACGTCTCCGGCATTGAGGGCAGGGACGCGATAGAGGATTTTAACACCATAAACGCAGAGCTTCAAAAATACAGCGAGGAGTTAGCCGAAAGGCCGCAGATTGTCGCCGCGAACAAGTGCGATATCGCATCTTTAGAGGATGTCGGGCGCTTTCGCGGGTATATCGAAAAGCTGGGGCTTCCGTTTTTTGAAATTTCCGCGGCAACCGGCTCGGGGACGCGTGAGCTTATTTTTGAGGTGGCGAAGCATCTTTTGCGGCTGCCGCCGATCAAGGAATACGAGCGCGAGGAAATCCCGTTATCGGAGATGGAATCGAAAGCGAAAAACGAGTTTACCGTAACGAAACAGGACGGCGTGTATATCGTTGACGCCGACTGGCTGGGCTTTGTACTCGGCTCGGTCAATATGGACGACTACGAGAGCCTGCAATATTTCCAGCGTGTGCTTAGAAATTCGGGGATCATAGCAAAACTCGAGGAAATGGGCGTCAATGAGGGCGACACCGTGAGCATTCTTGATTTTGAGTTTGAATATTTGAAGTAGATTCTTACGGCTTGGCTTTGACGGCAAGGCCCTGATAATCGAACAAGAGGGATGTCACAATGACCGAACAGGCATAAAAAACAAGCAAGAAAAATTGGTGTTTTCGTGATTATATATGGTATGTTGCTGACTTATCGTTATACGGGCAACGCATGGGGATGCGTGCGAATATATTGCTTGTATTGAACGCAATCGCATAGTATAAACATTGGAGTTTTCAATCATTCATTATCATGGAGGGCACATGCAGGACTTAAGGAATTCTGAATCAAACCCGCGCGAATTAAGCCCTGCGGCGCTCGCGTTTATCGGCGACGGCGTTTTTGAGCTGCTGGCCCGTGAGCTTGTGCTGAAAAACGGCACGATACCGGCGCATAAAATGCACAGACTCGCAGTGCAGAAGGTTTGCGCCAAGGCGCAGGCCAAGGCGTTTTCGCAGCTTTTGCCCGTATTAAACGAAGAGGAGATGCGCATACTAAAGCGTGGGCGAAACGCAAACAGCGCCCATGTCCCGAAGAACTGCTCTGTTATGGAATACAGGAAAGCAACGGCCGTTGAAGCGCTTTTCGGGTATTTATACCTGAAAGGGGAAATCCCGCGCATGATCGAGCTTTTCGGGATGATTGAAGACAGCCGGGAGGCTAAACATGCCGAAGAGCGGAAAATTAAATTACAAGGAGACAGCCCTTGACGTCCTTTTTGATTTGATGGGCTGCGGTTTCTTAGCGGTCGGAATCACATGCTTCAGCGCCCCTAACAACATTGCGCCCGGCGGCGTAAGCGGTATCTCGATCCTTGTGAACTACATTACTGCGGTTCCGATTTCAGCGCTTACAATACTGTTTAACATCCCGCTTTTGATATTGGGATGGATTTTTTTAGGCCGAAGCTTTACCGTAAAGACCATGAAAAGCGTCGTGATACTGTCTTTGATGCTTCAGGCAGTCAGCATGACCGGAATAATATACACGGGCGATACATTGCTCGCGGCGCTGTATGGCGGCGTGATCGGCGGCATCGGTACCGCATTTGTGTTTATGCGGGCGTCGACGACAGGCGGATCTGATATCGCATCGAGGCTGATACAGCTAAAGCTGCCCGCAGTCTCCGTCGGCAAGGTGATACTTGCGCTTGACGCGTGCGTTTTGGCCTCCGCCGCGTTTGTTTACGGAAACATCGAAAACGCGTTATACGGCCTGATTTCGGCGTTTGCGTCCACAACGGTGATAGACAGCCTGCTTTACGGCCTTGATACCGGAAAACTCATGATGATCATGACCGCGAACCCCTTGGAAATCACGGCTGAAATTACAAGGCGTCTTTCAAGAAGCAGCACGATACTTGACGGCAAGGGAAGCTTTACGCAGCGGGAACAGCCGGTTGTCTTTTGCGTTGTTAGGAAAGGGCAATATTTCGAATTAAAGCGGCTTGTCCACGAACAAGACCCCGCCGCATTCATGATTGCGCTTGAAGCAAGCGAAATCATCGGCATAGGGTTTAAAGATATAGTAAAATCAACCCGGATAACTTAGCGGGAAATATTATATAATTCGAAACAAAAAATAATTATAATATAAAACGAATCAAACCAAAACATGCCCTAGTATTATAAGTTAAAAATTTCATACTATAATCAAGACCGAATCCCATATAATATCCTTATTGGAAGTAAGGTGATTCGATTGAGAAAAATTATAAATATATGGTGCTGTATTTTATCAGTTATAATTTCGGCGGGTACGTCTTATGCGGCGGCTGTTCCGGACCCGGGCGAATCCGTAAATGTGCCGGTGATTATGTACCACAGCTTGCTTGATAAAAAAACAAACCGGTGGAACATATCGCCGGAGGAATTTGAAAAAGATTTAGAGTATCTGTCTCAAAACGGATATGAGACTGTGTTTATCTCCGACCTGATTGCATATGTCAATACCGGCGGGAGATTGCCGGAAAAACCCGTTGTACTCACATTCGACGACGGTTACTATAATAATTTAAAGGCGATACCGTATCTCGAAAAATACAATATGAGGATAATGCTGTCCGTCATCGGCGAGAGCAGCGACCACTGGACGAAGCACTCGGACGAAACATGCGAGCGGTATGGGCATCTAACATGGGCGCACATCACTGAGATGATAAGCTCCGGCCGCGTCGAGCTTGCAAACCACACCCAAAGCATGCATAAGAATACAGGCGGCAGAGACGGATGCTGCCGTAAAAAATCGGAAAGCGCGGAGGAATACGAGCGCATACTTTCCGACGACGTCGAAACGCTTCAAGAGAAGATGGAAAAAATTTCCGGCATAAGGCCGGAATGCTTCACTTATCCCTTTGGCAATATGTGCAAGGATTCGGACATTGTCCTTAGAAAGCTCGGGTTTAAGGCGACGCTTTCGTGCGAGTCAGGCATAAACGTTCTTCGCGCAGGCGACGAGGACTGCCTTTTCAGAATGAAACGCAATAACCGTACACCGGGCGAGACGTTGGAGGATATATTAAAAAACTTAAAGGCTTAGCAGAACACGCCGCCGGACATACCGGCGGCTTAAAAATTGCAGGATTATTATTAACAAGAACATAGAATGTTCATAATTTTAAGGCATACTTTAAATAGCACGTTTGATAGAAATGAGGAGGTACGGCGATTGGAAAAAACAATTACTTTTGTCACGAACCAGTATAGCTGCGACAGGATTATACAAGCGGCAAAAGTTGTGGCCGACGAAACAGATACCGATCTTGTAGTTGTCGGAATTCTTGATTCCGAGTATGAGCTTGACCCCGAAGTCATCGATTATTTGTTTAAGCTCTCGAAAAAAAATAAAGCGACGATGCGGCTTTTGTTTTCAGAAGATAAAACCAACGTGATGGCCGACGCGATAAGTCACTTTGATTGCAAGAATATCGTCACCGGAATGCCAAAAGACAACAACTCCGTTTTATATAAGCTTTGGAAGATGTTCTCGACGAGGAATTTTTACACGGTGGATGAAGCGGGCGAAATTACTGAAGTTGCGGGGACTAAAATTTATACAATATGATTATAGTCAATTAACTTTAAAAAATGAGTTGATTTTTAAGTTCGTTGCTATATAAATTGAACATCAAAAAACATAATAAAATCCCCGGAAATCTCACCGGGGATTTTGTGTATCACGATACAATGCCGACAGTGATTCGCGGTAAGCCTCGCGGTTCCTTTTCAGCCTCTGCAGCCTTTCGTTGCGGTGCTTCATGCGCAGATATTTACTTATCTGTACCGTGATGAAAAGGATTGTGGCGGCCAAGGCGGCAAACAACAGAACCATAAGCGGGAAGAACCACCAGCTGCTTATAGTCTCGCGCGAAATCATGGTGTTAATGCGCTCAAATACATCGTTTGAGCGAATAAAACCTGAGTAATCCGCCGTGAGCTTCACGACGCCAAGCAAGTCCGGCACCGCCGGATTCCCAGGGCTTATACTGAAATAAGCGTATGATTCAATGTTTTCGCCCGGTCTAAACGGCCCCTCATGCGAATACTTGATACGAACGGAGCCGGGGTCGATACTTTTATGTAACAATGCTTTAAAATCCGTATCGGCATGAAATACAATCGGTCCGGAGCCGCCGTTTGCGCTTATGATTTCCGCCTCGAAGCCAACCTCATTTTTTGGCATTTCAAAATCAATAAATTCGTACATGCCGAAATCGAACAGCTTTTCCGTGTCGTAGAACTTCGCGTCGCGGTCGGGAGCACCAAAAACCACCGCGATAAGAGCACGTCCGTGTTTTACTTTTATCGTGCTCATTGTATGCCGCGCCGCGTAGGTGTATCCAATCTTGCCGCCCGTAACATACGGGTCGTAAAAATTGGATTCTGGTACAAGCATATACTGAAAGTTGCCTAAGAAACGCTCGTGCGGCTGAAGGTTCGTGGGCGGTATCACATGCGACGGGGCGCCGAAATACTTCATAAACAGCGGGCTTTTTACAGCCTCGCGCGTAATAAGCGCCATATCATACGCCGTTGTGTAATGGCCTTCCTCAGTCAGGCCGTGCGCGTTTTGAAACCGGGTATCAATCGCGCCGATGAGCATCGCACGCTGTGTCATAAGCTCGGCGAAGCCGGACTGGCTTCCTGCGGCGTGCTCCGCGAGCACATTTGACGCGTCGTTTGCGGATGGCAGCATAATACCGTACAAAAGATCGCCCACGGCCAGTTCCTCGCCCTCGATTAGCGCGATGTTCGCGCTGTTCCACTCGTCGATTGCAAGCGCTGTTTTTGTCACCACAGCCAAGTCGTCCATATCGCAAAGCTCGGTGATAAGCAGCCCGGTCATGATTTTTGTGGTGCTTGCGGGATTCATAATCCGATGCGAGTTTTTCTCGAATAAAACCTGGCCCGTATCGGCGTCAAGCAGCACCGCGGCCTCGGAATCGATCTCATTTACCGTAAGCGCGGCAGACCATACGGGAAAACATAAAAACGCAAGAACTGCCGCCAAAAACAGCGCGTAATATTTTATCACGGCAATCCTCCCCCCATCGTTTTAGTATATAATTATTTTTTAAAAGATTCAACAAGGTTCTGTGAACAAATATAGCAGGTGATTAAGTGGAGCCAATTAAGCTGAGCATACGCAAAATCGTGGAGCTTACGCTTCGCGGTGGTGATATTGACAACCGTTTTGTTGAATCGGGCGTGATGCAAAAGGGCGCTAAGGCGCATCGCAAGCTGCAAAAATCAATGGGGAAGAACTACAAAAGCGAAGTTAATTTGAGCATGGAAACCGAGATTAACGGTATACCTGTCCTGATTTCGGGACGTGCCGACGGCGTGATAACGCACAGCGACGGCAGCATAACCGTCGACGAGATAAAGACGACGACGCTGGAGCTTTCCCGGCTTTATGCGCAGCGCGGACAGCATGAGGGACAGGCAAAGTGCTATGCGATGATGTTGTGCTCCGGGATGACGGTAAAACCGCCAAAAATAACGGTGCAGCTCACATATTACCAGCTTGAAACCGGAGAACTGGAACGGTTCAGCACTGATTATTCGCTTGATGATATAATTAAATACTTTAACGAGTTAATTAATAAATATAGCGAGTTATTCCGATTTGAATTTGAATGGGCGAAAATCAGAAACAACAGCGCCCGGGAAATGGCGTTCCCTTTTGATGCTTACCGTAAAGGGCAACGCGAAATGGCCGTTGCCGCTTACCGCGCGATTGAAAAAGGCAAAAAGCTATACGCACAGGCGCCGACAGGCATCGGTAAAACGCTGGCGGTGTTATTCCCCGCCGTGAAGGCCGTGGGGGAGGGGAAAGCGGGGAAATTGTTTTACCTAACGGCGAAAACAGTAACACGCGCAGTTGCTGAAGACGCAATGCGGCTGCTGATGGAAAACAAGCTTCGCTTAAAGACGGTCAGTCTTCGCGCCAAGGAGAAAATTTGCACGAATGATAATATAAATTGCAATCCGGTTAATTGCAGATACGCGCGAGGACATTATGACAGAGTCAACGGGGCGATACTTGATTTGATCGAAAACAACGATCTTATCACGCCGGATGTAATCCTTGAATACTGCGAAAAACACCGTGTTTGTCCGTTCGAAACGGCGCTAGACCTTACGTTGTGGGTGGATTTGATTGTCTGCGATTACAACCATGTTTTTGACCCGGTTGTTTACCTAAAGCGCTTTTTCACAGAGCCGGGAGACTATGTGTTTCTTATCGATGAAGCGCATAACCTTGCCGACCGCGTGCGGGATATGTATACGGCGTCTCTGAGAAAATCGGACCTTTCCGCGTTAAAATCGGAGATCAAGGATAAAACCAAGGTGGCGGCCGGAGTGCGCCGTTCTATTACAGCTGTAAACAAACGGCTGAACGCGTTGCGTGAGGCTTTGCACGACAAAAGGGAAGTCACCGGCGACACGCAGGACGAGCTTCTTGCGGAGGCTGTGTACAAGCTCACGCAGGCCTGCGATGAATGGCTTGCTGAAGAGAGAAACACCCAGCATCCGCTTCAGGAGAACCTTCTCAAGGTTTATTTTGGCGCGCTTGAATATTTGAATATCTCGGAGCTTTTTGACGAGCGTTATGCCGCGATCACAGAAGCGTTCGGGCGCGACATGAAGTATACGCTGTTTTGCCTTGACCCCTCAAGGATTATCGAAAAGCGGTTGTCACTCGCGAAGTCGGGAATCATTTTCTCGGCGACACTGACTCCATTGCCGTATCACCGCGAAATTTTGGGCGGGGATGAACTTGACGGAATGATTGCGCTAAATTCGCCGTTTGACAGCGAAAAGCTGATGCTCATCGCGCACCGTGGGATTTCCACAAAGTACGTGGACAGGCCCAAAAGCTTAACGCCGGTCGCCGAGGCGATTTATGCGGCGGTTTCAAAAAAGCGAGGGAATTACATGGCGTACTTCCCGTCGTTTGAATATTTGAGCCAGGTGTCGGAGGTTTTCACGAGCCGCTTTCCCGACATCGCGACGATAATACAGGACAGACAAATGGACGAGGATTCACGGGTGAATTTTCTTAAAAACTTTGATGCGGAAAACACCGAAACGCTCGTGGGGTTTTGCGTGATGGGCGGCATTTTTTCCGAGGGGATAGACTTAAAAGGCGAAAGGCTCATCGGCTCTGTGATCGTCGGGGTCGGACTGCCGAAAATTTCGCTGCGGCAAGACTTAATCAGGGATTACTTCGATGGCGCCACAAACGGCTGGGGATATGATTACGCCTATGTTTTTCCGGGTATGAACAAGGTGCTTCAGGCCGCCGGGCGCGTCATACGCTCCGAGGACGACTATGGGCTTGTACTGCTCATTGACTGCCGTTTCGGGACGGAAAAATACAAGGCCATGTACCCGAAATTCTGGTCGCATATGCGCATGATAGATACAACCAAGGAGCTTAAAACCGCGCTGGAAGATTTCCAATGATTGAAATAACGCGATTGTTCAGTGCAATATGTATAATAACATATATAAACATGTAAACGAGTTATATAAAAACAGGGATTGCTCGCAACGCGAACAATCCCTGTATCGGTTTAAACGTCAGCGCCCGTCGATCCGCTTTGACATCATTTCCTGGTTCGAGCTGTATAAAACGGCGTCTTTGCCGCTGATAATCCCCTTTTTGTAAAGGTCGAGAAGGCTTGCGTCCATCGCGACCATGCCGTCGGAAGCGGAGGAATGTATCACGGTGTCGATCTGGTGTATCTTCGATTCGCGTATCATGTTGCGAACCGCATTGTTCGCAATCATAATCTCAAAAGCGGGGACCTCGCGATTATCGGCAGTCGGCACAAGCTGCTGGGAGATGACGGCCTGTAACGCCATCGAAAGCTGAATTCTGATTTGATGCTGCTGATTTGGCGGGAACGCGTCGATGATTCTGTCGATTGTGCTCGCGGCCCCCAGCGTGTGCAGCGTTGAGATGACAAGGTGGCCTGTTTCCGCGGCCGTCATGGCGACGTTTATCGTTTCGGAGTCGCGCATTTCGCCGAGCAGGATTACGTCCGGGGACTGGCGCAGGGACGCGCGCAGTGCATGGATGTAGCTTACGGTGTCGGAGTCGATCTCGCGCTGCGAAACAATGCTCAGGTTATGCCGGTGCAGGTATTCAAGCGGGTCTTCGAGCGTTATGATATGACCGCAGCGCTCGTTGTTGATTTTATTTATAAGGCAGGCGAGGGTCGTGGATTTACCGCTTCCGGCGGGGCCGGTAACAAGGATCAGCCCTTTTGTGCGGCTTGAAAGATTGAGCACGGTTTGCGGTATACCGAGGGTGGTGGGGTCGGGAAGATCAAAGTTAACCACGCGGATAACGGCGGCAAGCGAGCCGCGCTGTTTGTAGGCCGACACGCGAAAGCGCGATACGCCCTTGAGCGCAAACGAAAAGTCATCGTCGCCTTCATTGATGGCGGGCGCGGGGTTGCGCCTGCCCGCAAGGTCGTAAATATCGCGCACCATTTTTTCGGTTTCGTCGGGCATGAGCGCGTTGTCTCCGCAGACAACAAGGTTTCCGTTGATTTTGTAAGTTACCGGACGTCCCGCCACAATAAAAATATCGGAAGAGCCCTGCTCGACGGCGTCCTGTAAAATATCTTTCGTCTCCAACTGCTCAGCCTCCGCAAAATTTTTTATATCAATAAAGGTTCTTTATCCAATTATAACAAAATTCTCGCTTCCCGTCCATAGGTTCAGGCTTTCCTCCTCCGGATGCCATTCGCCGGTGTTGACGACTTTCCACTCGTTTATCTCAAACAACTTCGGGGAGGATGAATACGCAAGCGTCAGGGATACACGAAGCTCCTGCGAATCATTTAAAGGAACCGCGTAACTGACCTTATTGCCGTCGATGAGGATAGGCGCGTCAATCGCAAAAAGAACCGGGCCCGCTTCGCTGTAGAAAGCGTCCTCGCCGTTGCCGGAAATGCTGCCAAGCGCCGCGCCGATCCTTGCAAGGATTTCTTCGGCTTTCGAGTCGGCTTCGTAATACTGGGTAGCTGCAAGCGCCGATTTATCGGTTAAGTTCCTGTCGGCGACGGCCGACACAAGCGAGAGGACGGCAAACGTCGTGAGGGCCAGCAATACAAAAATCAAGAGGATCGACGAGCCTCCGACAGAAACGCCGGTACCTGCGGAAGAACGTTTTGAGCTCATCGGAGCACCACCTGTCCCGAATATATTTTTGCGGTAAGCGAATAGATTTCCCTGCCGTTCCCGTCGGCGCCGGGCGTATTGTTCCATGCCGAAATCTCCGCCGTATCAATCGAGCCTTCCGATTCAACCGTAAAATTCACGCTGTATACGGAATGGTCGCCGGACGGCAAAGGCTGCCAGTCCGCGTCAAAAAATACCTGGTACGCGCCGCATTCCCCGATGGAGGGGTTTAGCGTGTCTTCAATTTTAGCGCGGTCGCCCCCGGACGCCTTAAAGACCTCCGCGACGGATTGCGTTTGGATAACCGCCATATTTAAGTCCGAGGCTTGCCGGCTTATTGTGTGCGCCGCTACGAAAAACCGGATACATATCACGCTTGAAAGCGCCAGGAAAGCAATCGCAATCACCAGCTCAAGCAGGAACAGCGCCGATTTTGACTTTGTATTATTTCGCACAATGGTTGTAGTAGTCATAAGACGCTCCTTTATACGGTTGAGCCTATGGGAACAATACAGCGCGGGCTTATAATCATGCCGGCGCGGCGGCCGCGGCTGTCGACCGTGGTAATCCGGAACATATTGACGCTAAGGCGCTCAATCATAAGGTTCGGCACAGACATGACAGTCTGTCCGTTTTCGGGACTGACTTGGGCGTCGTCGGCTGCAAAAATCTCCCTTAACTCGCCGTCGTAATGGTAAATCCATGTATTGTATAAATCCCCGCCGATTTCTTCGCGAAGAACAAGCGCCGGAACCCCGCTGAATTCCGTCATATACACGCTGTCAAGCGCGTCGTTCTGGCGGATTTTCGTCGAGATATAAGTGATGGACGTTCTGGTGTCGAAGTTGTCGCTCATGGAGGCGGTCGTGTTCTGATACACGTTCGCGCCAATCAGGACGACAAGCAGCGCCGACGCCGCAAAAACACAGAACAGCGCCAGCGTAAAGATAATATCGACCATATGGCTGTTTGGCTTATAACTCGAATACATTTAAGCCCTCCTCATTCCCCGTTAAACCATGATATGTCCGGGTCCATGCCATCGAAAACCTCGAAATCCGAAGCCGCGGATGCAAACGAGTCGCTGTTAAAATCTTTCGGCAAAACCGTGATGGACGGCATGATATTCGACGCAAACACGCGGTACTCGACGATATACTTATCCAAATCCACAGAAAGCCCGTAGTTTTCCTGCAAATAGCCGATACCGGACGGATACTGCCCTTCGATTGCATACGCCTGAACCGCCGCGCGCGTAACGGCGTTTTCCACGGAGGCAAGACGTTCGCGCTCAGTCCGGCTTGTGAGCCCGGAAACTCCCCACATCAAAAACGCTCCCGCCGCCGCAAAGACAAGCAACGGAAGCACAAGGCTGCGAATCAGGGCGAGGTTTGCGTTCTTTTTATTTGAAAAACGGTTACTCATAAGGCCTACCCGATTGACGACATGATGCCCATAAGCGGCAGCATGACCGACAGCAGAATCATTCCGACGATTATGGAAAGAATCGCGACAAGCGTCGGCTCAAGCACGGAGATGATGTTTCCGATCTGGCTGTCGACCTCTTCCTCGTACCGGTCTGCGAGCTTGCGCATGACCATGTCCACCGAGCCTGTTTTAAAGCCGACGTTTATCATCCTTGCGTAGATACCCGTGAACATTTCGGATTTCACAAGCGCGTCTGAAAACGTTGAGCCCTCCGAGATATGTTTCTTGCAAAGCGTGATTTTGCCGCGGATATACTCGTTGTCGACAAGATTGTATACCATATCGAGCGACTGGTCGGTGTCAAGGCCGCTTGAAAGCATGAGGGACATCGCCGAGGCAAACCGCCCGGAAGAGATTTTCGCGTTTAAGCTTCTTGTAGCGACAAAGCTTGCCGCCCACTTTGCAAGTATCCGCCGGCCGCCTTGGGTATGGCGCAAAACGGCATATAATACGACGAAGACGGCGATGAGCCCTATAAAGACAAACGAATACCGCCCGATTATTATCCCAAGGTTCATGATGGCGAGCGAAAAATCCGTCATCTCGCTGCCGAGCTGGATAAAAACTTCGTTGAAGACAGGCATGACCCTGACGATCAGGACAAGGATTACGACTATCATCATCGCAATCATGATAAGCGGGTATGTAACGGCGTTGCGGATGTTTTTCGATATGTTCTCCTCGCGCTCATAGTAAAGGCAAAGGGAGTCCATAACGTCGTCGAGTTTTCCTGTGGCTTCCCCGATTTCAGACATATCGACCATGTATTTCGGGAACTTTCCGGTAGCCGCAATCGCCTGGTTAAAGGATGCGCCGGTATCGATATCCTCGCGGATTTTCTCTAAAACCTCACGTCCCTGCGGGTTTTTCGTATCCTCGCACATTATGGATATACCTTCTCCAACGGAGATGCCTGATTTCATTATCATGGCAATTTGCGCGCAGAACGCCGAAAGCTCGCTGGCTGACAGAGTATCCGCCGTAAGTGTCCGGTTTGCCATTCCCACACCTCTTTATTTTTAAACTATTTTTATCTTTTAATATAAAAACTGAACGCTATAATTTTTACCGTCGCCTATGAATCTTGCGGCGGCGCCGCCTCCGCTTGACGCAAATGTCGGGTCCATCAGGCTCCAGCTTTTGCCGTCGAAATAAATCACGTCGTTAATCCAGCCGACGCCGTTTATATAGACGGAAATCCAGGCATGGTAAGCGCCGCCCGAAACATAACCGACCTCAAGGCGCGTGGGAATCCCCTGGGTTCTCAGCATCGTCGCCATCAACGAGGCGTAATCAAAGCAAATGCCTTTTCTTGCGGCAAGCACCGAATCTACGTTCGGCACATAACCCGGCTGTACGGAGGTAGCCTTAGCCGTATCATAAGTAAGGCTTGAGATTACAAAATTGTAAACCCTCGTAACAGTGTCAATCTGGCTGCTTGAGCCGCTTGCAACCTCAACGCCCTTTGCCACGGCTTTGGAGTTTTTGTTAAAGTTCACAAACTGGTTGGGATACAAAAACGGCAGATTTGCACTTTTCAGCTTGACGTCAATGTTTTTCATAAGCGACTGCGCGTACTGGTTTCCTGAAACCTGTTTAAATATCCCGATGCTGTATTTTCCGTTGCCGCCTGTCAGCGGAAACGTTTCGTAATTTCCTTTGCCGTTTAAGTCGTAGGTATATGTCTTGCCACCCTGCTTGGTAATTTGTATTTTGAACTTCCCGCCGGAAGCCTTCGCCATAACATAACCCTCGGAGCTGTTTGAATAATCAAGCGTGGCGCCGCCGCCGCTTTCCGTATTCTTGCCGGGCGCCGTCGGAGTCAGTACCTGCGCCGCCGCAAGCGGTACGGGGTTGTCTTCTATGATCAAGTACCCCTTATCCGGCGCGCCTGACGCAAAGGCCGGCAGTATAAGTAACAGGCAAAGTAAGGCTGAAAGGAAAACGGCGTGCATTTTGTTGATCTTTTTATACAACTTGTCAATCATTATAAATACACTCCTGTTATGTAGTGACCTCCAGTCAAGCACAAAAAACTGGAAATCACCATATTTAGTTTAGTCCCATGCCGAGGGCACATGGAAAGAGCTTCAGACGAAACAGT